>NZ_JCAALS010000036.1:0-64988 GCF_059686975.1 Paenibacillus xinjiangensis | reverse complement strand
TAAACGAACGTAATTGCTCTTTGGTCCACAGTCCCATGTGCTCTCCCCAACCTTTCTACTACTTTCATTTTAGTAGGTTTTGGAGTTTACACAAACTATTTTACAGACTCAGATTTTTATAGCGGTGGGGAATGGTCGCATCATAATAGATACTGTCGCCTTCTTCTAATACATAGCGTTCGTTTCCTACGAAGATTTCCAGTCTTCCTGACACCACAAACGTAAATTCTTCCCCTTCACTGTGACCCACACTGATCTCCCCAGAGGAGCCGCCTTCTTCAAGTACCCCCCAGAGCGGACCCATTTTGTTGCTGTTTCCTTGACTAAGCGCATACCAGGAAATTCTTGAGCCTTCGGATTGAACGAGAGGCACTCGTTCGTCTTTTCTTATGACAAGGCTTCGTTCGTCATTTTCTAATAAATCCCTGAAATTGATTTGCAATGCATTGCCGATCCGTTTTAATACGCTGATGGAGGGATTGCCCTTATCCCGCTCAATATTATTACAGCCATTATACAGCAAAACAGAACACCATTCTTCGTAAAAATCGAGGAATGGTGTTCTGTTTCTAAGGTATGAACTTTTTCAGTGGCCTCGATGAATTCAAAAGCCATCTCATAGCAGCTTAAGACGAAAGATTCATTTTTATATCCGTCCATAAATAGAGTTACAACAAAGTACCCTACCACTTTCCTCAATACCTGTTACAAATTCCAAATCTTTTAATTGAGGTATACTGGATTCTTCCGATTCTAAAAACACAATGTCAACATACTCATCTACATAAGTAATACGACCATATTCCTCTAATTGATAAACCTTATTCAAATCATTAACGTTAAGTATCAATTTTTCCCTCATCTTTAACTACCTCCAACAATTTTTGGAGATTCAACTTACCTGCTCCTTGCCTAGAAACTGGCACATTAAGCATTGGCTCACTACTAGCTATTAGATAGTTTTTCACATTTTTCTGACTTCTAAACATATTCGAAGTAGCAGCAATTATTCCTGTAATAACCGGAGCAGCAAAAGATGTTCCATGATAAGGATGAGTTAGTCCCTCAAAATGAGTATTCCCATATCCCTGTGCTACAAGGTCTGGCTTACTACTATTTATATGTCCAGAACAGCTAAATGTTGCTACCTCACTACCACTCTTACTTAATGCACCCACAGAAATCCCCTGTTCCGCACATGCAGGGCAGTGTGTGAGCTTACCCGTATTACCAGTGGCAGATACAATTATGTAACCATCATTACTCATCTTGTTTATTACCCTAGATAGATTGCATAATCCTTGACAATTCCTCTCTACACCAATGGACATATTAATAATCTTTACATCCCCTAAAGAGCGTATCCAAGCCAATGCTCTAAATACATATTCTTCCTCGATATCATTATCATTAATAGATACCTTTGCAGAATATATTTTTGCCTTTGGAACAAACCGTTGAATAAGAGAAATTACAATAGCACACTAACTCTACCCGCTACATCTTGTTTTGTGCATATCACCAAGACTATATATAGTATAAATAAACACAGCGAAAAATAATAAAGCATCGACTCAATTATCTCAAGATAATGCGAATTCTATTCGCCCTACTGATGATACGGTTCTCCGCGCTGTCTGTAACGGCAAGTTTAGGGCCATCCTTTATGGGATGGCCCTTTCGCTTTGCTCAACTATCGTCTCCTTAGGACAATCGTTACTTTTTCTTTACTGGTATCCAGATCTCACCCTGTGTATGTCCTGGCATTCCATAATACATTTCGAATTGAGGACCCTCAACCTGTTCGTATCCAGATATCGGGAACCACTCGGTATATATTCGTTCCCATAGTTTTTGTAAATCACATTGCGGTTCTGGGAAAATAGCCCATGTTAAAGCTGGGACAGAAAGCCTTGTAAGTCTCTCCGGAATTTCAAGTCCTTTCGGTAAATGATAGCATACCATGTACTTGAATGATTCTCCCGTATGGTCATATAAGGCAGCGTGCAACACGGTATTACCAAACCGCCCCAGCAACTCGTTCATTAGATCCACACTGCCGTCTTCATCACATTGTTTACGGAACTGAGGAACATCAGTAAATGCCGTTTGCAAATCCTGACTAACATGACCATAAACGCCGAACATGTCAAAAGCCCCTCTTTGTTCAATCCTGTAATTCATCTCGACATCTCCTTTTATTGAGATATGAAAGGACATTCGAGGATAGGCTTTTAAGGAAACGCCTTTATCGCGCGCAGATATCGGCATGATCCCATGGAGATTCTTGAACGCCCGTGCGAACGCTTCCGGCGATTGGTATCCATATTTCATGGCTACATCGATCACCCTTGCATCGGTTGTCTGCAGTTCAAAAGCTGCCAATGTCAATCGTCGACGTCGGATGTACTCGGATAACGTGATTCCGGTGATGAACGGAAACATTCGTTGAAAATGATACGTCGAGCAACAGGCGATCTGCGCTATGTCATCATATGAGATATTGTCCGCCAAATTCGTTTCGATATAATCCATGGCGCTTTTCATCCTCTCCAACCAATCCATCGTTCTGCCTCCCTTCGAGTTAAATACTATCGCAAATAAAAATGACTTGCCGTGCATTTCCTGCACCAAATTGTCAGCATCGTTCTGTGACCCCAAAAAGCTCGCAAAAGCCCGTTTGCGCCTACTTTCCCCCAAGTATGGCTCATTCTGAATCCATGTCTGGTAAAGCGCCTTTCCAAAGCTCCTGCGGGATTTTCCGAAAAAACATGCCGTTACTTATGATACGGTTCACCCCGATTAATCTTAACCGCGCGATAAATCTGCTCGATGAGGACCAGGCGCATGAGCTGGTGAGGTAGCGTCATGGCCCGAAGCTCATGCGCTGCTGCGCGCGGCGCAGAACGTCGTCGGAGAGCCCATGGCTCGTCCCGTAGGTGCCGAGCCGATCCAGCTCTGCGGCAAGCTCTTCCGAGCTCCAGAGCTTGCCGTCAATCGCGAGCGCAATGACATGCGCCTCGCTCTTCACATACGCGAGGATGCGTTCGCCCTCGCGCGCTTTCAACTGCACGACTTCTGCTTCGCTCAGAGAGTCTGGTGCCTTCTCATCCGCCACCTCTCTGAAATTTGAGGTAGGGCGGGAGCCGTTTCGCATATTCTGTGATGCCGAGCGTCAAATATTTTTCCTTTAGTTTGCCTACGCTAATGATTTCAATGAACATTAACCCTCCATATATATTGCTATATCGTGATAACAGTGCTGCCTTTAATCCGCTTTCTCTGCTCTACCACAATCTATTCTGAAGAGAAAAAGGACTCCCCTAACAGAGCCCTCGGATACACCCTATGCTTTTAACGCTTAACGCCTTCTCCCTTTTCCCAGCATTCCACATGTTCCAGTCCCGGAATGCTGTCTTTATAGAAGACAGGGTCTACCCCCTCCCGCTTCTGCTGCTTATAGTCCCACAAGGCGGCAAAAGCTACCCGGGATAGCAGGAAGATCGCGATTAAGTTGACCACGACCATCAGGCCCATGAACAAGTCGGCCAAATCCCAGACCAACTGCACCTTGGCAACCGAACCGAATACGATCATGCCCAGCACGCTGAATCTGTACAAGACGAGAGTGGATTTTTTAGAGTTCAGGAATTCGATATTGGTCTCACCGTAATAATAGTTGCCGATCAGCGTACTGAAAGCGAACAAAAGGACCATGACCGCCAAGGAGCCAGATGCCCATGAACCCATGTGATCATTCAAGGCCGCCTGGGTTAGCCGAATTCCATCCAGCCCTGGCTGCTTATACGCATCGGAGAGCAGGATAATGAACGCAGTGCTTGAACAAATCAGCAGGGTATCTGTGAGGACGCCCAGGGCCTGCATCAAGCCTTGCTTCACCGGATGACTGGTAGTGGCTGTGGCCGCAGCATTCGGTGCACTCCCCATCCCCGCTTCATTCGAGAACAACCCGCGTTTAATCCCCTGCAGAATCACTGCGCCCAGCGTACCGCCCGCAAACTGCTCGAATCCGAAGGCACCCTTCACAATTAGCGCCAATACCTCCGGCATCTTATTGATGTTAATCAATACAATGCACAGGGACGCCCCGATGTATACCACCGCCATGAAAACCACGATATATTCGGACATTTTGGCAATACGCTTAATCCCGCCGAAAATAATCACGGCAAACACCGCAGCCATAATCAGCCCAAGGACCACTCGGTTCGTGCCGAACGAATTCTCAAAAGCTACAGTAATCGTATTGGACTGAACGGCATTGAAGACGAGGCCAAAAGATAACGTAATCAGAATAGCGAATAAAACGCCCATCCACCGCTTGTTCAGACCTTGTTCCATATAATAGGCTGGTCCGCCCCGGAATCCGGTCTTGTCTTTCACTTTGTAGACCTGGGCAAGTGTACTCTCAATGAAGCTGGAGGCTGACCCAATAATGGCAATCACCCACATCCAGAATACCGCGCCCGGACCGCCTAAGGAAATGGCAATCGCGATCCCCGTGATATTCCCTGTACCCACCCGCGCTGCCATACTGATGCAGAACGCCTGGAAGGAGGTGATACTCCCTTTGGACTTCACGTTGGAATCTTTGAGAACCACGAACATTTCTTTGAGCATTCGGAATTGGACAAACTTCGATTTCACCGTAAAATACAGTCCACATGAAATAAGCAGTATAATCAGAATCTTCGACCATAAAAAATCATTGGTGATGCCAATCGTACTCTCCACAAATTGTTGCATATTAAACCGCCTCTCTTACGCTTATGCCGATACCAGCTGTATGCATTGTCTATAATATTTTAAATATAACAGCCATTATTTCAAATGCCAATTAATAAACAGTACCATAATATGAAATAAGCTGGATTGGACCGGATTAAGGAAGTGCCTATCCTACTTATTGATGGTGAACTGCGGTTCAGTCTAATCCTTGGTTTTTACGCCAAAAAGGCATCCACGGCCATCACACGACTCACCGAATTTGACAAACTTCACTATCTAACACTCAATGCCCCTTAGAACGACTTCAGTAATCGGTTGGCAAATATTTCGCCCTACGTGTGGTACGGTTCACCGCACAGTCTGTAACGGCAAGTTTAAAGAGTTAATCTTCTTTAGTAGAATCCTTTCTACTGAATTCATCATTTTTATGTTTCTACTCTGCAGTAGGCACCCCTTAGCAACAATCGTGCGGAATACAGCTAAAAACAAAGACCCATGCCATATGAAAAGGCACAGGTCTTGTTTAATTATTTCCGTTTATTATGAAACGTACTCTGCTTGGCTTATCTACCCCGAACCAGACGAACGGGACGAATTCATTGGCTTTCGCTTCATCCTTAATTTCTACTTCTGCGGCCGTTAAGGATAAGTGTTCATAGTGATCGATTTCAACTACAGTTCCTGGTATCTAAACAGCGATAGGTTGTGCGTATTTTAACCAAAGGAACATAATGGACTCGACTAGCCTCGACTCCTTTCTTATTTCACTCCGAAATCGACTTGCGAATGATCCGGTAATGAAGAAATGACAATCCCTCTGTCTTCAATTGTGCTAACCGTGTAGGCTATCCAGGTCGTCAGGTCAACAAGTGAAAGGAAACAACCATGTCCTGCACCAGTATCGATTCCAATCTTCCCTTGATTGAACCAGACTCGGTTCGCATCCATTCCAAGTCTAAAGGTAGGGGTATGACCGAATACAATCGTTTTGCTTGGAAACCTATAGGAATAAAATAAGGGATCACGAATCTCAGTAAGATCCTTAACGGATTGTTGATGAAGCGGTATGCCAGGTCTTAACCCTGCATGAACAAACAGAAAAGAGCGCTCTTCGAACCACAATGGAAGACTTTGTAAGAACGCTTGCCAATTACCCGCTTCCGAAGCCTCCGATTTCATCCATTTCAAATCGTTATTGCCTAGCAAAGCAACCGCGCCATCCATGCATAATGATTGAATGACACTCAAAGTACCGACTGAATCAGGCCCCTTATTGACATAGTCGCCCAACAGAATCAGACGGTCGCTGCCTGGGTTATAAGCCGCCCGCTCTAAGAGTTGAATCAATAGGTGACCATGTCCATGAATATCGGAAACAGCAAGTATTCGTCCTTCAATCATAGTGCGGCTGCTCCTATCGTCTTCACCGGTTCTAGTGTAAAAATGCGTGTTCGTTCGACGGGGAACGTTAAGACGCACTCTCTTCCTTTCAACACTTCTACACGGTGCAGAGCTTGTATACGCTGTCCGTCAGCCGTCTCAAGAATGTGCCGCCAGTGATTGCCTTCATAAGTCGTCTGTACAACCTTTGCCACAAACGAATTTAATGGAGTTGCTTCATTATTAACTATTGCGGCAGCGTCATGGAGCTCGATCGTCTCCGTATGCAGCATAATCGAGACCAAGTCGTGTTTGGTCGGACAATGAACTCCATCCGTTAGTATGACTCCCCGAATGATCTGATTCCCGCCGCAATCGATAACCACCTCGTTCCCTTCGAGCTCGATCACCCTGCCTGTCAATCGATTATGATAACCCATGAGCTCAGATACCCAGGGTGTTGCTGGTCCTTCATACATTTGTTGCGGTGTGGCGAGCTGCTCGATCTTCCCTCCTTGAAGAACAAGAATGCGATCCGCTAAAGTAAAGGCTTCCATCATATCATGTGTGACATATAGTGAAGAAATTGATAATGAGCTTAACAAATTAGCCAATTCATTCCTCATCTCTGTTCGCAGCTTGACATCGAGGTTGGAGAGCGGCTCATCCATTAGCAGAATACGAGGCTCCGTAGCTAATGCTCTAGCGATTCCTACACGTTGCTGCTGACCGCCTGATAATTCAGCCGGCACACGATCCAGTAATCCATCCAATTGCAATAGCTCTGTCAATGAAGCCAGACGCTCCTTGCGAATGTGTGCAGGAGATTTTTGTCTGCGCAGCCCATATTCGATATTGTCCCGAATCGTCATATGAGGCCATAGCGCATAATCTTGGAAGACCATATTAATCGGACGTTCCTCCGGCGGGACGAAACGCTTCGGACTGCTTACCGGAATCTTATCGATGCGGATTTCACCGCTGTCAGCTTGCAACAAGCCGGCAATCATTTGCAGCAAAGTTGATTTCCCGCACCCGGACGGTCCTAATAAACAGATGCGCTCACCTTCATTCATGGCAAAAGAAATACCATCAAGTACTTTATGGTGTCCGAAGCTTTTCCGAACGTCTGAGACTTCGAGTATTGGTGTCAATTTGCTTTGCTCCTTTCTTGTGCATCTGATCCATCACTCTAAAGATCATTGCTCCAACAGACTGAATGATTAAGATCAAGAGGACAACAACCCCTCCTCCTATAACGGAGCCAGCAGTCGCATAGCCATACTGTGAGAACTCGAATGCTTCATCGATTACAAGAGGCATAAGAACATAATTGGCTGGGTGCAGCATGGAGGCTGTCGCCAAATCAAACACGCTCGTACCGAATGCAGCTAATGTAGCGATTAGCAATGATTGCCTCACAATAGGCAGAACAATCGTAAGCATACGGGTAACGGGTGATGCTCCTTGAACGGATGCCGCCCTCAGCAGGGAAGGAGATAAATTAGCGAAAGCCCCAAGCTGAACCCGAACAGCATAAGGAATAGCTCCGGCAACTGCCGCCAACACAAGTAAGGCTGGAGTTCCATATAGATGTAAGCCGATTGGCTCCAGCCATTTCTGATTCCAGATGAATATATAACCGATGCCAAGCACGACACCGGGAACAGCTAAGGAGACGACTGTAAAGATTTGAATTGCGCCCTTCATCTTAAAATTAGTGAATGTCAGCACATAGGCGATAACAAATCCAAGAATCATACTGACTACTGCTGCTGAACCTGCAATCATGAGCGAATGCTTCAGTCCCTCCATAATAGAGAGCTTCGCGTGATCCAGCCTATCGCCGCCACCCAGAATACTCGCGTAATGGTCCAATGTAAGGTTGCTCCAGGCAAAACCGCCTCCTAGCCTCTTCATGAAGGAAACCCCGGCACTGGTTCCTATAGGTACTCCCAAGCAAAGAAGGAGAAACAGTACAGTTGCTATATTGATTAGCCACGGTCTTCTCGGCTTCTGCTTCACGATTCGAACAGCACGGCTATTTAGAAAGTCGACCCGTGATTTACGAATTGCGATAACGAGGAGCATCATAGCAAGTCCTAATATGAGCACCAGGTATAAGGCCAGTACGCCTGCCATATCGAATCTGACAGGTGACTGATTTATCGCGGAATAGATCGAATAAGGCAATGTCGGATAACGATACACGGTCGCCAGAGCAGCCGGCAGCCCAAAGTCACCTATCGTATCAATAAAGACGAGTGTCCATCCGGCCAAATAAGCGGGTAAAGCAAGTGGAAGCTGTATGGTGCGCCAAACAGTAAACGGTCGTGCGCCATTAAGCCGAGCGGCATTGCCGAATTGAGACACGTTCCACTCCATGGCGGCCATGACCGCCAAGTATGCCAGAGGGAACTTCGTCAGAGCCATAATAAAGACAAGTCCAGTCGGTTGAAAAATAAACGAGCTGACCCATGACCAGCCAAACCAGCTATGTGCGAGTCCTCCGGGGCTAGCGAACAATACCCAGCCCTGCGCGATCATAAAAGAGGGGGCAATGAGTAAGATCCAAACCGAGATATCCAGCCACCTGCCCGCTGCATAATCCCATTGCGAACGAATGGCAGCCAGCAAGCCCCCCAGTATGGTGCCTACAGTAGCCGCACCTAGGCCAAGCACGAGTGAATTTATTAATGAAGCCTTCCACAGCGGACGTTCAAAAATTTCAAGCAGGATAGAAAAACCGTTAAATTGCGCTTGTCCGAAGAAGATTCCGGGGACTATTGCATTAACAATAACGGCCAACAACGGTAAAAAGATAAAAAGAAAGAGGAGGAGGGTAATTCCCCCTCCCATGCGTGCTTCCTTATTCATATGAACTCCCCTAATTTACATTTTGATCGGCAAACCAGGCTTTAATCTCAGTTTCATACTCGGCAGCCCATTCCGCCGGAGGAAGGATAAACACTCCATCCTGTTCCCTTTCCTTGCGCATGACTGCGCCTTTGCTTAACGGTGTGAAGAAACTGGCATTCGTGCTTTCCATTGTCGTCAGGTAGCTTTGTGTTTCCGGCTTCAGCATATACTCAACGAACGCCTTGGCTGCTTCCATATTGTCCGTATACTTGTTAATTGCAATAACACGAAGGCTTCCTGGAGCACCTTCCTCTGGCCATATGACACCGACTGGTTCTCCATCCAGCTGCATTTGATATGAATTATGCTCCTGCAGTGCAGCGACATGAATCTCCCCGCTGATTAAGGCATTGCTGACAGGACCATTCTTCGGATACACATACAAACGATCCGCAAACCGTTTATTGTAAATGTCCTTCCCCTCTTCTACCCCCCACTTATAAAACAGTGCTGATACTAACGGATAAGCAGGAGCTGCGACAGCTGGGTCAGCATGTCCAACAGGCCCTTCATAAGCAAAGAACTCTTCCCATGTCTTCGGCGCTGTTTCCTCTGTCAGGATATTCTTGTTGTAGGCAATAAGCGCTGAAGCGTGAATGCCGATTGGTGTATAGGCATAATCCTCCGGCACTAACGCTTGCCCGTATTCATTCAGGTTGCCAATATTCTCAGGTACCCAGTCAGTTAGTAAAAAACCGCGTTCAGCCAAATTGCGAATAGAGCCATGTCCATCCATCATGAGCACATCCCATTGAGGGTTGCCCTGTTCTGCCTCAATCTTCGCGAGGGCCGCCCCGCCGCCGTAGTGGACCGCCTCCATACTGTAGCCGGTAGCCTCCGAAAATTGAGGTGCGATTTCGTCAACGAAATCATTGCCGTACAGTTGAATCGTCGATCCCGGTGTGAACTCCTTCTCCACTGCCATTTCATTCGAAGTATTAGTCTCTACAGCATTCGACGATGTCTCTGAAGCCATTGTAGGAGAATGACCTCCCCCGTTATTTCCTTCTGATGCACAACCTGCCGTAATCAATGCCAACACAGTGAATAAACAGATGAAGACAAATGACAGTCTAATGTTTCTATTCCTCATAATAACCTCCGTAAAATTTAATTTATGCCTGCATCCCTTAACCTTACGCCTCTTACTTTAGTGAAGTACAATCATCCTGAGATTATGCGTGAGTAAAGGGATTATCAAGTATTATCTATCGTATTTTGTATTCCATATATATAATCTATAATTAGACACAGTTCATGGAGATGGGGGTTGTATCGATGAATTTACAACAGCTTAAGGTATTCGTGCTCGCAGTCAAGCTGCAAAAGCTATATCTCGTTGCCAGCGCGCTTGGCATTCGCCAGCCTACCGTTACGTTTCATCTAAACAAGCTGCAGGAAGATCTCGGCGTACCATTATTTGTAACAAAGTCATATCACGTTATTAAATTGACAGAAGCCGGAAGAGCATTGTTTCATTACGCAATAAGTATTACATCGCAAACAGAGGAAATTAAATCGTTGATGGAAGAGTTCCGCGAGCTGCGGGGAGCGCGTCTGTCGATCGGCAGTACACATACACCTGCCACCTATATTCTCCCGCCTTTTCTCGCGGCATTGAAGAGGGAGTATACCAACTTGTCCATTTTGTTAGACGTTAAGCCAGCTCCTTTCATCATCGATAAGATCAAGCAATTCGAGTTGGATTTCGGTTTTATTACACATGTCGATTTTGAGGATAAGGATTTGATCGTGCAGCCGTTAAGGGAAGATGACTTAGTCATTGTTGTCCATCCTGAGCATCCCCTTGCCCGAAAGAAGGATCTTGTTCCTAAAGATTTAGCGGGGTATGCGCATGTTTCGCACGAGGAAGGCTCAGTCAGCCGCAAGCTATTCTGTCAGTGGGCCAGTCGGAAGGAGGTAAAGCTGTTCATTACGATGGAAGTTTCAGGCTCTGAGGCCATGAAGGAAGCCACTAAGCATCAAGTTGGCTATGCGGTATTATCCGAAAGCTCGGTTCAGCGCGAGGTGGAGAATAGAGAGCTGTGTACGGTTCCGATTCCGGAATGGACGTTTCATCGGCGAATTTATTTAATCAGAGAGCGTAATAAGCTTCTCAGTCCGGCCATGGAGATATTCCTGGAAAGGGTCGTTTCACAGATGATTTAGTAAAAATTGGAGCACCAATCTGAATAGTAACGTTTGATCAGATTATTCACTTCTACAATCATTGGTAAGCCACCATCACACTTTCGAATACATTATTAGTAAGCGAATTCGCTTCTCTATCTTAGTGATGGAATAATAATTCCCTATGCCATTTGTCATCACTTTTCAGCGCCCAGCAAGCGATTAATGCCAGAAATTTCACCGTCACTAAGGCGAAAAATAAGGGCACCGCAATAGGGGTGCCCTTAACTAAATGAAAAAAGAATTATTATAAAGATTTCTGTTCCATCCCCACTTCAAACTGCCGACCCCATTGCTCCAAAAAATCCATAAGCGGCTTCAAACCCTTCCCCAGATCGGTCAATTCGTATTCGACCTTCGGGGGGATTGAGGGATACTCCTGTCGCAACAAAATACCAGCTTCCTCAAGCTCTCTGAGTTGTTCCGCAAGCACTTTATGTTGAATGCCCCTAAGCTCTTTCTTGATTTCTCCGTATCTCTTTTTCCCTTCCAAAAGACGACAGATGATGGTCAATTTCCACTTGCCAGAGATCGTGTGAATAGATAATTCAATGGGACATTGAAACTGTCTTTGATTGATTCTGTACATACTCTGCATGATCCCCTTCCTAACCATCCGGTTAGTAGTAAACAAAAAAGTGCGTACTTCTCTAACGAAACTATAACGATTATGATGGGATATGTAAACTCAACCTGACCGGTCGAATGGGGAGCTGAACAAAGGAGAACAAGATGATGCCAAATAAAACAATGAATGCCGTTGGTTTTTATAAATATTTTCCGATTGATCATCCCGAGAGTCTATTAGACGTCACGCTGAATAAGCCGATTGCTGTCGGGAGCGATCTTCTTGTCCGGGTAAAGGCAGTATCGGTCAATCCGGTTGACGTCATCGTCCGAGCCCCGAAAGATACCGTCGAAGATAAACCGAAGGTAATTGGATGGGACGTGGCCGGCATTGTCGAGCAGACGGGACCAGATTGCAAAATCTTCAAACCTGGTGACGAGGTATATTATGCTGGCAGTTATATAAGGGATGGAGGTAATAGCGAATTTCATCTGGTGGATGAACGAATTGTCGGCAAGAAGCCGGCTTCGCTCGATTACGCTGAAGCAGCGGCGCTTCCGTTAACGACAATCACCGCGTGGGAGTCTCTATTCGATCGTTTGGGCATCCCAACTGACACCGAGCGAAATCGCGGCAAATCTCTGCTCATCATCGGAGCTGCGGGAGGGGTTGGTTCCATTGCCATTCAGCTTGCAAAATGGGCAGGACTTACTGTAATCGGAACTGCGTCTCGTCAGGAGTCGTCCGAGTGGATACTCAGGATGGGAGCCGATCATACGATCAATCATCGACAGCCATTGTTGCCGCAGCTGCAATCGATGGGTCATGAACATGTTCATTATATTTTCAACTTAAGCAGCACAGATGTTTATTGGAACCAGATGGTTGAGTCGATTGCTCCACAAGGCAAAATCTGCGGAATTGTGGATGCCTTAAGCCCAGTAGATTTAACTCAGTTGAAGTTCAAAAGCGCGACGTTCGTCTGGGAGATGATGTTCACCCGGCCGATCTATCAGACAGAGGACCAGATCGAACAGCACAAATTGCTGAATCGAGTGGCAGAGTTGATTGACGCCGGCATCTTACAGACTACACTTACCCAACGCCTGAAACCAATCGATGCAGTTACGATGCGACGCGCTCATGCTATTGTTGAATCAGGGTCATCCATCGGCAAAGTCGTGGTTGAACATTTCCAGTCTTGAATGCTTAACCTATTGTGGTACGTTTATCAGCACTGTCTGTAACGGCAAGATTGCAAAAGGCCATCCTATGCGGGATCCTATGCGGGATCCTATGCGGGATGGCCTTTTTTTGCTCCAATCTCTATCTTCTATTCTGCCAACACCACTTCATAAGAAAAATTTCTTAACTTAAGTCAATGTGGTCTCCTTCAATTGAGCTTATAGTATAAAAAAATCATGGAGGTTTTCACAATGGATACAAAGCAACAAAATATTCGAAACAAATCGGCTATCATTGCAGGACTTTCTTTGCTGCTCATGACCATAGCCGCAGCTTTCTCTTATGGATATGTCCATCGTTCATTAGTTGTACACGGGAACCCTATGGACACTTCAAAATCATCCAATCATCCGGTTCTTTATTTCATATGGGCATTCTTGGGTGGCTTGTGATTATCTAATTACTACTGCTCATAAAGCACCTGACGTCTGTACGAGGCCACCTGAGTAACATTCTTACCATCAGGTAACCTACGACTTGTTGATTCTGTCTTGAATCGACTCACAAGTAGAGATAGTCATGGTACGGAATGTAGGCACTACTTCACATCGGAGTTCATGGAGCCAGCCTTGACTCCGTTTTGCCTTCGACGAACCCGAGCACAACCCAAAGAAGTACATCGCCATATGAGCGATGTACTCCAAGCTACATACTGCTGTGCCGATTAAGCCTTCTCTTCGTCGCCCGTTGCAACTGGGTTCCTACTATCCGAACTCCAATCGCTCCAGCTGTCGGTTATGCTCTGGAAGTGGTTGCATTAATTCAATAAATACGCTCCTTGCATACCTTTATTACAATCCAAGCATTGGAAGTTGTTTTCGGGAATGATAAGTGAGAGACAATGAAATGCATTGTTTTAATTCATCTATCGGTATTTCCTCGTTATCATCGAACACAATTGCCCGATTGCCCTCATAGTTGAATATATCACTAAAAACTTCCTTGAATGTAGCAATAAGCTTTGTTTTACAGTTAAAATACATGGCATACTGCTGTGGATTTGACTCTTTCCAAGCTATTCTGATCGTGCTTCCACGTTTTGTGACATAGCTAGGCTCACCCCATTTCAAAGTCTCTTCCAGGTGATCAATGCCTTCTATTGCTAGTGCTGTATCCAGAATTAATTGGCGTAGAAACAACAACCTCTGCTGAATATGGTTCGGGTAATGTTCGAACACGGCTGCTACCTTAGCGTTTTCAATCACACCTATGGTGATCAGACCTTTCCTAAAAATTTTCAAGAAACGACAACTCTGCCCGATCCCTTCCCCTTTTTTTTGAGGGTGGACGGTGCAAGGGGCTACTGGCGTATGGCGATATATATTTCCGCCTGCCCGTCGTTCGGATTGATATTCGGGCCATAATACTCAAAATCGCCTGTGAATGCCCGGGCATTGCCGAGTTGCTGCGACCATTGCCAAATATCGGCCCAAGCCCGCTGCACCACCTCTATAATCGGTCCCCGCTCCGTGACGAATACTGCGTATTTCGCAGAGGGAACTGTGAACGTCGAGACAGACTCGGGATATTGACCCTGCATATTGTCCCGTACATGTACGCCGACCATCACTTCATATTGTCCAGCATCGCCTTCTTTGTAGTTGAAGTAACAGCTATAATGGCCAGATTGTTGTAGATGAAGGGCCAGATGTTCGCCAATATGTTGTGAGTGGAATTGTTCAAACAACTTACCAATCTTGCCTTCGCCGCTTAATTCGGCTGCATTTGATGTGACAGTGCTAATTCCGGCCAGCGTGAAAGAGGAATGTTCCTCGAAACGGGCAGGTTCAATTTTTCTGCAATTTGCCTCGTCTGCGGGCAGCGAGCTTTCAGATGGAGTCGTACTGCTCAGTGCCATTGACTTGAATTCGTTTTGTTTCATCCCTAATCATTCTCCTTATAGTTGAATGAGTTTAGTATAAAACATCTAACATGACAACTATTTGTCATGTTTCTTTATTAATTCTATATATTATTGCAGCTTGTTCTACGCGACTAGCGATGATCTCTCGCAGATGGGGAGGCTCAAGCACCTCCGCATGATGGCCCAGGCCGAGAATGAATCTATACAACCATTCATCTTCCGGATAAGCCTTCCTCACTTGCCAGCTGCCGTCATCTAAGGGCAAAAGCTCCTCGACACCAAACCATTCCTCCGCTAAATGACGAGAGTCAGCACGGAAACGCAAGACGAATTCTGTCGCCTTTAACGGATTGCGCGGGCTCTGACCAGTGGTACCCTCTTGCATTGGGAAATCTCTTCGAACGAATATCCTCTCCGGAACGATCTCCAGCTCTTTCATTCTTTTTAGCTTGAACAGCCGGAACTGCTCTTTCGCCTGGCAATAGGCTTTCAGGTACCATTGTCTTCCTTTCATGATGAGCATATGTGGTTCTACAATTCTGTGTGATATCAGACCTTCGGCATTGGAATAGATGAATCCCGCTATTCGGCGGTGATCTACCGCTTCTTTTAACAGTTGTAGTTTAGGACGCAGCCTCTCGTTGCCATCCCAGGGCGAATAGTCGATCAGCACACGGCTGGCCTTATGTTGGAATTCCTCGGAATATTGGGGCGGGACAACGCTATTGATTTTCTCCAGTAGCTGTAGATGCTGTTCGTTACCATATGAGGTGGAGATACTTCGCAGGGCGGTGACGATGGTAGCGAGCTCGTCGTTAGTCAGCACGTTGCGGTCCAATCGGTAGCCTTCCGCCAGCCCGATACCTCCGTTCATTCCCTGGTAGGTGACGATGGGAATTCCGGCCCCATTAATTGCTTCGATATCCCGATATATCGTCCGTACGGACACCTCGAACCGTTCTGCGAGCTCTTTGGCCTGCACCATACGACGATTCAGCAGCAAAATAATGATGGATAAGAGTCTTTCCAGTTTCATTGTATGTACCCTCCATCAACAATGGATAAGTAATTGTAAAACACATTTATTCTATTAATATATTTGAACTTGAAACTTCATTCATTTCAACAACTACAAAAGGATTATATCATGCCAGTGGACCTATACAGAGAATTAATAAGGTCCCTTTCACCCTTGGCATTCATTGGCTAGCCCAATTTCACCAGGTTATCCGCGGTGCGGAAAGCTAAGGCCATAATCGTCAGCACCGGGTTAACACCGCCGTTGGTCACGTGAACGGATCCATCACTCACCCACAGATTGTCGTATCCGTGCACGCGGCCAAATGGGTCGGTGACGGATGTCGCAGGATCGTTCCCCATGCGCAGTGTACCTGCCTGATGCTGTCCTGCGCTTAACCCTTCACCCGGCTTGGTTTGCCAAACCTCACGCGCTCCGGCAGCCCAAAGCCACTTTTCCGCCTGCTCTCCCAGCACAGCCGCAGCTCGAAGGGACTCGGGATGAACGCTGCCCGAAAGGAAAGCGACCGGTATGCCAAAACGGTCCTTAACCGACTTCGACAGCAGCACCCTGGACTCAGCGTTTGGAATCTCCTGAATCGGGCCTTGAATTTGGCTCGTGCGCAAGTAGCTGTCGCGCATCGTTTCCTTGCCTTTAATCCCCCATCTTGCCGCATTCTGCGAAAGCGCCCGATACCAGTGAATAAGAGGCAGCCGAGTAAACTCGTTTGCGAGCAGCCCTCCGCCGATAATTCCCATATTGCTATGTTCAGAGTTGAAAGTCGCTATGCTGACCCCTGGACCAAAGCCGTCTAGAACCAGCTCGTCAAAAAGCCCATAAGCGCCAGAATAAACATGGCCTTGAAGGTTTCTTCCAACTTGGCCGTTCCGATTGCCGATTCCGTCTGGCTCCGAATCGCTTGCGGAATTCAGAAGGAGTCGCGCACTTTCGATCGCTCCCGCGGCAACGACAACATGCCCTGCCTGTATTAGCCGCCGATGGATCGAACCCTTCGATTGCTGTACAAGTCGGACTGCGGTCGCATGCCTTCCTCCTTCAGTGTCGATGTGCTCCGCCATCGTATCGCAGATCAGATCGCAATTGCCTGTAGCTATCGCTCTTACCAGCATAGTGTTATGCCCACCGTTTTTGCTGTTCGTCGGACAGGCAAATCCGACGCATTGACCGCATCTGCAGCAAGCCTGCCGGCCATCCCTTTCAACGGAGTTGATAAGGAGCGGTACCGCCCCGAATTGCCATCCCAGCTTTTGGGCAGCGCGGGCCAACCGTTCAGCTTCCAGCGTCAGAGGCATAGCCGGCATGGGATAAGCATTTTGACGCTTGCCTCTCCCAGGATGGGCATTCCCATCACCGGATACCCCAACCTCCCATTCTGCACGCTCGTAATAAGGTTCAAGATCTTCATAACGGATCGGCCAGTCACTTAACGAGCTCCCTTTTGGTATCCCGTAACGGCTTGCCATACGGAAATCATCCGAATGAAAACGCCACGCCTGCGCCCCATAAACCCGCGTTCCTCCCCCAACCGTCATCGCATTATTGTGGTAATCGCCTTCAAAAGGCAACGTAATTCGCTCGCCACCATTCGCGAGTGCAATCGTGCGAGGGTTACCTTCCAAATCCGGTCCTGTATTATGCCCATACTTGCTAAACCGGTGATTCCGCAGGTGATCCCTGCCAACCTGATCGTAATTCAACCAGCTGCCGCGCTCGACGACAAGCACCTGCATTCCCGCTTCGGCTAGGACAGCCGCTGCTATCGATCCCCCTGCTCCGGATCCGATCACGATAGCATCATACCGGTCCCGCAGCTGCTCAAGTGATTTTTGCGGCAAATCGGCTTCAGGAGCCGGCGCAGCCATTCCGGCCACATGGCCGGGACGAAAACCTATCATTTCCCATGACTGCCCTTTTATATTACCTCCCGCTTCCGGGCTTCCATAATAACCTTCTGCTGTTATATTCAATAACGTATCAAAAAATAGCTTTGACGAAACAGGCCAGTCCCGGTAGGCATCAAGCTCCGCTTCCTTGAGCAGTTGATCTTGCTCATAGTCCCGCAAATCTGAAAACGGCTTCCCATGAAGCGTTATTGCTTCCTTCTGCAATGAGCGGAGTCCGGGTTCAATCACCTTCGTCCAGACAACAGCATCTTTCGCGGCATAAAGCTCCAAATAGGTTAAAACTCCCCCTCCGCTTGCTGACTGCCAATCATCCTCAGGAATCATTCGGTCCGTAATCGCTTTCAAAAGAGTATTTGCATGAAATTGACTCATTCCCTTAACCCCTCCCTGTTTCTAGCTACCTCTTCATAATAATCTGTTCTGCTAGCTTTTCAAAGCCTATCTCTAGCTAATATCCACGTTCACTTCTTGCCCAACTGCTCCTGCACAAAAGCTCCAATTTTAGAATATGAATCTCGCTCTTCCGAATAAGCGGCATTGCATGATGTAACGGAGGAGCTTATCGCGATATTCAGCAGCATGGACAATGAACTTATGCAAGAAAGATGTACGGACTTTCACGATATTCGCACTCGGGTATGGTCATACTTGACCGAAACGCCAAGACCCGATCTGCTCGCAATCACAGAGCCGGTAATCGTTATCGGCACCGATATTACTCCTTCGGTAACCGCCAAGCTGAACCCCGCACATGTGCTCGGATTTGCTCTCGAGAAGGGAGGAAAAACGTCCCATTCCGCCATTATAGATGGCTGCGAAGGCATTCTCTATGTGAATCCAGAGCTGGAAACTAGCCAGTATTATGAACAATTGATTAGAAAAGATACGGAACGCTTAGCTCTGTTCCAACGCTACAAGGATGAGCCTACCGTTACCGCGGATGGCCATACGGTCGAGCTCGCCATTAATATAGCGCGTCCGCACGAAGCAGCCGCAGCAGTCCATATTGGCGCAGAAGGCGTCGGTCTGTACCGGTCTGAATTCTTGTTCATGGATCGGCATGCAAGTCCAAGTGAAGAGGAACAGTTTCAAGCCTATAAGGCAGCCGTACTGGCTGTGCGCGAGGGCCAACCGGTCATTATCAGAACCCTGGACGCCGGCGGTGACAAAGCTATTCCCTATCTGCAGAGAAACAAAGAAGAAATCCTTTTCTCGGCCTTCGCGCCATTCGACGCTGCAGGAGCTTCGCGAGGCGAATCTGCTGCTGAATGAGGCAAAGTCCGAACTGGACAGCCAAGGCATCTCTTATGCTGCCGATATAGAAGTCGGCGTCATGATTGAAATTCCTGCCGCAGCGATGATTGTCGATCAATTGGCTAAGGATGCCGACTTCTTCAGTATTGGAACCAACGATCTCGTCCAATATATGATGGCGGCAGATCGAATGAATGAACAAGTCGCCTACTTAGCACAACCTATGAATCCAGCTATCCTGTGAATGATTGACTATGTCATTCGATCCGCTCATCAAGCAGGCAAATGGGTAGGCATGTGCGGAGAATTGGCGGGGCAGCTCTCTGCTATCCCAATTTTACTGCGACTTGGTCTAGACGAATTGAGCATGAGTCCTTCCATGGTGCTGCCTGCCAGAGAATTGATTTCTCGGCTCAGCTATGTGGATATGCAGGTGCTCGCACAGCATGTGCTGCAGATGGAATCCGCCGAGGACATTGAACGTTACGTAACCGCACAACTGGAGACATAAAGAGAGCTTAGTCATGATCTCTGCAATAATGAAGATTTCTGCCGGAGCCACGAGCTTGGGGCCGTTGCTTCTGCCGTGAAGTCCAAAAGCTCAGCATTGTGCACGCGAAAATGGGATGCGGCTCACCACCAATACGTGAGCGCATCCCAATTACTATAAAAGATTTCTTAATCTGCACAATATGCAGCTGATTCCTTCTCTTCCGGCTGAAACCGAAGGTCTTGCGTATGCACGAGGGTAATCTCGTCTTTCGCCTCCAGCCATGCCGTAGGCAGGCGTGGCGAATGAAGTGAGCACGTTGACTGTCACGCCAACCGTGATGGATGCAGGAGCATTGGTTAAGGTGAACGGCACGGCTACGCCTAATATGAGCCAAGCACTCTTCGTTCGAAGGACGAATTAGCACCATAGCTAACCCTTCTTTCACTGTAGTTGCATAATCTCCTAAACAAATAAAAAACCGCCGAATGGCTTCGGCGGCTTACTTAAACATACGCATGATGACGCCCGATCGGTACGATCAGCGGAGAATTGGATACGGGATCGCCGATGACCGTGCAATCGAGTCCGAAGACATCCTTAATTAAATCGCTTGTGATAACCTTAGATGGTTCGCCTTCCGCTACCAGCTTACCTTCGCGGAGCGCGAAAATATGATCAGCATAGCGTGCGGATAAGTTGATGTCGTGCAGAACCATGACGATCGTCGTACCGTGCTTCCGGTTCAGATCGGTGAGCAGATCTAGTATCTCGACTTGATAAGTAATATCCAAGAAGGTCGTCGGTTCGTCAAGAAACAAAATGTCAGTCTGCTGGGCCAGAGCCATCGCGATCCAGACGCGCTGGCGTTGACCGCCCGACAGCTCGTCGATATTGCTATTAGCCAGCTCTGTTATCTTCATAATCTCCATCGCTTCCGCGACGGCCTCATAATCCTTTTTGGTCCAACCGCCCAGCCAACTCTGGTGCGGGAATCGGCCTCGACCGATCAGATCCGCGACACTGATTCCTTCCGGCACAATGGGGGATTGCGGAAGCAATCCGACAATCTTGGCTAACTGCTTGGGCGGGTATTGATCAATGGATTTGCCATCGAGCAAAATGCGGCCGGATTCCGGCTTGATTAGTCTTGCCATAGTCTTGAGCAGGGTGGACTTCCCACAGGCGTTGGCTCCGATTATGACGCTTATCCGATTGCTTGGAATGGAGATGCTTACTCCATGGACAACCCTTCTATGTTCATAGCCCGAGACGACATGCTCCGCCTGGAACTGATGCTTCGGCTTCATGTTAGAAATCCCCCTTTCGATTCATTCGGATAAGCAGATAGATTAGATAAGGCGCTCCGAGGATTCCGGTGATAACGCCTACAGGGAATCTGGTCTCGAACGCAAATTGTCCAATTAAATCGGAGGCCAAAACCAAGATAACGCCGACAAGACCAGCCGGAATTATGGTAGAGTAGCCCATGCCGACCAATCTTCTTGCGATCGGTCCAGCCAGGAAGGCTACGAAAGCAATTGGGCCTGTGGTAGCCGTAGCGACGGCAATCATGCAAACTGCGCCAAGGATTAGAGCTATTCGAGTTCTGTTTGTATTGATTCCAAGCGAAGTGGCCGCTTGTTCGCCCAGCTCAAGCAGACTAAGATTCTTCCCTAACAAGACAACGATAGGCGTACATAGGAGTACCGTTATGATAATCGGCGGAAGCTCATCCATCTGCGATCCGTTGAGGCTGCCGCTTAACCAACGATAAGCGGTACCGATGTCATGCTCAGCGCTTATCCGCAGCAGATAAGAGATAACAGCTCCGAGCATCGCATCAAGGCCGATACCAATCAGAATCAATCGCCCGAGCGCAAAGGATTTTCTTAGGGACAACAGGTAGAGAATCATAACCGTAGCCAACCCGGCAAGGACAGACGCGATGAAGATAACGGTTTCGCTCGTATGTAGAATCACGATACAAAAAACAGCCGCCACACTAGAGCCGGTAGTAATACCGAGTACGTTCGGGTTCGCAAGCGGGTTGCGCAGCATGGTCTGGAAGACACTGCCGGACAAGCCAAAAGCGAAGCCGGCGAACAGTCCCGCCAGCATTCTAGGGAGCCGAATCGTTTCAATCGCGAATGATGCGCCTTTAATTTTCTCTCCCGCCAGTACCCGAATAATCTCGTCCACTGAATAGATTGTATTTCCAAAATAGAGCATCAAACCGCAAAGTATACAAGAAATGGCCGCAAGAATGCTCGTGACCAGCACATATCGACGGCGTCTCTGACGTCTGCCCGACATAATCAAATTTATCGTATTATTCATCATAAGGTACGCACTTTCGATCTCATCGCTAATAGAATTAGAATCGGAGCTCCGACGAAGGCGGTGACGATGGCCACCTCAAGCTCCCCTGGTCTTCCGAGGATTCTGCCTACGACGTCGGATCCCGTTAGTACAATAGCTCCAACCAGCGCCGACATTGGAATCAGGAAACGCTGATCAGGACCGAGTATTAACCGAATCAGATGTGTTGAGAGCAGCCCGACAAAGCCGATTGGTCCTGCGAGGGCGGTTACCGTACCACACAACACAACCCCAGCCAACGACGAGACTAACCGCAGCATACCCGTCCTCACACCCAAGCCGGTCGCCGTCTCGTCACCCAACGCCAATGCATTCAACGCAGGAGCCGTGATTATGGCAATTAGAATACCGAGCAGGAACAAGGGGGAGAACGTCGCAATATCACTCCAGCTAGATCCCCCAACGCTTCCCACCTGCCAACGCCGGATTTGGTCCATGACGTTAGAGCGTGGAATGATAATGGCGCTTACAAGCGAAGAAAGAACGGCACTGGTGGCCGCCCCCGCTAACACAAGCTTGACAGGCGTAGCTCCGCCTCGTCCCAACGAACCTATTCCCAGCACGAATAATGCAGTAATCGCTGCCCCGATACAGGCAAATATGATGTACTCATTCGCCGTTCCAATATTTAAAAATGCGATTCCGCCAACAACAAATAAGGATGCGCCTGTGTTCACGCCGAGAATGCTCGGATCTGCAATCGGATTGCGGGTGACCGCTTGCATCAAGGCGCCTGCGACACCGAGCGCGCCGCCGCATAAGAGACTGAACACAGTCCGGGTCATGCGTTGACGAATGACTTCGGCATCGTAGGAACTAGTGGACGGGCCCAACAACCCATCCACTACATCCTTAAATGCAATTATTCGAGAACCGAATGCCAGCGATGCAAGCACGCAAATACCGAGCACGAGCAGACAAACAATCAGAACAATCGTAAAATAAGTCGGCGTAATCGTTGCCTGCGGTTTGGCGGTTAGAGACGATGGATTACTCATTGATCTTCTTGGCTGCTTCTCCGATCAATCCCAAATATTCATCGATCGTATACGCAAGCGATAGTGGATTCGGGTTGCCCGCAGCCGCAAGCGGCGTATTGTCCTCGATCAATACAACGGAGCCTCTTTGGATTGCTGGAACTTTACCTAGCAGCGGATCTGCTTGAAGCGCAGCAAGCAGCTTGTCGTCTCCGTAGGCGATGATTATATCCGTATCATTGAGCGCATCAGCGTTCTCGGCACTAAGCTGCAGGTAAAAACTGTCCGAGACCAGACTTGCCAGACCATCCGGGAATGGCATGCCAAGCTCGATCAAGAAGTCTCCGCGAGGATCGCCAGGAGCATAAATGGAAAGCTGTGACAGATCGGCAGGGCTGATATAAGCGAAGGCGGCCTTCTTGCCTTCAATCTCCGGGTAGGCAGCAGCCTTCTCCTTGATGAGGTTCTCAGTGTCCTTAATGAGCTGCTCACCTTCGGCTTGCATACCCATTCCCATAGAATCATATAGAACCTGTTCACGCCAACTGGCTACCCACGGCGCCGTCTGATAAGCGACAACCGGTGCGATCTGAGACAACGTCTCATATTCTTCCTCGGTGATGCCGGAGTATGCGGCCAGAATGACATCAGGATTCGCGTCCGAGATCGCTTCGAAATCAAGACCGTCCGTATCCTGGAACAAATTAGGCTCCGATACACCGAGCTCTTCGAGCTTCGCTTTCGTCCACGGCAACACTCTGGAACCATCCTGAACGCCGTAGTTAGCTTCAGAGAAGCCGACAGGCACTACACCAAGGGCAAGAGCGATATCATGGTTCGCCCACGAAATAGAAACGACGCGTTCCGGTTTCTCTTCAATTACCGTTTCGCCGAGCGCATGTTTAATCGTAATTGGATACTGTGTTGCAGATTCTTCCGAAGCTGGCGCGTCGCTCGCTGCAGGTGTCGCGCTTGGGGCATCAGTAGGCGATGCAGCGGTATTGCTGTTGTTGTTGTTCCCGCCGCATCCTGCCAGCACAAGCACAAGCGCAAGTGCGGATAGAAGCATTGGAATAGTCAATTTATTTCTAGTTTTCATAGCAGACCCTTCTTTACTTTTGAATTTGTTGATAATGATTATCAATCTCTTGAGAATTATATAATCAGGTTGTTTTGTTGTCAATGTCTAATAATGTAAATGAGCTAGAATGATTGGAGATGCAGCATTTCTCCTCCTCCCAACCGCAAAAAAAGCCGAAAATCCAATGGATTAGCGGCTTTTTTTGCGGTTGGGGAAAAGGAAGGTCAGGCTGCGATTGCATCCACGATTGTACGTTTAAAGCGTATCATCATGGCTGGAGCAGCCAACGATGAGCCTCAACAAACAACGGTCCCCATGTGGATTCGTGATGCTTTCCGCCCGGAATGAAGTCGAATCGAATTCGACTCTCCGCTACCCCTGCTGCAATCAGCGTCTGTCGGACCATCGCAACGTGTTCATGTGCAATTCGATTAAAGTCGGCATTATCGGTCTCCAGTTCTCCGATGCTCAGGTAGAGGCGCAGTGCAGGAGACAAGACCGCCTGCTGGATTAGTTGAATGATCGCACCGTTGTCATGCCACATGACGAACGAAATGCCGCCCACTCGGCCGAACTGAGCCGGATAACGAATGGCGGCGTAGAGCGAAATATATGCACCGAACGAGCTGCCACCAATCATCGTATGCTCCGGTTCGGGGAGCGTCCGGTAGCAGCTGTCGATATACGGCTTGAGCGTCTCTGCGAGGAATGCGGCGTAAGCATCGCCTTTGCCTCCGAACCCATACTCTGCATTAATCGTGAAGTTATACTCATGGTTGCGCTGATCGCCCCCATGATCAATTGCGACCACGATAGCCTCGAGCGCAGGCTCATTAATCGCCATTTGCTCCATCGTCTCATCGACGCCCCACTCGCTTCCCCATGAAGTCGCTTGATCGAACACATTTTGCCCATCATGCATATAGAAGACGGGATAACGGCGAGCGCCTTCGTTATAGCTTCTCGGCAAGTAAATCCACACTCTGCGCTCCGTCTGCAGCTGCGGAATCGGGAACGCTTCGATTACCCTAACATCGCCGGTAATGGTATGTGTCGTGTCGCCAGACAGAACATCTTTCCATGGCAAAGCAATATAACTCGTCATAAATTACTCTCCTAGTAATGCGTTTACTAGAATCTTAACGTGCGGCCCGACAGGAAGCAATATACAATACTCAATAACCTTAGATGAAGTTTTCTGCACACAAATATACAAATAGAGAGCCTTGCTAGCCGCTATACGATGTTTTCGGCCATACGAGTGAACGCTCAGTCCGGGATTGCCTGTAAGTATTTTCAGATAGCGAGCGTTGATTTCCGGTTGATCGTTCTACCCTGTGCCCCACGCAAAGAAGTACACCGCTATATGAGCAATACTTCGAGCAACAATATTGTTATCCTAAACAATAAAACCCGCAAGACGATCATCTTTTCAAAAGTATTCATCATGCGGGTCAAAGTTCAGATCTCTGAGTGCTATCAATGGACTCACATCCAACTAGTCTAACCAACCACTACTTCAGTACGAGCTTCCGTTCCTGCTGCATCGGATCGAAATTTGGGGTTGAACAAATGGAGACCCAGCGCTTTAAAGATTTTATCTACTGTGTCCAGTTTTATGCCACCAAATCCTGCTTCGATTTGAGATATTCGCGCTTGCGTAGTGTCAGCACGCTTGGCCAATTCAGTTTGCGTCAAGCCGGCTTTTTGACGATGCATCATTACCAAATTCCCAACAAAAACAGCGAGACTGTCTAAGTACTCCGCTATCTCTGGGTCTCTTCTAACCTCTATCATAAAATCTGCGAAATCTTGTCCTGGCGTTTTTCGAGATCTGTTTCCTCTTATTTCGCTAAAATTCCTCTAGGAGTTCATAATATCCTCAGAATAATTTGCTTTTCCAAAGCCAGAAGTAGTATTGTCAGGAGGCTATCGGGTTATCTTGCCAAGTGATCCAATCACTCCAGCTATAGAATTAATTTGTGATACGGTTCAGCGTAACCCATCATACGGCGAAAAAGACACTCGCGCTCGAGTGCCTTTTCACTTTCCCGATTCTATTAACACAGAACTTTCAACTATGAATCCTCCAGGTGCTTTTTACCTAGAACGTTTATTCATGTGAATGTTGTGGGGACTCTACATCAAGACCGACTAGGTGGCATCCTGCTGTTCCAGCCATCTCAAAATCGCTTGGTTTGTTTCTTCCGGCATTTCTTGCTGGATCCAATGACCGCAATCCAGATTGACCACTTCCACATTGGGCACGAACTCCGTTAGTTTTTCGGACTTCGGAATCGCATCCTGATCGCCATAGATCATAAGCGTGGGCTGTTGGATGATTGGGTTCACCTCCGCCAATAAGCGCCAGTTGCGGTCAAGGTTCCTGTACCAATTTATGCTGCCCGTGAACCCTGATGTTTCAAAGGCGGAGACGAAAACAGCCAGTTCGCTGTCGCTCATCAAGGGCTCACCCAGTGGTGTTTCCGCGTTGGCAAGATTGATCATCGCCATGCCTGGCTCAGGTGCTCTGAGAGGCTCGTTCTTGCGGTACAGGTTGCGAAGAAACCGAAACATATTCTTATCCAATACGGCGTCCGCGACGCCCGGCTGTCGATTAAAGTGAACAAAATAGTAGTCGCCGCCGAAAATTTCCTCCAAGAACTCGATCCAGGGCTTTTCCCCGCGCTCTTGGTAAGGCAAGCTCAGATTTATCACTTTATTGACGCGGTTTGGATGCAACAAGGTCAGTCCCCAAATGACCATTGCACCCCAGTCGTGACCGACAAAGGTAGCGTCCTCGTATCCATAGTGATCGAGAAGGGCGACGAGATCACCCGACAGGTGCGCAAGGTCATAGTCTGTTACTTCGTTCGGGCGGGATGAGTTGCCGTAACCCCGCTGGTTTGGGACGATGACATGGTATCCCGCTGCGGCAAGCGCGGGCACCTGATGGCGCCAGGAAAAAGCATGTTCAGGCCAGCCGTGGCAGAGTACAATAGGTTTTCCTGCATTTTCTCGGCCTGCTTCAAACACTTCGAGTTCCACACCGTTGACTGAAATAAGGGTGGGCTTGGGAAAATCGGTTGGATTAAACATTGAATCAAAACCTCCTTCTTGTGATACACGTAGTATAATGGATAAAAGGTGACATCTTGTTGTCACCATTCTGAAATCATGTAAAAAAAAAGAGGGCAATTATGGACAAAGTGGAGAGACTCATTTCGATTATCATGATATTGCTGAAAAAAGAGGTTGTTGCTACAACGGAATTCTCACAACTATTCAATGTCTCCAAAAGAACGATCCTTCGCGATATGGAAACATTGAGCTTATCGAACATCCCGATCTACTCTGTCAATGGGGTCAAAGGCGGTTACGGCATAATGGCTGAATACAAGGTTGATAAACACCTTTTAAGCAGCTCCGATTTAGAGAATATATTAACTGCGCTCGGCGGATTGGAACAAATCCTCCTTACTGAAGAAGTTGAAAGAACGATAAAAAAAATAGAGGCAATGGTCAGTCCCTTGTCTCTGAATCGTTCCATTCAACTGTCGTTTTACGATTGGGAAGGTCGGTCCGAGATTCTTGAAACCTTAAAGACATGTCAAGAATCCATTTCAAAAAAGAGGCTGGTTTCGTTTGATTATATAGATAAAGACGGGGCTGTAACGAATAGAATGGTCGAGCCCTATGAGCTGCATTTTAACGAATCGAGTTGGTACTTGAAAGGATTCTGTTTACATCGACAGGGATATCGAACATTCAAGTTATCTCGGATCGATCATATTACTATGGATGAACGCACGTTTCATCCTAGAGACGATTGGTCTGAGCAAGGACACGAAGCAAGTTATCTACCGCAATTCGTCACGATTAAAGCATGGATATCGCCTAGCATAAAAGATCAAATCATCGAAAGGTATGGTCGAAGAAGTATTGAAGACCATTGTTCTGGACTTTTATTAGCAACTATTTATGTCCCACAAAATCATATGGGATTTCAATTTTTAGCAAGCTTCGGCACTCATCTAAAAGTTGTAGAGCCCAAAACCTATGTTGAAGACTTTCGAAATTATTTATATCAAATGATGGAGAACTATTCCTGATAAAGGTCTCATCTCGGCATATATGACCGATTCCACATAAGTTGGCTCTTTACGCGCTTCTTCTTAGAGCTAGCTCGATACTGCCTTATTTTTATCATTGACACACATTAATCATGGAGGAATGATGACTATGACGAAAATATCTTTTAGCGGTTTAAAATATGGAGAAAGTGCTGTGGAGATAAAATTATTGGTGGATGTACAAAATGATTGGTTGGAGATAACACACACCAAGGAAGTGTCTCAAGTAATGAATAAATCAACAGGTGAATACATCGTAGTAAACCGAAACACCTTGAAATGTGAGGCTGCTTCATAACGCAGTCGTATAGAGGCATTGAACTGTAATTGACGAGAGACGTTGCGACAATGTCAGATCCTCGCAGCCCCCTCCACCAATAAAATGGACGGGGCTTTTTTCTTTGCCCAGGCAAAATCGATCAGTTGAGCAAAATCCCAATTCTTCATTCATGTGAGTTCCTGCCACTTTTTCATAACCTAATAGATTCACCGACAAATAAAGGGACGCAAACATCACATACATGTTTGCGTCCCCATTATTTAAAAGAAAATATTAGATTTCCAATTATTATAGACCATTACTTTACTCAGGCCTTTCCCTCAGACCGGTGCAGTGCCCCGACTAGCTCGACAAAGTGACGCCCGCGCTCTTCGAAATTTCTGTATTGGTCATATGCGGTGCAGGCAGGGCTCAGCAGCACAGTGTCGCCCGGTCTGGCCAGCTTGTGCACTTGCGCTACTGCCTCGGCCAGGCCCTCGCAGCGTACAATGGGTGGGCAATTCGGCACTCCGCGCGCTGCAGCCTCGATTTGACTTGCCGCTTCGCCGATCAACAGCAACACCTTGACATGATCAGGAAGCAGACGGGCCATATCATCAAACGGTACCTTCTTATCTCGCCCGCCGGCGATCAGCAGCACTTGGCCCATGTGCGCATGCAGCGTTGCAACGGTACGGGCAGGACTGGAGCCGATGGAGTTGTTGTAATAATGCACATCGTCTACAGTTGCCACCCACTGGTTTCGGTGTTCCACGCCGACGAAGGTGCGCACAGTCTCCAGAATTGCCTCGTCCGACACGGTTCCCCGTACGGCGGTCATGGCAGCCATGATGTTTTCTATGTTATATCACCCTGGCAGACGAATGTCACGAATAGGTACGAGCCCGTCGATTACATCATCGTAGATCGTGTGTTTGCCAAAGTACTTGGTCCGCCCCCGCTCGCGCAGTGAGGCGGTCGCAGGGTTGTCACCGTTGAGGACAGCAAGATCGCCCTCCTTCTGAAACTCAAGCAGGCGGCTCTTGACGGTGATATATTCTTCCATGTCGTGATGCCAGTCGAGATGATTTGGCGAGAGGTTGGTAATTACCGCCACATGGGGAGAGCGTGTCATGTCCATCAGTTGGAAGCTGGACAGTTCAACCGCGCATACGTCCTGCGACGACATCTCAGCAGCGCGCGTCAGCAGCGGCGTGCCAATATTGCCGCCTGTAGGGGATAATACCAGATTGCGGGTTTTTCCTTTTGCTACGTATACAAATAAAAACGAAAGCTTAACCCTCTTCCCCTGCAGCCACCGGATTCTCGGTATAACTAATTCAATCGGTCCAGTTAATCACTGTCTTCGATGCAATAGAAACTGACAAAAATGTATCCCAACCTTATAATTGTTTAATATATCCTATAGCGGTACTGATCAGGAGGAAGGCATGCAACTTGAACCCGTGTATGAAGATGGAGAATTGTTTCTACCGAAGATCGAATTAAATATGACATCGAACGAATCGATTGGCATTATAACGGACTTGAAGCGAAAGCACCTTTTAATGAATCAATTGACGGATCGTTCCCTATATTACATCTTTCGAGCGCAACAAAACGAGTACCTGCATTTAAAGGTGGAAGAATTAATCACTTTTCTAATCAATGTAACCGAGAGGAATGAGCGTGCCGCCCGGTTGTTGGAGTATTTTTCCGTAAAAGAAGAACGAAAAGTAAAAATCAAAAATCTAAGCCCCTCGAAAAGGATGTATGTAACCTTGCTGCGCGTCTTTTTTGCGCATCAGCCTACACTCGTACTGGAGGAACCGTATTTTTACCTGGAAGAACAAGATCGTCGTCAGTTTAAACGCATACTAGATGATCTTTCGAAAGAAAAGCAGATTTTAATTTTAACTGCGAATTTAGAGGATGCCCTTATTTCCTGCGATGCCATTTATCGCTTGAACGAGCTCGGCTTGCATCAATTGGATATTCGGGACTCGGATGAGGATAAACAAGAAGTGCAGGAACAAGATCAGGCCAATATAACCTTGCAGAAGATTTATACGAAAAGAAATGGCAAAGTCATTTTATTTAATCCGCCTGAAATCGATTATATAGAAAGTGTAAATGGTTCGATTCTCGTTCATGTGGATGGAGAAAATTATGACTGCGCCCTGACGCTAACCGAGCTTGAACAGAGATTGGCGAATTTCGGATTCTTCAGATGCCATCGATCCTACATCGTTAACCTGCAAAAAATAAGAGAAATTATTACATGGACGAAGAATAGCTACAGCTTGCGATTGAATACAGGCAAAGATACCGTGGTTCCATTATCTCGATCAAAATTGCAGGCATTAAAAGCTCTTCTTAACCTTTAATTCCAGGGTAACGTCGGATCAAACAAGCATTCCATGGTACCATTCAGCCGTTAACAGCTACATTTCGGCGGATTTTGATGGCTGGAAGCCTGCAATCTTAATATAGTTAAGCCATCAACTGAAAGGAAGTGAGCTGCGATGAGTATCTCATTGAAACGTGTGCAAGCGATATTCGTGAAGGATTACATAGAGTTTTCACGCAATTATGCGATCTCCATTATGTTGATATTTCCAATTCTGTTAGCAGTGCTCTTTCGCAATGCAGGCTCGTCTTTGCCTGGAGCCGCCGGTTTTCTTCTCAATATTTCGTTTGTGCTGCTAACATGTTTTGCCCAAGCATGCTTGATTGCGGAAGAAAAGGAGCGCAACACTTTACGGTCATTAATGATGACTCCTGCTACGACCATGGATGTTTTAATCGGAAAAAGCACTTTAGTCTTTATCATGTCGGCTGTTGTTCTTGCTATTGCTATATTTATATTCGGCTATGAGCCGGCTAGTATATGGGCGTTCGCGGCAGCAATTATTCTTTCGATTATTCTATACACAGCAGTCGGAACGATATGCGGTTTATTCTCCAAAACGTTACTTGATGCATCATTATCGATCATTCCTGCAGCGATGATATTTGCTGGGCCTCCGGTTGCAACGTTACTATTCGGTGATTTTCCGATTTTCAAGATGCTGGATTATACGCCAAGCATTCAACTTGTGCATTTGCTATATATACCACACACAGGCTTTACGACGGGAGACTTATTCAGGCCCCTCCTCATTATTTTGGCATGGACGGCTGTATTAACAATTGTGTCCGTTGTTTTGTATCAAAGACGCTACAAGGATGAGTAGAAAAAGGAGGGAATAAATTCCGATGAATGTAGCCGTCAAGTTGCTTCAACATTTCAAAGCCCGTGATGCCCAGCTTAGGCTGAAGGGCTATAGGGACAAAATTGAACGCATCCGACAAAGGAATTTGGAAGCATGGGACGATAGGCAGCTTCAAGCGGAATCCCTCCGACTGAGGGAGGAAGCACAATCGGGTGCGCCTTTGGATGAGCTGCTGATCGATGCCTATGCGCTAGTCTGCGAGGCAGCGAAGCGAATGCTCGGATTACGGCCTTACGATGTGCAGATTATGGCTGCCATCGCTCTGCACGAGAGATATTTGGTAGAGCAGCATACCGGTGAAGGAAAAACGCTCTCTGCCGTTATGCCCGCTTATCTGCATGCACTAACCGGCGAAGGCGTTCATGTACTGACTTTTAACGATTATTTGGCAAATCGGGATGCGAATTGGATGGGTCCGATCTATCGCTTCCTCGGGTTAACGGTAAACGCGGTTCAAGCCGGCATGAGCTTGTCACAGAAACGGGAAGCGTACGCCGCGGATATCACCTATGTTACGGCCAAAGAGGCGGGATTCGATTATTTGCGCGATACGATCGCGCTAGACGAAGCCGATACCGTTCATCGCCCCTTCAACTACGTCATCGCCGACGAAGCGGATTCGCTGCTTCTCGACGAAGCCCGGGTGCCGCTAATCATCGCCGGTGAGCCAGAGTCCTCCGGCAGCGAGGGCGATCATTTCGCAGCAGTGGCTAGGCAGCTTCGGCAGGATGAGCATTACGACTTCGATGAGTTCAAGCGGAATGTTTATTTAAATGAAGCAGGCTCGGCGATAGCGGAATCGCTGCTGGGATGCGGCAATTTGTACGAAGACCAGAATAGTCATTTGTTAATGTCGTTAAATTGCGCGCTACATGCAGAATTGTTATTGAACAAAGACGTCGATTACATTGTCCGGGACAGTAAAATCGAGCTGATCGACGAATATACCGGCCGCGTGGCGGAGAATAGACATTTGCCCGAAGGGCTGCAAGCCGCGCTTTACGCCAAAGAAGGGCTGCAGTCGAGAGCCAGCGGGAAAGTTCTCGGCACGATTACTCTTCAACACTTCCTTAGTCTATACCCTAAGATTTGCGGAATGACGGCTACCGCGCACGTATCCGCAATAGAATTCGAAGACATTTATGCGCTGCAAGTCGTGCAAATTCCGCCGAACCGGCCAGACATACGAATCGACCATCCGCACCGCATTTATACCCATAAAGAAGTCAAATTCAAGGCGCTTGTACAAGAAATCTTGTCCGTCCATAGAACGGGGCGTCCGATTCTCATTGGTACGTCAAGCGTCGAAGAGTCTGACATGCTGGCCGAAGCGCTAGCGGCTGCGGGTGTTCCCTGCCATGTGCTGAACGCAAAAAACGATGAAGAAGAAGCTGAGATCATTGCCAAAGCAGGAGAAATTGGTGCTGTGACCGTATCGACGAATATGGCGGGACGCGGCGTCGACATTCGGCTTGGGGGCGGCAACCCGGCACAAGGTGAAATGGTCGCCAATCTGGGCGGGTTGTACGTGATTGGCACGCATATGCACCAAAGTGTGCGAATCGACAACCAGCTGCGCGGTCGATCCGGTCGCCAAGGCGACCCGGGAGCTTCCGTCTTTTTCGTTAGCTTGGAAGACGAGTTGATGGTTCAATTCGGCACTGATATAACGAAACGCGGCCTTAGGCAGAATGAGGCTCTCGAAGAGTCGGCACTCCGTGACCACATAGACCATATTCAGCGTACTATTATGGGCCAAAACTTCCATATCCGCCAAGAGCTGAACAGTTATTCGGATATGGTGGAGGATCAGAGACGTATGTTATACGAGAAGAGGCTCGCAATTTTGAAAGGCGAGACACCGATGAGCCCTTCGGAGCAGCGGGTACGGCTTTTTTACATCGACAAGTTCTGGGCTGAGCATTTGGCCTATGCTTCTTATATTCGGGAGGGCATCCATCTGACGAGCCTTGTTAAACGTAATCCGATCGATGAATTTCATGACCAAATCATCCAGGCCTACGAGCAAATACCGGCTGCAATAGATAGAGAGTCGGCGGATATGCTCGCAAAGCTCGGAGGTTCCAATGATCCGGCGGTGTGGGAAAAGTTCGGGCTGAAGAACCCTACTTCCACTCGGACTTATATGATCAACGATCAATACATGCAATACTTGCAGAATCCCGGTTCATGGACCCCAGGGACGATAATCGCATATTGGATGCGCAAGATTTTGAGGCCGGTATTCGGCTGGTCAAAATTTTGATGCAGCGTAGCTTTTTCAAGGATGATTGCGTTGCCGCCCGATCATCGCCGCCATAGCCTTGGCGGCCTTTTTGAATTCATTTATAGAGGATTGATTCGTATGTCAACGGCAACAGCAACACGCGAACGATTGACTTCCGCTGCAATCATCTTAAATCACCATTTTGTTAACTCCATGTTGAATAAACACTATTGACTTTCGAGCCGTTGACTTGGCTTTATCAATTCCATTTAGCGCCGCTACAAGAGCGGAAACTGCCGGCCTTCTTCATGTATATACATGGCGCTCTACGATGTTTTCGGCCATACGAGTGGACGCTCGGTCCAGGATTACCTGTAAGTATTTTCAGAAAGCGAGCGTTGATTCCCGGTTGATTGTTCTACCCCTGAGCCCAACGCAAAGAAGTACATCGCCACATGAGCGATGTACTCCGATTGACATACTACTATCCCGCCTAAGCCTTCTCTTCGTCGTCAGTGGCGACGGGGTTCTCAGCCCGGGAACTCCAATCGCGCCGGAGGGATACGCTTCGAGCACCTTGCCTAGGAAAGTCAAAAACGTTTCAGCGTTGTAAACCTCATCTTCGTGCCAAACAATCCGGCCGCTGTCATAATCGACCGTCGACAGTAACTTCACGCCGCGGTTTTTGCCGGTGGTTCGAATGATGCGTTGTTTGCCTTTCTCAAACCATGTTCGCTGGAGTGCTTGATAGTTCCGAACACAAACTGTTGTTGTTTGATCGGGTCAGTTGAGGCTAGCGTATAGGTTGGTTGTGTAAGGCTCATATTCATGCGCTCCATAACCTTTGATACGCCGCGTAGTGAGTATCGAAGTCCGTTGGTACGTTCGATATAGTCGGCAATAAGCTGCAACGTCCAATTGAATTGGGCAGTGAAACCCACGTCTGCCGGCACCTGATTGACAATGACTAGCTTCAACTCCTCTTGTTGTTCTGGAGTCAGTCGATCCGGATTCTTACGATATCGGTTCGACAATGATGAGAAAATACCTTTCTGTTTTGGAAATTCAATGATTCATTCTATATAGTTCCGTAATTTAGACGTCGGTTGATTTTCTGTTGAACGTAAATTTATACAACAAGTTGATGTGGTATTAAGACTATTATACGAGCGCACGCTTAGTATAGAATATCTTGGAAGAAGTAGCCCGTAATTATCAAGTTTTGATATTTACGGGCTATGCAGCGTGAAGTATACGATAGGTACATCGTTGCCAGCAATAGCAGTTTACGAAGTGGCTTGCCGCGGTATTTCAGCTTCACCAAGTGAAACACCACAGGTATGGATACGATCATATACGCTGCGGCAAACGTATCGTAGAATTTTTCGGATTAGGTCGTTGCCTTTCGCAGCAGTTCCACGCCAAGCTCGTAATTTTTTCGTTCGATAGGCTCATTATTGATCAAGCCGATCAAGTAATCCATCGCCGTTTTGCCGATCAAATAGATTTGTTGGGATACGGTAGAAATTTCAGGGTACACCATATCCATTCGAATTCCGTCGAAGCCGATCAGCTTCACTTGCCCCGGAACAGCCGCCCCAAGCTCTGTCAACGCCCTTAATGCTCCTGCGGCCATTAAATCATTGCCCGCAAATACGCCATCCACATCATGATGCAGCTTATAGATGTCCAGCATCGCCCGGTAGCCGCCCGCAACGTTGAAGTTACCGTAGCCAATCAAGCTTGGCGTAAACCACGGCAGTTGTTTGCATGTTTCTTCATAAGCAAGCGTCCTCTCCCTCGAAGCATGCACATGCGAGGGGCCGGCAATATGAGCGATCTTGCGGCAGCCGCTATCGATCAGATGGCGAACGGCCATTTCGCCGCCATGGTGGTTGGCAGCCGTAACCGAAAGAATCGGGTAGTCGACGAAAGATTTATCGATGGCTACGATGGGTATGGAGCGATCCTGCAAGGCAATGATCTGCTCCGGCAGCACGGTATACGAAGAAATAATAATGCCGTCGATTTGTTTATTAATAAGCGTTTCGATATACTTCTTCTCTTTATCCGGATTATTATCCGTATTGCACAGCACGAGCGTGTAGCCGTGAGCGGCTGCGGCATCCTCGGCAGCCCGCGCAATTTCGGGGAAAAAGGGATTTAAAATATCCGGCACCATTAAAGCGACGGCAGCGGTCTTCTTGCCTGCCAGACTTCTCGCTATATTATTGGGTTTATAATTCAGCTTCTGGATCGCGGACATGATGGCGACTTCCGCTTCCCTGCTGACATAGCCGCTTTGATTAAGCAATCGGGAGACGGTGGCTACCGATACGCCGGCCAGCTTGCTTACGTCTCGAATCGTAGTCATAGATACAAAGTCCTTTCTTGAATCAACCGCGCCTTGGTTTCAAGTATACGGAAATTCCGATTTAAAAAACAAGTGAGTTTACGTTCGGGGGAACGTAAACTCACTTGCTTGGTCTCAGGGCTTATCTCTACTTATTAGCGAAATCTTTCGTCAACAACTCAAGCTCGACCGGAATCGATTTTTCCACGGATTCGCCTTTCGTGATCTGGATGGCTGTTTGTACGGCCAGATTGCCCATCATATCCGGCTTTTGAGCTACGGTCGCGCCCATTTTGCCGGCGAATACTTCCTTCGCCGCATCGTCGGTCGCATCAAAACCTACGACAAGGATGCCGGTTGCGCCAGCCGCTTCAATCGCTTTGAGAGCGCCGAGCGCCATTTCGTCGTTATGTGCGAATACGGCTTTGATGTCCTTATTGGCTTGCAAAATGTTCTCCATGACAGTCAAACCTTTGGCGCGGTCGAAATCGGCCGGTTGCTTGGCCGCGATTTCAATGCCGCTCGAGTTGGCGATTTCCTCGTTGAAGCCCGCTCCGCGCTCGCGAGCGGCGGAAGAGCCAGGGATGCCTTCGAGCTCGACGACTTTGCCGCTGCCGCCAAGCTGCTCAGCGATAAACTTTGCAGCGAGCACGCCGCCGGCTTTGTTGTCGGAAGCGATGTGAGTCATTACATCGCCCCCGTCGGATGTCCGATCGACCGTAATGACCGGAATGCCTGCCGCATTGGCGGATTCCACCGCGGGAACGATTGCGGCCGAATCTGTAGGATTAATGATAATGACATCTACTTTCTGTTGAATGAGATCCTCAATCGATGAAGCTTGTTTGGCGGCATCGTCTTGCGCGTCGACCGTAATCAATTTGGCTTCTCCCGCCAAAGCCGCTTTCTCAGCGCCTTCTTTCAACGTGACGAAGAAGGGATTGCTCTGCGTGGATACGGACAGTCCGATCGTAATATCTTCCTTTTTTGCAGCGTCCTGTTCCGTATTTTGAGTTCCGGATCCGGGAGCCGTGGTTGAGCAGCCTGCAAGCAGCAGCGAGGCAATCATTGCAATGCTTACGAATTTCGTCGTCTTCTTCATGTTGTAAACCACCTTTTTTGTTTGATATTTTATGATTTAACTATTGGCTTTCTTGCGGTCCAGCAGTACGGCCAACAGAATAACCATCCCTTTAACGACTTGCTGATAGAACGATGAAACGCCAAGCAGGTTCAAGCCGTTGTTCAAAACGCCGATAATGAGCGCTCCTACAAGCGTGCCAACGAGCCAGCCCCTTCCGCCGGATAAGCTGGTGCCGCCTAACACAACGGCAGCAATCGCATCCAGCTCATAGCCGACCCCCGCGTTGGCCTGAGCCGAGTCAAGACGCGACGTTAGAATAATGCCTGCCAGCGCCGACAGCAGACCGGTCATCGTATACACGTAAACTTTAAAGCGTCCGGTCTTGATGCCGGAAAGCAAGGAAGCTTCTTCATTGCCTCCGATTGCGTAGATGTTTCTGCCAAACGTCGTTTTGCGCAAGACAAAAAATAAGAAGGCAAAAACAAGGATCATGATGATAACCGGAACGGGTACTCCAAAAAAGTATCCGCCGCCAACCAACGTAAATAATTCACTTTCAAAACCGGTTATAGGCCTGCCATCCGTATACACGAGCGCAAACCCCCGATAGATGGTCATCGTCGCCAACGTCGCGATGAACGGAGCTATTCTTGCCTTCGTAACCAAAAGGCCGTTAACGGCACCCATTGCTCCACCTGCCGCCATGCCGATAATGACGGCGGTCATTGGATCCATGCCTCCGTTCATTAAGCCCGCGGTTAATGCCGCCGAAAGCGCAAGCGTCGCGCCTACCGACAAATCGATGCCGCCGGTCAATATAACGAAAGTCATTCCGAAAGCGATCAAAGCATTAATGGAGACTTGGCGGAACACGTTTAATATATTGTTGACGGTCAGAAAGTTCGGACTTGCCGCTATTAATATGAGGATAATGATAAGGAGTCCGATGAGTGGACCCAGTTTTTGCAAAGTGGATGATAGTTGTTTTCTGTCAATGGCCATTGCTGCTTCCTCCTGTCGCCGCATGCATGATTGCTTCCTGATTCATTTGCGTTTTGTCCAATACGGAGGCTATCCGTCCCTCATGAACAACGATAACGCGGTCGCTGACGCCCAATACTTCGGGCAAATCCGACGAAACCATAATAATCGTGACACCCTGCTCGCTAAGCTCGTTCATCATGTTATAGATTTCCTTCTTTGCCCCCACGTCGACCCCTCTGGTCGGCTCGTCCAATATAAACACCTTAGGCAGCTCGCCCAGCCATTTGCCGATGGCTACTTTCTGCTGATTGCCTCCGCTTAACGATTTAACCGTCTGCTCGGGATCGCGCGTTTTGATATGGAAACGCTTAATCATTTGATCCGAAAGCTTGTTGTCCTTCTTGGAAGAAATAACGCCGGCGCTGGCAATTCGCTTATAGTTGGTCAGCGACAAATTTTCCCGGACGGACATGCCGAGCACCAATCCCTGATGCTTGCGGTCCTCCGTCACGAACACGATTCCCGCTTCAATAGCCTTGGGTGGGCTGCCCACCGTAACCTCGCGGCCATCGATATAGATTTTTCCGTGCTTTTTCTTATCGGCCCCGAACAACATTCGTACAATTTCCGTCCGCCCGGCTCCCATAAGCCCGGCGATACCGACGACTTCTCCGGCCGCTGCGGAGAAGCTGATGCCGCTTAGCTTCTTGCCGTCGCTTAAATTTTCGACGCGCAGGCGCTCCGCTCCGATCTCACTGCTCCGCTTCGGATACCGATCGCCGATCTCCCGGCCTACCATTAAACGAACGATATGATCAACCGTCGTTTCGCTGATCTTCTCCGTTCCGAGGAACGATCCATCCCGCAGGACGGAAATACGGTCGCACATCCGAAAGATTTCTTCCATCCGGTGCGAGATGTAGACAATACCCACTCCATCGCCCCGAAGCCGATCCATGATCTTGAACAACGCTTCGATCTCGCGATCCGTGAGCGCCGCGGTCGGCTCGTCCATAATAAGGACCTCCGCGTTTTTAGACAGCGCTTTCGCAATTTCGATCATTTGCTGCTGGCCGATGGACAACGTATCGGCCGTTGCATCGGGATCCAGATCGACGCCAAGCCGCAGCAAATATTCGCGGGTTTTCCTTTTCATTTCCTTATCGCGTACGATACCGCTTCTGCCGTAAGTGAGCTGCCTGCCGAGAAACATATTTCCCGCTACGGTCAGCTTCGGAATGATGTTCAGCTCCTGATGAATGATGGCAACTCCCATATCCTCGGCCTCCTTCGGATCCGAGAATGCCACCTCCCGGCCCTTGACCTTAACCGATCCGGAGTCGGCCTTGTATACGCCTGTCAAAATCTTCATCAACGTCGATTTGCCTGCGCCGTTCTCCCCCATCAAAGCATGGATTTCGCCAGGCTTAAGCTGAAATGCGGCATTCTTCAAAACTTGCACGGAAGAAAAGGATTTATGAATGCCGGTCATCTCGATATAATATTCCATGTTTGCCACCCCTTTGCTGAAAAGCAGCTTTATTCAAGAAGAAACGTTTATCAGCGTCCGTGTCTAAGGACGCAACCGTTTCGCGGTGAAATATAAGCCCTGTATAGAAAATATACTTCCTTATATTTTGAAAAAAACGCCCGATTGAAGAATGATGTTCGCATAAGGTGTGGCTTCGCCGGTACGAATTACCGCTTTGGCCTGCCTGGTGAGAGATTTAAACTCCTCATGCGGCACTTGTTCGATTCGAATATCGCCTAATAGCAGTTTCGTGCTGTCATAGAGGCCTGCATTTTGCTCCGTCATTTCCATGGCGATGATAGCCGATTCAACCTCCATGTCGGGAAGCAACGCCTGCAGCGTATCCGTATAGGACGGAAGACCGGGTTTGACAGCCAGATCGATCCGTTTGACCGAGTCGGGAATAGGTAGTCCGCAATCGCCGATGACGATGCAATCGGTATGGCCCATACGGGAAACAACGGCTGCGATTTCACTGTTTAATATGCCATTTTTTATCATCTGAAAGTCCTCTCGAAGTAAATAAATTATGATTCCGTTTCCATAAACCGCTCTACATCGGTGCGTAAAGGCATGCCGCTCTGGGCGCCCAGCTTGGTGACGGATAATGCGCTGGCCGCGACCGCGAACCTTACCGCCTCTCCCAGCGTGGAGCCTTCGCTCAGCTTTACGGCCAACGCGCCGTTAAAGGTGTCGCCCGCGCCGGTCGTATCGACCGCCTCCACCCTTCTTCCCGGTTCCTGTTTCATCCCGCCGTCCTGTGTTTTGTAGAATGCGCCTTTACTGCCGCCGGTCATGACGATTCGATGCGGGTACAGCTCAAGCAGCTGCTCATGTGTCCGTTCCTGCTTGTCGTCTAGCCCCAGCAAAATGGCAAGCTCGTACTCATTCGGCGTAATGATATACAACTGCTCCAATAAATCTCGAGGCAGCTTAATGGCGGGCGCAGGATTCAGGATGACCGGTATGCCCAGCCCGCCGGCCAGCTTAATCGTTGCCTCTACTGTAGCGAATGGGATTTCCTGCTGCAGCAGCACCATATCCGAGTCCGCAATGATTTCCTTCAAGGACAAAATATCGTTCGGATCCAGGCAGTGATTCGCTCCGGGAATGACGATAATTCGGTTGTCGTTGTCGCATACGGTAATAGCAGCGACTCCCGTCGATGAATGAGGAACCGTTTTCACATATCGCGTTTCAACGCCTTCCTTCATCAATGCCTCGATAAGCTGCTTTGCGAAGTGATCTTCTCCGACGCATCCAATCATCCTAACCTGAGCGCCAAGTCGAGAGCAGGCTACTGCTTGATTGGCTCCTTTTCCGCCCGCAAAGCTCGTGAATGCGCTACCAAAAATCGTTTCGCCTTGATTCGGCATGATGTCCGTTTCTGCGACCATATCTACATTCAGGCTTCCAATTACCGTAATCTTTGGCTTTCTCATAATTGCACCTCTTTAGTTCGGCCGTTAATTGACCCTCATGTAACTTGTATGTGTAACCGGTTACACATTGTTTTTTTATTGTATATTCCATTTTGGCGAATGTCAATAGCATTAATTTCAACAAAAAGAGCCTCCAGTTCCACTTTTCCAGTGGATTGGTGGTTCTTTAGAAGGGATTGTATGCGGTTATAATTTTGATTTGATATCCATCAAATACTTGACGACTTAGCCAAAGTCTTCAAGCTATCAAAGCTGACCGTTACCTCAAAGGTATAGTCAACCTTCGTTTGATGACCCGCCATGTCCTCCACGGAGACCGATACTGTATTTTGACCAGGGGTTAACGTATACGCTTTGGCCAAAACAAGCGGCTCTTCGCAAGGTACACCGTTTACGCCCGAGACGGCGTCGGTCGCACTGCAAGTTACGTTCACCATTTGGTCAATCGTATATGACTCTTCTCCCGTCATTTGCACCGCAGGTGCTATCAGATCGATTTTGAACTCCAGCCGGTCAGTCTCAGCCTTATCGACGCTTTCGACCTGTTTTATCGTCTTACAAAACCTGAAGCCCTCCGAACGTTGAACAACCACAAAAGCCACTATCGCTACTTGCAATGTGGTTGGCGGAACCCCATCCGACGCTCAAATAAAAGAACTAACCGCCGACTAATATGTCCAACTGAATAAACCTTGTACACTAGACAACTAATGGTGGAAATCCACAAAAGATACTCTCACACTTATGGCGTGGACTACAAATCGGCTGCAGAAATCGATTCGTTATTGGCTAGCAGCCTGCACTAAGTAGGATAATCCATACATACTTGTTGATCCTCCGTTGATCAACCCTTTATAGCGTCTTTATTGTTGACTCATTTATTCGAAATATCATTATGCAAGAATGAATGTATCATAATGCAAAAAGACCGACACAGTTACTCAATAGAGTGGCTGATCGTTCTTTGATTTGTCTGTACAGAGGGCTAAACGTTGCATGAGCATGAATACGAGCGTGTACTCGGTTCGTGGCTTTCTGTAAGTGCTTTGTGAGAGTGTTCGTTGTTTCCCTGTTGACTTAAGCCGGTTTTGAATACATCGACCAGAGTACAGCCCCATGAGGCGATGTATTATGAGTCGCATACTGCTATACATCTTTCAGTTCTTACCCCTCACTCGTAGCAATCAAATTCCCTCCTCATAACTAATCCAATCGCTCCAGCTGTCGGATTGGCTGTGAAAGTGGTTTCAAGGCAGAAACTTTGGGCATGTACAGAGCAACGAGACCTTTTGGTTTCATTGTGCCGTTGATGACGGCGATCTTGGGGCGTTGCTTCCGCAGCGAAGTCTAAAAGCCCAGCATTCGGCACGCCAGCGCCAATGGTTCGGTGAGAGAAGAACACGGCTGGCGTAGGGAGTACAACTCCAAGTGAGCAGCGTGCGTGAGCGCGAGTGCCACCAGCGAGTAAACGGGCAAGCAAACAGAAAATACAGCCCCACCGACCGCCAACCAACAAAACGAAAATACAGCCTAGCAAGCACATACGCCTAAAATCGACAAACCGGAATAGATCGGAATAGATCCAGAATAACCAAAGAATATATATAAGAATAAATATATAAATATGTATAAATATAAGTATATAAAGGAACGAAGGCATGTATACATGTACAGAATATCAAAAACATAAGCATTAAAAAAAAGAGCAAATTGAATAGACAAGCTTTAAAACTGACAAAGAGGCTATTCTCATCTATTCCGACCGCACCCCCTCGTCGGCAAGGCACTCGCCAGAATCCATATTTATTCCGAATGTATTCTGCACCCATTCCGAGTTTATTCCGCGCATGAAACGACGCCTACACGCACCTTATCTACAAGTCCCTGAACCCTGACGCCATGTACGCAGATGCTCGCGCTCAGCTTGGGTTTGGTTGCGTGGTTGCAATATATCTGTTCAAAGGGCAATTGCCGATGTATTGTTCTCAAGGCTTCCTTCACTTTTCGGCTTCCAGATCTTGGCGGCTTACAAGAGCGTGTATTCTTTTCCCTCGACATAATGCAAGGATACACTATCCCCGCCGCTTTGACCGCCCACCGCCAGCGGCTACAAGCCAAAAGCTTGTCCAAGATCTTGCCAGCAAGGTGTTTTAACGTCGTTAAATTGGGTTTAACTGGGTTTAACTCCATTTACCGAAAATACTCTCGGCGTACTGTGGCCCCGAGTCTGTACAGCCCCTAGCTCTCCAGTTGGCTTGTAGGCTTGAACTGCTATAAAAATCTCAAGGAGAATATCATGCCTCAGCCGTCACTCGCTTCTCCGCAAGCTCCTTTGGGTTTCTCTTAGATACGGCAAATCTATTTAGCTATCTCAATATTTTGCGCTGTACAGAAGGCAAGAGAAAATGCTTACACTTTTGCCCTAACAAAATGAAGGCCAGTGCCGCGGGGTGTGTCAAGTCCCGTGCGCTGGCCTTCTGTATTTTAAGTGGAGGAGTGTGTTAAAAGCCTAAAATCAAAATGGTGAAGCAACTGTACAGCCAATCGGTGGTCGGATGCGACGAGCCTGAATATTTCGCCGGTGGTAGCATCCTTATGCACTCGAAACTCTACGGGCATTGATCTTTGAAGAGATGGACGATTTTATTCGTCACTAAGCGTTTATTCAATTTTTGAGTTGACTTCGTGTTGACTCTAAATAAAAAACACATCGCCCGAGGCACAAACCTCATATGGCGATGTATTCAAATCTCACGCACTGCTATACGTCTTTCCGTTCTTACTCCTTACCAGCCGCAACCGGATTCTCCGATTTCGCGCTCCAATCACTCCAGCTGTCGGATTTTCTATGAAAGTGGTTTCAGACGAGTGAAATGTGAGCAAGTGCAGGAAGTCGCTCGATCGCAGCTGCACTGCAGGAGGAAGACCACTCCGTGTCCTCCAAGACCCTTGAACGCTACAAGAAAGGGATGAACTCTCAGTCCCTTACATGCGAGAAATATATTGCAACAACCGACAACGAACTCCAAACATGCGATTCCTGTAATGAAAATACCCTCAATCAACAATTTACAGTTCTGGCCCCTATCAAAGTTTGGGTGACCGACATTACTTATATTACAATCAGTGAGGGCTGGTTGTATTTAGCTAGCGTCATGGACTTGTTCTCACCTAAAATCGTTAGATGGAGCATGGGAAATGTTCAGTACGAATATAGTGTCTTAGGTTCGAGGTAGTTCCTTAAATTTGTGCCCACTATATTGACGGCACTCCATCTTTCTCTTGAATTGGTTGGTCAACCTGTTGCTGTTCCTCTTCCCCCAGTTGCCAGATCAAGTCCACATACAAAAATACGGTAGATACTGTTTATCAGTACCTACCGTATGCGTGATAAGTGTTTACTAGCCTATGTCTAGTGAATGACCAAGACTTGCGTTCAACATCCGTAGAATCATAACTAACGACTCCGATCTCGTAGCATTCGCATTCGGTTTGAATGAACCATCCGCTGCATTCGTTCCACGCTGTATGGGAACGGCGCAGCTTATTGCTGCAATGTGGACAATGTATGAATTCTGGTCTAAACCATATTTTGGATGTGACACTCAATCGATTTTTCGCAAGCACAAGGGACAACTCCTTCTATAATTCGTACCCTTATAACTTCAACGAATGAATGGAAATACCCGCTAGTTAATCTTGCTGTCGTGGTTTGTCATCCCTTATTCATATGCTTCTGTTGGTTGATCGGAAATACCGGTATCGAACACGGGCATTTCTTGTACGGAGACGCCCTTCAGTCTGTTCGGCTGTGCCACGGAGTTGCTAACCGTGAACGACCTCATCGTACCCGACACTCGTACCTCGTAAGACGTTTTGTACGCGCTGTTCTGAAGATCATACACTTTTGTTCCGGTCAAGCTTGCTCCCGTCCAGCTCACGGTCGTTCCTTGGTCGATAGGCGTCGTGATCCACAGCGCGTCGCCAAGATTATTGATCGTCACATGGCTTGCTAGCTGCTCGGCGAGGTACGTTTTGTCCGCGTTAATCCGAATAACCGTTTTTTCGCCGTTCTTCAGCGTAAGCGTCACCTTTGATGCTTGCTCCGTTAACGGAATTGAATACACGGTCGAAGTGCTTCCCTTCGAGAGAGTGGACTTCATGCCCGTTGTTGCCAAATAGTTCGTATGCTTGCCGTTCCGGTAATCGGACTCCAGGCGGATGCCGGCTACCGGTTCTTCGTTGCCGTAGACCAGAACTTGCTTCACTTGCTTGCGGTTTCTCTGATCCGTCACAAGGGGCATATGCTTAACGCCGGTAACTCCATAGACCCGCGTGTTTTTCGTCCCGACCGGGAAGGTCAACGTCCCCTTGCTGCTGAACTCGGGAACCGTGCCGTCACCGCTCACGTAGAGAGGCACGACGGGACTGCCGTTGGATGCATATTCCCGGACGTCATTAACGGATTTAACATACGTATAGCTGCTAATCGTATCCATTCCGTATCCCGATATGATATACAGCGGAATATCCGTTTGCGGAAGATCGTATATCGTTTGGTGCTTTTTAAGAGCTCGATCTATCAGGTCCTCCCGGAAATTCAAGTAAGGTTCTACTTGCCCTTCGTTGACGTTGGAGAGAAAATCTGCCATTTTCTGATAACTATCGATGGAAATAATTTCATGATCGTTGCGGACCTCGCTTCTCTTCTTGAAATATTGAAGCACGGGGCCATACAAATGATGATAGCTAGGTGAAGGAATCAACCCGTGAGCCGTTGGAGAATGTATGGCAAGCTTTCTGCCTACTGCGCTGCTCAGAATCGGAATGTCGAGATCGTAGCCGTCGATCCAAGACTTCAAAGATGTCGGCGCGCCGAGGAACGGCGTTCCGAGCGTTATCCATTTGCTTACCTTGCTCGCATAATTCGAATCCATGGCCGCCTCTTTCACGATCAGGCCGCCATTGCTGTGAGAGATTAGCATGACTTTGCTGGAGCCGCTCTTCTCGATCGCCAAATCGATTCTTTGTTTCAGCGCTTCGGATGCTTCCGTATTATCGCGGATGAAATTATTAGGAAGGCCGAATAGCGTTCGACCCGGAACATACCCTTCCGTCTTCAGGTCCGAGATCATTTCAGCGAAATACATATCCTGACCGAACATCATATCTTCAGGCGCCACGTCGGAGATATCCCACAAACCGTAATCCCTATCTTTATAGTGAAGGCCGATCTTGGCCTCTGTCGCATCATTGTACAAATCTTGGTACATAAGCGAAGCCGTGGCCGTTACGGCAAAGTTCATCCATGCGTTAACGGGCAGACCCGTCGTAGGATCATTTCCATACAATGCGGTGCCTCCAAACCCCGGAACGATAATAATCGGAACGCTGCCGTTATTTTTAAACGTAAGTTTATAGGAAGCATTCATATCGAATTTGCCGTCCGCGGCGTACACTCCGATGTAGTACGTTTTATTTTTCGGAATAACGACCGCGAAGCTTTCGGCTTTGTTCCCCGCGTTTTTGGAGCTTGCGACCGTATTGCCGTCTTTGTCGATTACCTTCACATCGTAATTGGTTCCCTCCGGGATGTCCGTCAGCTCCAGCTTCAGATCGTACGGCAGAACCTCGTTCGAAACCTTGTAATAGTCCACATCGTTTGCGGAATGAATCGTTCCTTTCAGGTTCTGGGCATAGGATGCGACTTTGAGTCCCGTCGCCTTCTCGGTCGTATCATTAGGTTCATTCGTGTCAACTGGGGTCGCATGGCTCATAGCCTTCAAACGGTACGTCGCATCGGTACCCGTCCTCGCCCCGAATGCAGGATACACCATAACATAATACGTGCTGTTTAGGACTGGCAGATCAAGTGCATAATCCGTGGCATTCCCCGGCATGCTGGATTCCGCGACCAGCTTTTTGGACTCATCGAAAACCTGAATATTGTAATTATGGAATGCGGAAGGCACTTCCAATGAGAAGTGGAGCTTGCCCGCATCCCTGGATATATATCTGTAGTAATCCCTGTCCGTAGATGAGGAAATGGTACCCAAAACATCTACGCCCCGAGCGATCCCGTTCGCTTGATCAAAGCTGTCGTTGCTTTCCCCTTCATTCGCCCATAGACCGATATGATCAGCGTTCATGAGAAGCTCGTAAGGGCTGTTGCTGCTTGCACCGCTGGCCGAGAACACCTTCAAATAATAACGGACGCCTTTCTTCCCGAATACTTCCTCGATCATCGATTTACCGTTAAAAGTAGTCTGGGCAGCGATTAACTGCATGTTCTCGTCGTAAAGCTCCATCTGATAGCCGTCGACCGGCGCCTGATTCATCATAATTCCAAAATAACCCGGCGTATACGGCGAAACCAGATACCAATCCACGTCGGACGCGCTGTGCAGCGTCGCGGACAAATATTCGGCATTCGAATCGCCTAGTGTAGTCGACGTGTACATGTCGCTTGTATTGTTCGGCTCATAGATGTCTCCGCCGATCAGCGTTACTTCAAATTCGTAATCCTCGTAGGGAGCGGCATTGCCTGCCTCCGTGAACACTTTAACATAGAACACGTCGCCTTGGGCTCCAAAGTGAAGCGGAAGCTGCTTCGGTTCATGCTCCTCATAATATTCGGTCGAATAAAGGGAATCTCCGTTCGCTTCGTACAAAGCGATATGGTACTCTTGCGATGGCGCAAGCACCAATCCGACTTGGAAATTGCCAGTTTGCGACAGCTTAACGGCATACCAGTCCTGGTCCTCCGGCACATGAATCGTACCCGTTCCCACGTCCGATGTCGACTGGCCAAGCGTGGTCACGGTAGCCGTCTCCAGATTGTTATTCCACTCGTGGATGTCTCCTGACGAAACGTCGTAGCTGGACGTGAATGTCCTCTCCAAAACATACGTATCATTCAAATCATAACCACCGGAAGAATACACCTGCACATAGAACGTTTGGCCTCTGCTTCCATATACGTTGTGCATGATTTTCCCCGGCCGGTTCTCCGTGGAAGAGAGAAGATCACCGTAGGAGTTAAACAATTTAAAATCATATTCCGTTCCCTCGGGGACGTTACGCAGACTCAAATTGTAGAAGCCCGTCTCGGCCGTCTCGAACCGGTACCAATCCTGGTCATCGGCAGAACCGATAACTCCTTCGAGCTTCGCGGATGGCGATGCTCCAAGCGTAGTAGTTGCGGCCGATTCCTTGTTGTTATTCGGCTCGTAAGCGTCTATGGGAGTCTGCTGGACATGAAATCCGACCTGAAGACGGTAATGGAAACCGCTGCCGACCATATCTTCGCGTGCCGACACCCGGAGGTAATATTCATTGCCTTCTTCCAGCCACACGTCATCCTTCTCGTAGAGAGGATTCGGATTGTCATCTTCCATTTCATTACCGGAATCGTCCAGAATAGCCACCTGCGTCAGATTCGCCGTCGCCGTTTCTTGCAGCACGACGCTCATATAGCCTGATTTCGTCACTTGGAAAGGATAATAATCGACCGGATCGTCGAGATAGCCCCGCCCGCTCACATCTCCCGTGAAAACGATATTTTCGCCGCCCGCGAGTGAATAACGCTGGTTATCCTCCGGCGTGTTGTTGGGCTCCTGCTCTTGGTAGGAGATCGCGTTCGACGACTGCCCGCCCGGCAAGGCGTGAGCGCTAGGCAGCGCCGTTTGAACCAGCAGTGACGTACTTAATAACAATGCGGATAAAACACGTTTCATAATTGCCTCCTTGATCGTTTCGTAATTTTCGGCAAAGCTCAGAACTTTACTTCCGTTTCGGCCAACCGTTCATCAGTCGAGGTATACAATGGCGCCTTCAAAGCTGAGGAGGTTGAGCGTTCCTCACCGGGGTGAGAAAGGCTCAACCCCTCGCCTGTTTCAGGAAATGTTTTCCTGCTTAGAGCTCGCGGACGCTTGCTCTTCCTGTACGGACCGTGGCGTCATTCTGCCGGTTAAAATGCAGAAGCCCAGGCTGGCGTAAGCGAGTCCCCAGAAGAAAGCGAAGTACACATTGTCGGCTACCGGCAGGAACATGCTGACAATATTGATGATGAACAGGACGGCGACCCAGCGCGGGAATACTTTGGCCCGTAATGTCATAATGGCGAACAACAGGGTACCCACAAGCAGGCCGAACATGCTTACGATTCGCGTAATCACCACTACCGGACCTTCCGGCAGCGGCGCAGCCGGATCCTTGACAAATACGATGAACACGAGAGCCGCCGTCAGCGCATTGCCGATCGCCATACCGAGCGCGCTGAGGAATCCGAGCATGCCAGTCTCCTTCGATTGCGCCAGAAATCCGGCGATCGTTCCGACCGCCATCAGGATGCATGCGATGAAGCCGAATGTTAACTCTTGCGGGCTGTCCGTGCCCCAGACAAGAGCGGTCGGTGTCATGCCCATTCTCGCGATTCCGGCGAGCAGGCAGACCATGCCTAGCCCTTTCAATACCTTGTAATCTTTCATTTTCTTCACCTCGTCGATTGCATGTTTTCCATACCTTTATCCTACTACCGCGGGAATGATGGACGGCAGAGCATGAATTTCCTCCGTTCCCGGGAAGTTCCGGTTCCCGAATTCGGGATTAACGGGAAATACGTTCATAATTGCACTCTTCACTTCTCATATTCAAAACTGTCTTGCGCCGCTATAATTAGAGTCATGAGAAAAATTAGAGCCTATCAACTTCTAATCGGATTGTTTTTTGTCGTGACGGCTGCTATCTATGCCAGCTGCATCCCCGTCTATTACGACAAGCTCGTGACCGTATGCATCGAGAGCGGATGCGGCGTCTCGGTCTCCCCCTTGATCCTTGAGCCGGGCGGACTCACGGTAATCGAGATCGCGATCCTTCTTGTCGCGATAGACTGCTCCATAACAAGCGTGTTCTATTCCGCCGCCATCATCTTGCTATGGAAGAGCCCTCGAGAGCCAATGGGGCTGCTCGCCGCGCTCGCGATGATCGCCTTCGGCACTTCTTTCCCCTCGCTGGTCGCGGTAGGATCGGAGGATTGGCAGTTCTCGCACTACTGGTTCTTCGGCGTGGCGGCTATCGGATGGATCGCCATCTCTCTGTTCTGCCTGCTGTTCCCGAACGGCAAGTTCGTGCCGGCTTGGTCGAAGTACGCCATGCTGGTCATCGCGATCGTGGATATCGCCAATATTTTTTTTGAAGGGAGTATATGGAGAGCATTTAGCATTCCTCTAACCGTTCAGCTCGTCTGGTACGTATCGACCACGCTCCTGCTCATCTTTGCCCAGATCTATCGCTTCAGACGAATTTCCTCGCCTGAGCAGCGACAGCAGACCAAGTGGGTCGTCTACGGCGTGGCGGTCTGTTTCCTCGGATTCGTGATCATCAGCATACTGTTCAGTCCCGACTTCTTCAAAGGCAATGCCGTCTCTTATCTCTATCTGAACGCAGCGCTTCACTTCTTCCTGTCGGCTCTTCCCATTACGCTGACGCTTGCCGTTCTTAGACGAAGACTGTGGGATATTAACCCGCTCGTGAACCGGACGATTGTCTATGGCGCTTTAACGATCTGCATCGTGCTTCTGTACACGGGCGTCGTTCTTTATCTCGGCAATCTGTTCGTCACATGGAGCAATTATTTCGTCTCGCTCGTAGCGACGGCGCTCGTCGCCCTTGTATTCGCGCCTCTACGAGAATGGCTTCAACGGCAGGTCAACCGACTGATGAAGGGACGTCATGACGATCCATACGCCGTGCTTCTGGAGCTGGGCAGCCAAATGATGCAGCCGCTGGCGCCCGATGCGATGCTGGCTGCGATCGCCCGGCAGGTGCAAGGCGCTCTGCAGCTGCCTTACGGCGGCATCGCGATGAATATCGAAGGCAGGGAGACAATGCTGGCCGAGGCAGGCGAGCGCAGAGACGAACTAGAGTTGCATGCCTTCCCCATCATTTACCGGGGCAGAGCGATCGGTACGCTGTATGCGGCCAGCCGTTCCACGGGAGAAGCCTTCTCCTCGGAGGACCATATTTTCCTAGAGGTACTGTTGCAGCAAGCGGCACCGATCGTTAACAATGCGGATTTGCTGCAAGGAATGAGGCGGCTCGCGGAAGATTTGCAGGAATCCCGGGAAAAGCTCGTCCTCGCCCGGGAAGAAGAACGCCGGCGGATTCGCAACAACTTGCACGACGATCTTGCGCCGCGGCTCGCGGCGCTGGCAATTAACGTAGCCGTCGCCCGCAAATTCATCGACAAGGAACCGATGGCCGCGGTCGCCAAGATGGATGAGCTCGGGCAAGTCATTCGTTCGGCGATCCAAGATATCCGCTCCCTCGTCAACGATTTGCGGCCGCCCGCGCTTGACGAACTCGGATTAGCGGGAGCCATTCGCGCCCGAATGAATGAGATGTCGATACCCGGTCAGATTAGCGAGGATGGCGCGGCTGGCCAACTGCTGAATATGCGAATCGATGCGCCGCAGGAGCTGCCCGCTCTCAGCGCGGCCGTCGAGGTCGCGGTTTATCGGATCGTAACGGAATCGATGGTTAACGTGTTGAAGCATGCGAAGGCAACGGAATGCCGGGTCATGCTGGCCGTAACGGAGGACCGGCGGCTGCGAGTGGAAGTAACGGATAATGGCATCGGCGTCGGGACGACGGCACGCCCTGTTCTGATGGGAAGGACGGGCGGAATCGGACTCCTGTCCATGCGCGAGCGAGCCGCCGAGATCGGCGGAGAATGCGTCATCGAACGGCTTGACTCCGGGGGCACGAGAGTACGCGCCATGCTGCCATTACAATAGAAGGAGGCACTTAATGATGAGAATTATATTAGCCGAGGATCACCCGATGTTCCGTGGCGGAGTGCGGGCTTTGCTGGCGATGACGGATGACCTGGAAGTAGTCGGCGAAGCGGCCGACGGGGAAGAAGCGGTAAGGCTGGCCGGCGAGTTGCAGCCCGATCTGATGCTGATGGATATACGCATGCAGGTCATGAACGGCATCGAGGCGACCGAGCGGATCAAGCAGCTCTACCCTGCCGTCGAGGTGCTCATTCTTACGATGTACCAGGATGATCAGTCGGTGTTCACCGCCATGCGGGTAGGAGCCAAGGGCTACGTGCTGAAGGATGCGGACGAAGAGGAGCTGCTGCAGGCCATTCGCATGGTCGGCAACAGCCGGGCCGTGTTCGGCAAGGGAATCGCGGAGCGGATGATGCATTTTTTCGCCTCGCAGACTCCTCAAGCCGCGTCGGCGCAGCCATCGGCCGAGGAACCTGAAGGACAGTCGGTCGGCGGGCACGAGCTGCTGCGGGAGCCTGCCTTCGCCGAGCTGACCCGCCGCGAAGCGGACATTCTGGCGCGCATTGCAAACGGAGACACGAATGCTCAGATCGCCGATTACCTTCACATCAGCGCCAAAACCGTCGCCAATAATGTGTCGAACATTCTGAGCAAGCTCCAGGTAATGACGCGTCACGAAGCAAGGAAGCTAGTGGCGCAGCATCGACAACAATGAGCGTTAGTTGGTCAGTCGAAGTTTTATTTGCTTCGCGTGCCCGGATCAATCGATTATCCGTGAAATCTCGTCCGCGATCATACGCGGCTGGGAGTGCATGACCCTATTCATGGAGCGCGGGTCTCGACCAGCCGTCCGGCTTCCCTCCCATCCGGGTAATTAGAGTACCAGAGATTAGAGATGACGCCCATGCTGGGCGCACCCGCAAAAAAAGGGAGCTGCCATAACGAGGCAGCTCCCTTTCCTTCTCATCTACGAATCTACTTTTCCTCGGTCAGCAAGCCTGCGTCCTGCATGATCCGAACGAGCACGACCGCCGTCTGAGCGCGAGTCGCGGATCCGTCCGGAGCAAACTTTGTTGTCGAGATTCCTTTCATCCAGCCGAGTTGAAGCATCATCGTAACCGATTTGCGCGCCCAGGTCGAGACGTTGCCGGCGTCGGTGAACGAGTCAAGCTGATCCACCTCGTCATTGGACGGCGCCGGGATGTTCAGCAGAGCCGCAAGACGCACCAGCAGTACGGTCATCTCCTCGCGGGAGATAACGTCAAGCGGCCTCATGCGGCCACCCGATCCCTCGATTAGGCCGTAATCTAGGCCTGCTCGGATATAGGACTCATACCAAGCGTCTACCGGAACGTCCGTGAACCGGATTTGGGCCGAATCGGACTTGATTGGCCCTCTGACCTCCAACCCGCTCTTGTGCAGCAACTCGACTAGTAGCTTGACGGCTTCCGCCCGCGTAATGGCGCGATCAGGCTCGAATCGGCCGGGTGACACGCCGCTCGCCATATGCCGGGCTACGAGCACCATAACCTCCGCCCGGCTCCAATGCCCGGATAGATCCGCGAACTTCGGCGCGTACACCATGACGGCATATTCGCCCGGCTGCGTTATAAATGTGCTGACCGCAGCTTCGCTCCTATTCGTTATACCTCCGACATAGCGCCATCCGCCTGGAGCGGACGCGTCTTTACGATAAATGCCGTACGAGCGCGGGTCTTCACCTGCATCAGAAGATGCCTGATAGGCCAGCGTCATTCGAATCGGTTTCCACGACGCGCCTCCTTCGCTCTCCAGAAGGTAAGAAGGAGAATACCGGGCATAGCCTACCGGTACCTGCGCATCGTCTTCCTGGCCTATGCCGTAAGCGAGCTTCGTATCACGGCCGAACGTACCCGGAGCAACGAACAGCTTCAGCCGTCTCTCGAACGCTTCGTAGGTTCCGCCGGCCGTGTTCACTTTCCAGGCTCCGGCATCGTCATACTGCTCTCCAGGAGGTGTCTGGCCTCCTCCTGAGCCGCCGCCGTTATTGCCCGGATGTCCTCCCCCGCCTGCGAGCGTCTCAGCTACGACATTGGAGGCAAAAGATTCATTGCCGCTCGCGTCGACCCCGATCACTTCGAAGATGTACTTGGTCTTGGCCGACAAGGAGCCGGCTGTATAGGCTTGAACGCCCGGCAGCACTTCCTTCGACTGCGCCTTGGAGGCATCCGCCTCAGGCCACCATTTGACGATCAGCTTGGCGATATCCGGAGCAGCGGGATCCTTCCAGGTTACGCTTACGCCGTCGACGGCAGCGGACTGAACGGCCAGCTCCGCCACGGCGGAAGGGGGCGATAAGTCAACTCCAGCCTCGCTGTCTGCAATCCAGCGCCATGCGACGCCCGTCGATTCGTTTCCGTATTCGTCTATCGTCGTTACTTTGAAATCATAGTTCTTCGAGGCATCAATGCCGGTTACCGTCGCCCACATCTGCCCCTTGGCCGCCTCGACCTCCCCGGCATACGCCGATTCCGTCGCGGTCTTCCATTGCACGCGCACAGCTTTCAGATCGGCGTCCCGAGGGTCGTTCCAAATCAAGGTGGCCTGATCTCTCGTCATTCCCCCGATCAATGTATCCACCTCGTCCGGCGCCTCATAATCCGTCCCCGTCACGAGAACATCTTGCGTCGTGTCCGCTTCCAGCCCTATTCCCGCATAGCTGACAAGACTCCCTCCGATCGTAACCCTGTAGGTTTCTCCCGCAATCAGCGGTTCGGCAGGCCGGAAGGCTATCACCATGGCAAGCGGGCTGCCGTCCACCCCAGGCTCCAAATCGATCGGCCCAAGCGCGCCTTCTACGGCTTCGCCATTCAGGCCTTCGACTTTCATAACGCCCTCCGCGATGGAAGCGACTGAGATCGGTTTCGTGAAGCTGACCTGTACTTCCGTGCCGCCCGGGAGCGCTCTAACGGTCGCCACTTCGGGGGCATTATAGGAAACAAGCGGTATGTTGACATTGAAGTGCGGCGGCGGAACCTCCAGCTCGTCGCTGTACGCGGTCACATAGCCATCCTTCTCGACCTTCACCTTCCACATTCCAGGCGGAACGTCCCAGCCGTAGCGTCCTGCGGAATCCGTCTGCTGCGGATTGATCTGTTCGTACCATTCCGCATTCCATGCGTTCCAGGACCCGATTGCCGAATCAAGCTGTAGCACGGTAGCCGTCGCTCCCTCCAACCGGTTGGCGGTCAACCCCTCGTACACGAACCCGCTCGGATCATAGATGTAAGCCGGGTTCGCAACGGGCGGCTTCTTCAATGGCTTCTGCGGGTACGGCTTAACTTTACAGTCATACTTCTTCAAATAGTGTTCCAGCTCGTTCATGCTCTCTTCCACGATGCTGTCCAGCTTCTTGCCCGCCCAATAAGACTCGGCCCAGAAGATGAGCGCGTGCGGGCCTTCGAACGTTTTTCCACCGATGACGTTAAGCAGATTTTTAACATACTCGACGAACATAATATCAAATATGATGCCGTCGGCCATTCTCGTGTAATATTCCGCCGCCTGAGGGTCGCATAGCTTCTGCGCCTCGTCCCTAAGCGCATAGATGCGAGTCGTAGCCCCGGGATTCATGAAGGAATCCAATGTGTTCTCCAAGTCAAAAACCTTCGTCCCGTTATTCAGCATGTCGATGACCATTTTTATCTTGGCCATGCCGCCCGACAGACTTGTTCTGCCGCCTGGATTCCGTTCCGGAACATAGGCGGTAATGACGGCCTTGGCCCCATTCGCGCTTCTTGAAATGCTCATCGTTGTCCCGTACACGGGAATGCCGGTAGCCGCTTCTTCCCTGAGATCCTTGTCCGTAGGCACATACGCGTCTTCCCGCATGCTGCTGAACTGTATGCTGCCGCTGATGTCCTCGTTAAACTTGACCGAAGAGGTCAGCGTGTCGGCCGGAAGTTCTTCGCCGTCCGGCGTCTCCTCGCCCGGCGCCGTTACGTTCACCACTTCGAAGCTTCGCATGGCTTCGGGCAGCGTATGTCGCAGTTCTTCCTCTGAAGGCGGGCCGGCGATCGGCTCATTCGGATCGGCCTTCTGGCTATAGGTGACATAGACGGGACCCGGATCCTTCGTCAAGGTCATCGTCGCGACGAATTCTCCGTTCTGGAGCGCCGCATCGGTTACCGTGTCTCCCGTCCATACCTGCACATTATGAATCCGTTCGGGATTTCGGAATTTCAAATGATAGATGAACGGGTTGCCGGGCACGTATACGAACGGGAATACGGCAACCCCGTTCTCCGGCCGAATCGTGTGCACGCGTCCGCCTGGATGGCCCATCGTCATTTCCTCCAAACCGGGGTCATGCTCATCGTAGAGTACGATCGCTTCCTGACCGATCAGACGAATGCCGTTCACCAGCGCTTCCGTTCTTATCCTATGCTTCCGCGCTTCCGTGTCCGCGATCTCCGCGTCGAGCTTCCATGATCCGGCAGGAGACGACTCCGCGGTGCCGATCAGCCGTTCCCCGTCATAGACGTATACGGTCGATCCACGGGGAGCGGAGCCGCTTAATCCGAACTGCTGCTTGACCAGCACGCCCGGCACCCTCAAGGTAACGGCAAAAACCTGTACAAGCGCGGTGCCGATCGTCTCTTTCTTCACGAGCCCGCCGGTATAATATGCAATTCGGGCCGCTAGCGGCAGCGTCGGTTCCGCGAGGTCGTCATCGACTCGAAGTCCGAGCTGGACGCTCCCGCTTCCCTTGGCTGCAATATTTCCGATTCGAACCTTCAACCCGCCGTCCTGCCATTCCCAATCCGCATTCTGCCCGTTCGCAATGACCGAGCCCGGAATAACCGTGGTCCCCTTCGGAAGATCAAGCTCGATGCTTGCATCGGAGACCGCCGCACCCGCGTTGGCGTACAAGGCGCGCACCGTTATTCCTCCGTCCTGGGTCGTCTGCTCGGACGATACGCTCAGACTGTTGCCGGCACGGCCGCCGAAGCTTCCGCGCTCTTGCAGCCTGATTTCGCCAAGCGGAATGAGTTCGGACGCCTTGACGTCGAAATCGACGGTCGCCCACATTCCGTTGCTGCCGGAAGCCCTCAGCCGGTACGAGCCCGGCGTTTGAATATCGATCAGATATTCATCGCCTTGCTTCTTCACGGTGTACGCTCCGTACACGGCTTTGCCGTCTACCAGCCGGTCCAGCTCCAGCGCGACGTTGCCCGGATCTTGTCCGTCCGGCTTGACGAATTGCGCCGTTGCTTGCGCCCCTTTTCCTTCCAGGCGCAAGTTCAGTTCCGCCTGATTGTTGTCCCCGATTACGGTCTCTCCGCATAGGGCGGGCAATCCGGCCCTTCTTCCGTCCACGCATAGACGGAACGTATCTCCCTTGACGGCCGCTACCGAAACGGGAGAGCCGTATTTCTTAATCGAGTGGGAAGGCTGGAACATAAGGGACCATGCCCATCCCGAATCCGGCTTAAGAGGACCATGCCAGTCGCTCCCCAACTGCTTCGTATAAATGTTCAGCTGCACTTTGGCGTAATCCAGAAGCTGAAGATCCAGCGTTGCCGGGCTTCCTTCGACCATATCCAAGGTTTCGAGGCGGGACATTATGCCGATCGATTCACTGCCGGCCGCCCGAATGAACACTTGCCCCTCGGGCAGTTGAAGCGTATAGTTCCCGTTCGATGCCGAGTTTGCATAGAACACCTTGCCGTTTATGGCAGCCGTTACTCTTGCCCCGGCCGCCGGCTTCCCAGCTTTGGTCAAAACTTTGCCCTCCAGCTTCTGCAAAGCCTTTTCTTCCAAAATAATCGGCGTATTCATCGTCAGCTCGTTTAAGGCAAGCTCCATGCTGGCGCCTTCGTAGAGCGGATCCTTCGACACGATGTCCAGCTTGTAGATCTCGTCCTTAAATCCTTCGAGCCGCATGTCGTAGGCGCCGTTCCCCGTGCCGCGAAGCAGCAGATTGCCGTTCCCGTCCGACAACGTATAGGAAATCGGAACACGCGCGTTTTTGCCGTTTTTCACGTCGCCGTTCAGCTGGAACCGGAATTTCGGCTTCAGAGTCAACGTTTCTTCTCGCCCCGGCTTCATGACTGCCGACAATCCTTGAACGGGCATAACGGCATAATCCGTGGGCGAGAAAGCGATCGTATACGGAACATCACCGTAAGGGACGTTCAGCGTATATTTCGTCTGGCCCGCCGTCGTCTTCACGAAACTTCGGTAGTGCTTCCGCACGTCCTCCGTCTGATAGACGTTCAGCGTGCCTCCGCCCAGAGTGTTGCCCCATGTCCCGCCTTCCGGAATATCGAAGACGACCGCGACCCGTCCCGCAACGGGCGTCTCGATCGGATAGGCGGCGGCGCCTAAGTGACCGTTAACGGCGATCCGCGTTTCCTTCAGATAGGAAGTCCCCGTCGTTATGCGATAGGAGCCGGTATAGATGCCTGGCTCCGACTCCGTTAACGGAACCTCTGCCGCTGCCTCCCGCTCTTCATCCTCTTCCCAGCGATGAATCGTCAGCTCGGCCTTGAGCTCCAGCCCCGGCTTGGCTTTGACAACCAAAACCGCGTCGCTGTCTTGAATCGGCATATTGTGGTAATCCACCTTGCCGTCAAAATTCACTTTAACGGAAGTAACTGCCGATGACCCGGAAGCTATCCGGAATCGCGCCTGATTCGCCCCGATCAGAAGCACTTTCTCCTGAGGCTCTACAGGGAGGTAGCCCGGAGGAGGCGTGACGCTGATTTTGATCGTCTCGCCCGCTTCATGCGTTCCCGGCAGCTTCGCTTTGCCGCCCGCATCGGTCTGAACGCTGTCCAGCAGACTGTCGTCGGATGCTTTCGCGAACCGGACCGTAGCCGGCTCCGCCGGAATGCCGCCTTCGTACTCCAGCGTGACTTCCAGCTCCGACGAAAATGCGGGCTCCAGCACGATGGGTACGGATAAACCTTTGCCCGCCGCAATGCCGGTACGGGAGGCGAGAATGACGTTGCTCGCTTCGTGGCGAAGCTCCAGCTTATAGCCTGTGCCGGATCGAACCGGCAGCGTATATTCCGTCACCGCCGGATTGACGGGTATGGATTCGGTAACTCCCTTGCTATCGGACGCGTATAACATCGTTCCCGTCAGCAACTCGGATTGCTCCGTCTCGATGCCAATGGACAATTGGCTGGCCACCTGGATCGGCAAGCCGTCCACCGGCTTCGAGCCTTCGCCCTCGGCAAGCTTTGCTTCAATAGAGGAGATTGTCGCGATGCCAGCTCCAATATCCGTATACCCCCGATAAATCCCTTCGGCCGCTTCCTCCAGCTCGATCGCAACCGTCCGTTCTTCGCTATCCGCTCCGGCCGTCCAGTAGTGCATAACGGCCTGCAGATGCTGACCCTTTTTGCCCGTCGCTTGAATCGTCAGCCTCGTATTCTGCTTCAGCTCTCCGGACAGCCATGCCGTCTCGGGTAGCGTCAAGGAAGCAGAATGAATCGAGTCCGTCGGCTCGGGCGTATCGCAGTTCGGCGTGCAGTACGTATACAGAGCATTGTTTCTCACGTAAACCAGCTTGTTGCCTGCTCCGCTCATGTCCGCCGCAAAATGATTGAACGCCGGATTACCGACCGCCGCGGGTTGTCCCGGACGATTCATATCGAAGCGTTCGCTGTATCGATTCGGGAGATAACCGTCCGCGTGCATATCATAGAGAAGCGCCAGCACATATCTTCCGTCTTCGCTAATGGAGAGCTTCTCGTAATATTTGCCCAGCACCTCGTCTTCGCTGCGCCCTCCGTTCAAATAGACCAGATCGCCCGTCGCCGTATCCAGCACGTACGGCTGCGCCGGGGCTCCCGACTCAGACGAGTCATTGTAGGCCAAATACCTGCCATCCTGATTAATTGCCAGATCGCTGTGGACGGTATTGAACACATACCGTTTGACGATTCGGCCTTCCACTGTGTCATACATATAAATGGCCTGCTCCGAGGAGGATATCTCCATTCCCTTTAAGTTCGAGGAATCGGACACGAAGGCAATCATGCCGCCATTGCCGCTGATGACCGCGCCATTGCTCGTGCCGTTCTCCTCTTCACCGTCGGCCGTCTCGCTGACGAGCTTCCTCGTCTCCTTGGCATAATCGTACAGGTAGAGACGTCCTTCCTCTTCATAGACGATCCACCTGCCATCGTCGCTTATGGACGGGCGGCCAGCCGCGACGCCCAGCGACGAGATTAGCCTCATCGTCTTATGCTCCAGATCGTAGACGTAGACATGCTCGCCTTCCTCGCTTGGCGACGCCAGCAGGTTGCTGGCGTCGGAGACGAATACGACCCGCTTGCCGGAACGGTTGAGCGCGATTCCGCTCACATAACCATCCAGCTGCGCAAGCTCCTTCGTTACGGACGCCAGAATTCTGTGCCTGTTCGTCGTATTGAAGACGAACAAGCTGCTTTCGGCCGCGCTCTCCGTCAACAGATCCGTATATGCAATCATGGCGCCGTCTCCACTCATCGCGGAAGTCGTCATTTCCTCGCTCGCATGCCTCGATAACTCCACCAGTTTCATCTCGCCCTCCGGCGAGGCGCCGATGACCGTTATCATACCTGAAGATTCGTTCCCGGCATGATCGATCGCGGTAACTAGAAGCACGTACCGCTTGCCCGCTGTCAAACCCGGAATTCGGATGAAGGTTCCCGGCGTTGTCCCCAGCTCCTCGTTCGTCGTTCCGTCGTACACAACATACTTCGCCACGTCCAGGACCGGCTCGCCGGTATCGCTGGCGGGTCGTGACCAATTCAGGATCGCCATGTTGTGGCTCAGCAACTCCCATCGCAAATCCTGCACGTCATACGGTGCCGTCCAATCGACCTTTACGCTTGCCGGAGAGGATCGATCACTCCAATCCCCCGACTTCCGCGAGGCCGCGTAGAAGAGATACTCTCCCTCCGCTTCGAGGGTCATGCTCAAGTCGAACCGGCCGAAACCGCTGCCGTCATCCGCCGCTACGGCCGGTGTTTCGAGCTGCCGTTCCTCTCCTCCATCGATCGTATACCAGATCATCACCTCGGAGCCCGCTTCCGCATAACCGGACAGCTCCGCGAAGCTTTCCCGGCTCCATTCCGGCAAAGGATTCAAAACCGGAACTCCGGCAGCCAACGAATCCAGTTGGGCTTCCGACGGGCCCGTCAAACCGCCATCCGTCACGGTTTCATAAAAAGACAGATCCTCTGCGGCCGAAGAAGCATCCAGGGGAGACGCCCCCGCATATTGCGCCGTGCCGGTAAGTAGCATTACAAAGGCTAGAAAGCCGAATAGTACTCGCCTCATTCCAGAGGCCTTTCTCCCAATAATAAACACGCCATACTCCTCCCGCTCCAATTATTGCCGACTAACAGCTCCAGTGCATCCTTTATATTACCTGTACAGGAATGGTGTCAGACAGAGTAATGGCTACCCTAATTTGCGGGATATTTCCGTTCCCGAAATCGGGAATGCAGCATTCCCGGATTTGGGAAAGACGGAATTATAAGTGAATCTATTATTTTCGAAACGCAAATAGGCCATCCCGCCCAATCGGGGAGCTTCTGCAAGCCCCAATGATTGAGGAACAGGCGGATGACTTCAGTCAAGTCCGAGGTCGAATAGCTGTAATGCCGAAAGGATCCGTCCGCATGATCCATGCGCAACTCGACGCTGTAACAATTAGACTTCGTATAGACACCACAAGTCACCATTGATCGTCTACTTCTCCAGATATGAATCTTTTCAGATTAATTTACTGAATTGACCAAAGGATGCTTGAATTGGATATACTTGAGGATTTTGGACTACGATTAAAAGAACTTCGGACACGAAGTGGGATGTCGCAAGACATGCTATCCACACTTTCCGGCCTAGACAGAACTTACATCGGAGGTGTTGAGAGAGGAGAAAGGAATGTTTCTTTGAGAAATATCGAGGTCCTGTGTCGGGCTTTGGATGTTGATATCAGTTATTTCTTTGATGATGAACGCTTTTCCGTACATACTCCATTCTTGAAGAAAGAGTTCAACAGACCTCTAAGCGAACGATTTAACTTCAATGTTATTCACGTTCAAAACATAATCAGTTGGCGAGTAACCGGTGTTCTCCATCCCGAGGATCGTCGTCGTGCATACGGAACCAAAGAATGAAGATATTTACCAAACGATCGTTTCTGACGACTTAACCAGCTTTAAGGCTTTACTTCTGAAAGGGGCAAACCTCGGAACTGCTTTTAACTATGCCATGAATTATCAAAAGAATACAGACTGGGTAAAAGCAGTATTAGATAGAGGACTGCAAGTAACTAGTAAAGGCAACTATTTCAAAATAGCAGTCCAATATAAGAGAACCGATGTTGTTAAACTAATGTTGGAGAGCGGTGAAATGACCGCTAACAACGTTCCCTCTCCTGGAGATAGTTGGCAATCCTATATTGGACTTGCGCTAAGCAGTGTTGATTTTACGGTTAAGTATCCTAATGAGCCGAAAATAATAATCAAAACACAAGCGTCCATCGAACTCGCAAATTTACTATTCGAGCACAGATTCCAGCCAAATCCCACAGATGCATATACCGCTCTTTCTTATCGGAAAACAGAAATTTTAGATTGGCTGCTCAGCCATGGTGTAGATATTAATAGCGATACTACCAAGTATGTTTACCTTGATGAAGTCAGTAACGGCATTCATTTCTATGCACCTGGTACAGAGCCCGATTCTCAAGTTCGACAACAGCTAATCATCTCTGCATATGCAGTCATTAGTTGGAATCCAAGCCCCGAGAATATGCAAAATCTTGATTTAATAATTGTTAAGTATAAGGCTGATCTGTCTCCACTAACGCAATCGCAAAAAGACAGATTGCTGTATTTAGCTAATATGAATCAGAACACTCAACTAATTGAGACATTAGTGAATGCTGGTGCAAGATAACGGTTATTTTCAGCTCTAAATGTTGACTTTACGTTGATTTTCCCAAGATAATCTTCAATTGTTGATTCATACATGTCTCTGTTCGAGGAAAGTTGATATTTAGAAACTGCAAAGTATTAAAACATACTCCATGAGATCAAGATGTAAACAATTTCTCCAACCGTTTGTTGACTCCGTGTTGACTTGAGCGCATAAAAAATACAGAGCAACGGCAACCCTTTAGCCGTGCTCTGTATAGATCTTCACATTCTACTATGCACTTTCCAGCCCTTACTCTTCCCCGGTCGCTATCCCATTACCCTCATAACTAATCCAATCACTCCAGCTCCCCGCATATAGCTTCACATTAGTGAAGCCATCATCCTCAAAACAAAACAAGACTGCAAACAAGGATCACTTATCACCATAATGTGTTCGAAATGCATAAAATTCGATCATTCCATGATTTCTCCTACACACCAGTTACACTTTATGAACCGGGAACCAGAGCTCGATATAGTTAAGGCCATTTTTTGTACCGTACATTTCGAACTCTAGCCCTTCCACCTGCTCGTAGCCAGCCGTAGGGAGCCATTCGGTATAAAATCGGCGGTAAAGCGTTTCGATCGTCTCACCGAACTGATCCCACTGATGCGGCTCCGACGGAAAGATCGCCCATGTATGCGCGGGAATAGTTACCGAGGTGTACTCTTCCGTGTTGCTGGCTCCTTCCTTGAATGCGCACAACATGTAAGGAAACGTGTCCTGCCCGGTCTTCCTGTAGCTGCATACCGCATGCACAGAATACAGGTCCTGGCTAACGAACGATGGCAAAAACGCCCGTACACGCTTCAAGTCGCTTCACATCGCCGTTCGCATGGCTCTGCTCCCAAAGCTTGGCCGGCGTTTGCGGTGCCTCCCCGCCCCCATCGGTGCGGAATACACCTTCAATACCGAACACTTCAAAACTTTCCTTCGTCTCGATCCGATAATTCATCGCATCTGCCCCTCTGATCGTGATAAGGAAGGACAGACGGGGGTAAGCTTTGAGTGCAATCCCATCTTGACGAGCTATAGCCGGGGTGATCCCGTGTAGTGCATGGAAAGCCCGTGCGAACGAGACCGGAGATTCGTACCCGTATTTAAGCGCGACATCAATCACCTTCGCTGCTCCGACGTGCTGTAGCTCCAGCGCAGCAAGCGTCAGCCGTCTTCGCCGAATATACTCCGCCAGCGTCACGTCCGTAATGAACGAGAACATTCGCTGGAACTGGTACGACGAGCAGCAGGCCATGCGGGCCGCCTCGCTAAGCTCGATCTCCCCGGTTAGGTTCTCCTCAATGTAGTCTATCGCCCTGTTCATCCGATCCAACCACTCCATCTCATCCCCTCCTCTCGAATATAAGTATAGTCGGGGCAGAGAATCGCTTCGCAACGATTTGTGCCCAAAGAAGTTGCTTCGCCTCGATTGTGCTGAGCCGCCGTGGTATCCTGCCCTTCCGTAGCTACCTTTCTATTCTACGTAGATATCTTGTCCGCTTGGATTTCCAGAATTTATAATCGTCACCATAGCCTCAGCGGCTTTTGCACTCATTTTGAGAGGTGGCTTGAGGCCCCGGACGCTGAACGACCACAAAAAAAGAACGCCATTTGCGACGTTATTGTTGATTTTGTGTTGGCTTCATATTAGGATGTTCTTTACGTGTTGACTTTGTCACTGTTCCAGAGTTGCCTTTAAAAAAAATGCGTATAATCTAAATATGAAGATAAGGTCGGATAGCCTCTCGAAACATATTGCCTTCGAAATGAAAAGTGACCCGCAAGAGCAATGTCATTAAGTTAAACTCAGAGACAAGATCGTGAATAGAAAATGAATCCGAAACGGCATAGGAAATAGTCCTATGCCGTTTCGAATTTTATACAAGCAAGAAAAATG
>NZ_JCAALS010000035.1:0-66450 GCF_059686975.1 Paenibacillus xinjiangensis | reverse complement strand
TGAACCACGCGTTCCCATACCGAACACGACCGTTAAGCCCTTCAGCGCCGATGGTACTTGGACCGCAGGGTCCTGGGAGAGTAGGACGTCGCCAAGCACGAGAAGCCTGTCGCATTAATGCGGCAGGTTTTTTGTTATTTATGGGAGCCTGTCATCGAACCTGATCTATGAATTGCAAGATCTCGTTGTACAACCCTTCTGAATTATCTGTCCATCCAATTGGATAGACCCCCTGATCATCACAGCTATCCTTGCAGCTCAGAGTATAACCTCTAATAGTAGAAAAGGTACACTTGTTATCCACTAATCCACATTGTTCGTTATAATTAACGGTTCACTTTCACTATACACAGTGAATAAGTTGAACGATATATCCTTCCAGAGGGTTAATAGGATGTGGATTGCCGCTATCCACATGTGAATAACTTTTGGTCACATCACTTTTCCTCCAATAGAGACCACTTATCCCTACAATCGGATGCAAATGGGTTGTTTCTTTCTGATTTCCTTCTATATCATATCCTTCTTATCCCCACTCTGTTCATAACTCTGTTAATGAAATGAACAATCGCTTAACACACTTATGCACAGCTGTTCATAAATTCGGTACAAAGTAAAAGAATGATTAGGACGGCTGTGTATAAATAACGGTTTTCCACACCATGATAGGTAATACAGATAGCTGCTCCTTAACAGTGTACAATCGTCAGAAAATTGAAATTCCATCACTTGACCTTTATTAAATTTTGCGTATAATAAGATTAAAGTCAAAGAAAGTCAAAGTCAGTTGGGGCCGCATAGTATAATGCATCAACACGCTCCATGCAGCACAGGGAGGTTGGTGATATGCGAAACATTTCTGATCTCATCGAGCAGTATTTGAAGCAGATGCTGCAGGATAGCCCGGATGGCACTGTAGAGATACAGCGCAATGAATTGGCGGATAAGTTCTCGTGTGTACCGTCGCAGATCAATTATGTCATTAGTACCCGGTTCACACTGGAGAAAGGATACATGGTTGAAAGTAAGCGCGGAGGCGGAGGCTATATACGTATTCAACGGGTGGACTTGCCGGCGCTTAAGACGATTCAATTCCACATCCATCAAACGATTGGTGATTGTGTCGAACAAAGTGTCGCAGAGGGACTGATTTATCAGCTTGAAGAGGCGATTCTTATAACGAAACGCGAGGCTAATCTGCTTCGGGCAGCAGTTGATCGGGATACGATTGCAGTTATGCTGCCATTACGTGACGAAATAAGAGCGCGTATCTTACGGTCCATGCTGATTTCACTGTTAGTCAAATAACAGCTGAACACGCAACTGTATGTAGAGGAAGGAGGGGATTCGGCTTGATTTGCCAAGAATGCGGCAATAAGCCGGCGACGCTTCATTTTACCAAAATCGTTAACGGTGAGAAAACCGAATTTCACATCTGTGAATCTTGTGCAAGGGAACGCGGTGAAGGGATTCCAGGAGCTTTTAACGGATTCTCTATTCACAGCCTCTTGTCGGGCCTTCTCGATTTTGACCCATCAGGAGCAGCCGGGACGAAAGGAAGCAAAGCGCAGGAAACGATACGCTGTGAAGAGTGTGGATTAACTTATGCACAATTCAGTAAGATAGGGCGGTTTGGCTGCAGCTCATGCTACCGTCAGTTTGGAGAACGGTTAGATCCGTTGCTGAAACGGGTACATGGTAATACAGTTCATATCGGCAAAATTCCTACACGCTGCGGTGGACAAATACAGTACAAACGTGAAATTGATCAATTGCGCAGGGATTTGCAGAGCCGTATTGAACAAGAAGAATTTGAGAGCGCAGCTCACATTCGGGATCGAATTCGTGAGCTGGAGCGTAAAATAGTAGACCTGTAAGGCCGATTGAAGGAGGGTTCCTCTTGACGAAACGTCGTTTCTCACAGCAACCGTTAAGCGATTGGATGAAGGGTGATGGACCAGATTCCGAAATCGTAATCAGCAGTCGGATACGAATCGCTCGGAACTTGCGTCATCTGCCATTCCCAATGTTGGCTACTGGCGAACAATCGCTTGAAGTGATGGAACAGCTAACAGCAATCGGCAATTCAGATAAGCTGGAGCCGATTGGTAAGTTCGACACCATCATCTTGTCGGAGCTCAACCAGCTTGAACGACGCGTTTTAGTGGAGAAGCATTTAATTAGTCCGAATTTAGCTAATGAGTCGCGTGGCGGTGCTGTTATTCTGAGTGATAATGAAGCTGTGAGCATCATGATTAATGAAGAGGATCATCTGCGCATCCAATGCTTATATCCGGGATTCCAGATAAAAGAGGCTTGGGAGCTTGCTAACCGAATCGATGACATATTCGAAGCGGAAGTAAACTATGCGTTCGATGAGCGAAGAGGATACTTAACGACCTGTCCTACGAATGTAGGCACTGGCATTAGGGCATCCGTCATGATGCATTTGCCAGCGCTTGTGCTTACGAACCAGATTAATCGAATTCTATCAGCGGTTACACAAGTTGGCTTGGCTGTTAGAGGATTATATGGGGAAGGCAGCGAAGCATTAGGTAACTTGTTCCAGATATCGAATCAGATTACGCTGGGACAATCAGAGAATGAAATTATCGACAATTTATACGGTGTAGTCAAGCAAATCATTGAGCATGAGAAGGCAGCAAGAGTAAGGCTGATGTCTGATTCGCGCTTGCGAATTGAAGACAGGGTGAAGCGGTCTTATGGTATTCTCGCTTATGCAGCGGTTATGGATTCCAAGGAATCTGCACAGCGGTTGTCTGATTTAAGGCTTGGCGTCGATCTAGGCTTACTGGATGATGTATCACCACAGGTGATGAATGAATTAATTGTAATGACACAGCCTGGGTTCCTGCAGCAGATATTCAATGAACAAATGAATTCGGAGCAGCGGGATTATCGAAGGGCTGAATTAATCCGCAATCAATTGCGGAGTCAAACCGAGCATGGGGGTGCGTGAACATGATGTTTGGACGATTCACTGAGCGGGCACAGAAGGTGCTGGCGTTAGCACAGGAGGAAGCGGTACGTCTAGGGCATAACAATATCGGAACAGAGCATATTTTGCTCGGTCTGATACGTGAAGGGGAAGGTATTGCAGCTAAGGCTTTGATCGGTCTTGGACTTGGTCTTGAGAAAATTCAAGATGAAGTGGAAGCTTTAATCGGCCGGGGACAAGAACAGCCGACGAACATTGCCTACACGCCGCGTGCCAAAAAAGTGATTGAGCTGTCTATGGACGAAGCAAGAAAGCTTGGACACACTTACGTTGGAACAGAGCATATTCTACTTGGTCTGATTCGTGAAGGGGAAGGCGTTGCAGCAAGAGTACTTAATAATCTCGGCATTAGCCTTAATAAAGCACGTCAGCAAGTCTTACAGCTGTTAGGCAGCAGTGAAGCAGTATCCAGCAATCACGGTGCTCCTTCTAATGTAAGCACACCGACGCTAGACGGCCTAGCAAGAGATCTAACGGCTTTCGCCAAAGAGGGCAATCTTGATCCGGTTATCGGTCGCAGCAAAGAAATTGAGCGTGTAATTCAAGTGCTCAGCCGCCGGACGAAGAACAACCCGGTACTGATCGGTGAACCTGGTGTCGGTAAGACAGCTATTGCCGAAGGACTTGCTCAAAAAATCATTGAGAATGAAATTCCAGAAACTCTTCGTGACAAACGTGTCATGACGCTCGATATGGGCTCGGTTGTAGCCGGCACCAAATACCGCGGTGAGTTCGAGGATCGACTCAAAAAAATTATGGATGAGATTCGCCAAGCCGGCAACATCATTCTGTTCATCGATGAGCTTCATACGCTAATCGGAGCAGGTGGAGCCGAAGGGGCAATCGATGCTTCTAATATATTGAAACCCGCGCTTGCACGTGGTGAGCTGCAGTGCATTGGCGCTACAACGCTTGATGAGTACCGTAAGTATATCGAGAAGGATGCTGCACTGGAGCGTCGATTCCAGCCAATCACGGTTGATCAGCCTTCTCCAGATGAAGCCGTTCAGATCCTATATGGCTTGCGTGATCGTTATGAGGCGCATCACCGTGTCAAAATCACAGATGAAGCAATCATTCAAGCAGTGAAGCTGTCTGACCGTTATATTACGGATCGCTTCCTGCCGGACAAAGCGATTGATCTTATCGATGAGGCTGGCTCTAAGGTACGTCTTAACTCGTACACCGTACCGCCTAACCTGAAACAGCTGGAGAACCGTCTGGAGGATATCCGCAAGGAGAAGGACGCTGCTGTTCAGAGTCAAGAGTTCGAGAAAGCAGCTGCTCTTCGTGACACGGAGCAAAAAATCCGTGAAGAGCTTGATGTTACGAAAAACCAATGGAAAGAAAAACAAGGACGTACCGATTCGGAAGTGACTCCGGAAGATATTGCTCAGGTAGTGGCTAGCTGGACTGGAATTCCAGTAAGCAAGCTGGCTGAGGAAGAGACGGAGCGCTTGCTCAAAATGGAATCTATTCTTCATGGTCGGATAATCGGTCAAGAAGAAGCGGTCAAAGCAGTGTCCAAGGCGATGCGCCGTGCACGTGCAGGACTTAAGGATCCGAAGCGTCCGATGGGATCCTTTATCTTCTTAGGCCCAACAGGTGTCGGTAAGACAGAGCTTGCAAGAGCATTGGCTGAAGCTGTATTCGGTGATGAGAATGCGGTTATCCGCATCGATATGTCCGAGTATATGGAGAAGCATTCGACCTCACGACTAGTTGGAGCGCCTCCGGGCTATGTTGGCTATGAAGAAGGCGGTCAATTGACCGAGAAGGTTCGCCGTAAGCCTTATTCCGTAGTATTGCTGGATGAGATTGAGAAGGCGCATCCTGAAGTGTTCAACATCCTGCTTCAAGTGCTGGAGGACGGCCGTCTGACCGATTCCAAGGGCCGCGTAGTCGATTTCCGCAATACGCTCATCATTATGACTTCTAATGTAGGTGCGGATCAGATTAAACGCAACTCGTCATTAGGCTTTACAGCCGTACAAGATGCGGGTCGTGAGTTTACACAAATGAAAGACAAAGTGCTCGGCGAGCTTAAGAAGAGCTTCCGTCCAGAGTTCCTGAACCGGATCGACGAGACGATCGTGTTCCACTCTTTGGAGCAAGAGCATATCTCGCAAATCGTGACACTTATGTCCGAAGATCTGCGCAAACGTCTGAAGGAGCAAGAGGTCGACTTCGTATTGACCGATACAGCCAAGGCGTTCCTAGCCAAAGAAGGTTTCGATCCGCAGTATGGAGCTCGTCCACTGCGCCGGGCTATTCAGAAGCATATTGAGGATCGGTTATCCGAGGAGCTGCTGATGGGTAATATTCAAAAAGGCGATACGCTGACGATTGATGAAAAAGACGGTGGTTTGACCGTTACCAAAACCACAGGCAATGAAGTGGTGCCTGCATCAGAAGAGCCAGCAACGAAATAAAATAGAGGAGAATGCCTTCTAATAGGAGGGCATTCTCCTTTTTTATGTACAGGGGATCAGTTGCATTAAGGAGACAATAAGACTATAGCTATATTGACAATGAGAATCATTATCGTATATACTGCATCTATTGAAACTATACAAATCAACAGATAAGTCAGATGTAGCTTTTATATAAACGTCGTTAATAAGTAGTGTCACTAATAAACCCGAGATGAGGTATTGCCCATGCTACGTATACAACCCGATGGTTGGGCTGCAGTCAAGCCTTTGCCAAGCGAGCTAGTGAAGCAATTCGTAAGAGCCGCACACATGGATCTGGATATGGTGAAGCGAATGTTGCAGGAAGAGCAAGGACTGCTTCACGCGGTCTGTGATTGGGGAGACGGTGACTGGGAGAGTGCGCTTAGCGCAGCAGCTCATGTTGGGCGTCGGGATATTGTACTCTATTTGATCGAGCAAGGTGCGAGCATGGATTTGTTCACGGCGGCTATGCTGGGCAAGCTAGGTATCGTTCATGCCATCATTAGTGATGATCCATCTCGTATTCATGCAAGGGGTCCACATGGTATTCCTCTTATTGTTCATGCCAAAATGGGCGGAGAAGAAGCACGCGGTGTCTATGCGTACTTGCAAAGCCTTCAATAACGGTAATAGTTAGTTTGCCTAGGAGGATGTTAAATATGATCGTTGTAACCAATACCATCAAAGTCAAAAAGGGTCATGGGGAGTCGGTTGCTGAGAAGTTCAAGGCCACTAAGGGGATAGAAGAGTCGCGTGGCTTCATTCGCATGGAGGTTCTTCTAACAGAAGGCCTTACGGAGCATGATGAGCTGAAGGTATGTACGACTTGGAATGATAAGGCTTCATTCGAGGGATGGGTGAACAGTGATTCCTTCCGACAAGCGCATGCACATCGCAGCAAGTCAGCAGCCAAGGATCATAATCAGACAGAGGCTAATGCTGAAGGGGAGCGAATCATGCTGGGATCTCAGCTAACGACACATAAAGTATTGGTATCCAAATCACTGATTAATCAAGCTTAAAAGCTTAGGCGTTTAGGAGGAGTCCCTTCATCCAACAATGGATGACAGGGATCTTTCTGCTTTATAAATGAAGAAAGGGTTTATACGATCAGAATTAAATGGTAAACTTTGAATGATAGTGTTGTTAAAAGGAGCTTGGCATGGCAAAAATAAAACTGAAGTTTGTTTGTACAGAATGTGGGAATGAGTCGCCAAAATGGCTCGGTAAATGCCCTGGATGCCACGCTTGGAATTCCATGGTGGAAGAGAAGGAGACGGTTGTGAAGACGCAAGGGATTGGTCTTCGCTCGGTTCAGACTCAGACGAAAGAAAAACCACAATCCATCATACATATAGAAAGCGGGCAGGAACCGCGCATCGAAACGCGGCTTCTGGAGCTTAATCGCGTGCTTGGGGGCGGAGTTGTCCCCGGCTCTCTAATTCTTGTCGGGGGAGATCCTGGTATCGGAAAGTCTACGCTGCTGCTTCAAACCTCACATGCGCTTGCGTCTAAAGGCTTGAAGGTCTTGTATGTTTCCGGGGAGGAGTCTGTTCGGCAGACACGTCTGCGTGCGGATAGACTCGGAGCACTCAGTGAAATGCTATATGTGTTTTGTGAGACGAACATGGAGCAGATTAACGATGCCATTGAGAATCTTCAGCCAGATTTTCTAGTTATCGATTCGATTCAGACCGTGTATGATCCGAATGTGCAGTCAGCACCTGGCAGTGTTGCGCAGGTAAGGGAATGTACCGCTCATTTCATGCGAGTTGCTAAGATCAAAGGAATTGCTACCGTGCTGGTCGGACACGTGACCAAAGAAGGGGCAATAGCTGGTCCGCGCTTGCTCGAGCATATGGTGGACTGCGTACTTTATTTCGAAGGAGAGCGTCATCATACCTATCGCCTGCTTAGAGCGGTCAAGAACAGGTTCGGTTCAACGGATGAGATCGGAATATTCGAGATGGGTGAGCAAGGTCTGCGAGAAGTAGCTAACCCCTCCGAGCTATTCTTGTCCGAGCGACCGCTGGGTGTGTCTGGATCGACGGTAGTAGCAAGCATGGAAGGTACACGGCCGGTTCTTGTGGAGCTGCAGGCTCTAGTCGCACAGACGAATTTCCCTTCTCCAAGACGGATGTCTACTGGCATCGACCATCACCGTATGGCACTCATTATCGCCGTATTAGAGAAGCGGATTGGCATGGTACTGCAGAATCAAGACGCGTACTTGAATGTGGCTGGAGGCATTAAGCTGGATGAGCCGGCGGTCGACTTAGCTGCGGCCGTCTCGTTAGCATCGAGCTTTCGTGATGCCCCGACAAGGCCATACGATGTTATTTTTGGCGAGGTTGGCTTGACGGGAGAAGTTAGAGCTGTGTCCCGTGCAGAGCAGAGAGTCAAGGAAGCAGAGAAGCTAGGATTCAAACGGGTTATCATGCCAGAGAAGAGCTTGAAGGGCTGGAAACCGCCTGAGGGCATTGAGATTATCGGCGTCAGTACGGTAACAGAGGCACTTTCGGCAGCACTTGGATAGGGGGCAAATGATGAAGGAACAAAGTCAGCTAGAAATTATGAATCAATTATTGCAGCTAGTAGCACCCGGTACCCCGTTCCGTGAAGGGCTCGAGAATGTGCTTCGGGCCAAAACGGGCGCTTTAATCGTGGTAGGCTACAGTCCGGAAGTGATGGAAGTCGTCGATGGCGGGTTCTCAATTAATTGTGATTTTTCACCGAACTACTTATATGAATTGGCCAAGATGGATGGCGGCATTATTCTGAGCGAGGATATGCGGCGCATTCTATATGCCAACACCCAGCTTATTCCGAACAGCTCGATTCCTTCCATAGAGACCGGTATTCGCCATAGGACGGCAGAGCGTGTTGCTAAGCAGACTGGCAAGCTGGTCGTATCGATATCACAGCGACGGAATATCATTACCTTATACCAAGGGAACCTGCGCTACTCCCTGAAGGAAATGGGCGTCATTCTGACCAAGGCGAACCAAGCGATACAGACGCTGGAGAAATACAAGGTCGTTCTAAGCCAATCGTTGACGAACCTGTCTGCTCTTGAGTTCGAGGAGCTGGTAACTCTGCAGGAGGTTGCTCATGTCGTGCAGCGCCTGGAGATGGTGCTCCGCGTGAAGATGGAGATCAAGCGTTATGTGACGGAGCTGGGTACAGAAGGCCGACTGATTGCCATGCAGATGGAAGAGCTGGTTAACGGCGTAGATGAGGATGCTTGGTATTTACTTAAGGATTATGCGAAGGATAATGGGGATGACAGAATCAGAGAGCTTCGTGTTAGTCTCAAGAAGCTGAGCTCCGATGAGCTGCTCGATGCGCCGCCGATTATCCGATTGCTTGGCTATCCTCATACGGGGGCTATGGCTGAGGAATCAGTATCGCCGCGCGGCTACCGATTGCTGAACAAAATTCCTCGTCTGCCGCTCATTATTATGAATAATCTGATTGAGCGGTTCGGTCGTCTGCCACATATTCTGATGGCTACGATTGAGGAACTGGACGAGGTCGATGGCATTGGCGAGGTGCGTGCAAGGGCTATCAAGGATGGGCTAAAGCGTATTCAAGAGCAGATGTTCATTGACAGACAAATTTAAATCTCATACAATGGATGGAATGTGTACAGCAGTATGATCATACATTAGTAATCGGTTTTAGGGTATAGTAGAGAAGAGGTGGAATAGATGATTACAAAGTCGATACCGAGCCTTCTCACGGTGGGGAACTTATTCCTCGGAATAGTCGCCATTATTTTAGTTTTCAATGAAAAGCCTGAACTGGCAGCGATGATGGTTATTATCGCTATGCTTCTTGACGGTGTTGACGGGCGAGTAGCGCGTGCATTGAATGTGCAAAGCGAGTTCGGGAAAGAGCTCGATTCCTTATCAGATGTGATTTCGTTCGGTGTAGCGCCGGCCTTTATTATGTATGTTGTTGCCTTTCAAGATTTGAATCCGACGATTGCTTATAGTATTACAGCTTTATTCCCGATTTGTGGTGCTTTGAGGCTTGCACGCTTCAACGTTGTAGCGGGTAAACCTGGTTATTTCATCGGGCTGCCGATTCCTGCAGCTGGCGGAGTGCTTGCTACCCTTGCATTGTTCCAGGGAGATATTGTAGTCTCCGTATTGCTCGCGAGCACGTTGGTGCTATCCCTGTTAATGGTTAGTACGATTAAATATCCGAATTTCAAAAAAATCGGTATCTCTAAAGGCGCGATTTGGATGATTCCTGGAGTTGTGGCATTAGCCGTACTGCTAGGAATCCTATTCCCGAATCAGCTGTCCAAAATTATTTTTGTACCGTTGCTCTTGTATGCGCTGTATGGGTTAAAAAAAAACGTTGATCGCCGTGTGAAGAAGCGAATTCGCAAACGCCGCGGCAAAAACTCTGACCTGCCTGATGATAATGTGCAGTCGGAGACACCAGCTTGATCGACTGTTAGGACAGCAAGGCAATAAGAAAACCGCCCGATCCATTCCACTGTGGAATGAATCGAGCGGTTTTTTTTGACTTCAGGTTAAGTTGAATAATCCAAGCGTTGAGCATTTGTCGTATTCGTCAGCAATAACCTCATCTAGTTGAATGTCGAGTAGATTGCACATCGCGGTCATGTAGAACAAGTTGCGTCCCAGCTCCGCCTTCATCACATCCCGGCAAGATTCACATACCTGACCGGATAGATGGCTTTGAAGCGTGGATTTTGCATTTTCGAGATTGAGTTCATCCGAGTATTGCTGCTTGCGAGCATTAAGTTCGATACAGCCGCAATCTGTGACGGCTTTGGATATCGCCCGATTAACAGATGCTCCGGACTGGCCAAATTTAGACATCACATCTAGTAAGCTTCGATGCCTGAGCAGCAATTCAGATACTTGCTGCTGGAATTGATCCAACGTTGGAGCGCTCATCGGTACCACCTCTTTTCATCAGCTCATTCAGAAGTTATCTCCTTTTCCATTATAAGCCTATCGGTTGTTCTTTTCAAAATTAAAAATCATTCACCATGACGGTTAGCGTGTCCAAAATTGGAACATAATTGTAATGGAGGTGGAAGATATGGTAAGACGTTTTATTCAAATCATTGGTATGCTGTTCGGTGGAATGGCTGGTGCTGAAGTGCATAGTATGACGAGCGGAGCGGGAATCTGGTCAGAACCGTCACTCGGAATGCTGCAGCGTTCAGGCTCTTATTACATGTATGTGGCAATTGGCGCCGTATGCGGTGTGGTTGCAGCTACGATGGTAGCGAAGCAGCTCATTCGTTTCATGCAAAAAGGGGCAGAGCATACCGCAGAAATGCCAATAAAGGATTTATTTGCAGGGATCGGCGGCTTGTTTCTTGGATTGCTGTTGTCAGTACTGCTATATCCGGCTGTATCGGAGCTTAGAGGTCCCGGTATTCTACTGCCGGCAGTGATGTCGTTGTTGTTTGGTTATTTGGGGCTTAGAATCGCTTGGCACAAAAAAGAAGAGCTGGCTGCAGCGACAGCCCACATGCTTGAACAGCGGAAGGCGCCTGCTATACCGGATGAGACAAGCGGCTTCGAAGAACATAAAATTCTGGATACCAGTGTGATTATCGATGGTCGAATTGCAGATATTTGCAAAACAGGATTTATTGAAGGCACGCTCGTCATTCCAGAATTCGTACTGGAAGAGCTGCAGCACATTGCGGACTCGTCGGATTTGCTGAAGCGCAACCGCGGACGTCGGGGGCTCGATATTTTGAACAAAATTCAGAAAGAGCTTGATGTACGGGTGCTTATTTATGAAGGTGATTTCGAAGAAATCAGCGAGGTAGACAGCAAGCTTGTGAAGCTGGCGAAAGCGCTCAAGGGCAAGGTCGTCACCAATGATTTCAATCTTAATAAGGTATGCGAGCTGCAAGGAGTATCTGTTCTTAATATTAATGATCTGGCGAATGCAGTTAAGCCGGTCGTGCTGCCTGGAGAAGAAATTATCGTACAAGTTATCAAGGACGGCAAAGAACATGGTCAAGGGGTCGCTTATCTCGATGATGGCACGATGATTGTTGTGGAAGGTGGACGCGAGTATATCGGTACGACAATGGAGGTGCTGGTGACCAGCGTCCTGCAGACATCTGCCGGCAGAATGATATTCGCCAAGCCGAAGCTGTTGGAAAAAGCTCAGTAAAAGGTTATAGTAGGAGTAACTAGCTGCTATGATCGATTCGAATAATTGACTAGCATGCTTATTTCAAAATATAAGACTATATGTTGAATGGTATTCGATACAATACATAGTCTTCTATTTCTACGAGTAACGGGTGCCGTCCTCCTGCAGAGGACGGCGAAGCCGTTTCTTCTTGGGAATCAGTATGAAGGTAGGCGGGCATAGTCATGAAATCACAATGGGGAGTCGTTGTCGTCGCAGCCGGACGCGGTTCGCGTATGGGAACGAAAGAAAGTAAACAATATTTGCCTCTTCAAGGTAAGCCAATCATCGTCCATACGCTGGAGCTGTTTCAATCGTTGGACAATATTGCGGATATAGCGCTTGTCGTAGGTGCGGATGATGTGGAGCGCTGCAGCCAGCTTGTTCAAGAATATAGCCTGAATAAAGTGACGGCTGTCGTTGCCGGAGGCGGAGAGCGCCAGCATTCGGTACATGCAGGAATTAAGGCGCTGTCGCCAGCCATTGAATGGGTCATGGTTCACGATGGGGTACGGCCTCTCGTAACACCGGAAGCGATTCGTGCTTGCTGTGTCACAGCGAAGCAAGTGGGGGCTGCTGTTCTTGCGGTACCGGTCAAGGATACGATTAAACAGGTAGACGATGCAGGTCTGATCGTGGCAACACCGGACCGTCGAAGCTTGTGGGCGATACAAACGCCGCAGGCTTTTCGTCGTGAGCTGCTGGTTACTGCGCATGAGAGTGCCGAGGCTGAGCAGTTTCTAGGCACGGATGATGCGATGGTCGTAGAGCGTATGGGTGCTGCTGTGGCAATAGCAGAAGGGGATTACACCAATATAAAGATTACAACGCCAGATGATTTGCCATGGGCGGAATTTTTGCTTGGAAGCAGGAGAAAGGGGAAGAATTGAAATGATTAGAGTGGGACAAGGCTTCGATGTGCATCAGCTTGTGGAGGGCAGACCGTGTATTATTGGCGGCGTAAAGATTCCATATGAGAAAGGCCTGCTAGGACATTCCGATGCGGATGTTCTGCTGCATGCGATAACGGATGCTATACTGGGTGCGCTTGGGTTAGGCGATATCGGCAAGCATTTTCCCGATACAGATGCTGCGTTCAAGGATGCGGACAGCTTGAAGCTGCTGGAAGAGGTATGGGCAATGGTAGAAGAACGCGGCTACAAGCTGGGGAATATTGACTCTACAATTATCGCTCAGCGTCCGAAGATGCTGCCTTACATTTCGCAAATGTCCGAGGTTATCGCTCGTGCTCTGCATGCAGAGGTGTCGCAGGTGAACGTGAAGGCGACGACGACGGAGCAGCTAGGCTTCACCGGAAGAGGAGAGGGAATTGCTGCGCAGTCTGTTGTTTGCTTAATAAAGAATGTGCTATGATTTTCATTAAAATAAAACGATTTGTACATATGCTTGGATGATACGGAAGGGGTTAATACAATGACACAAGAAGTCCGCGTTCGGTATGCGCCATCACCGACTGGCCATTTACATATCGGCAATGCAAGAACGGCCTTATTCAATTATTTGTTCGCTCGCCATCATGGCGGCAAATTTATCGTTCGTATCGAGGATACCGATGTGAAGCGCAACGTTGCCGGCGGTGAAGAAAGCCAGCTTACTTATCTGAAATGGCTCGGAATCGATTGGGACGAGAGCGTTGATATCGGAGGAGGCTACGGTCCCTACCGTCAGACGGAGCGTCTGGATATTTACCGTGAATATTGGCAGGATCTGCTTGACCGCGGGCTTGCTTACCGCTGCTATTGCACGCAGGAGGAGCTTGAGCAGGAGCGGGAAGAACAGACCGCACGCGGTGAGACGCCACGCTATTCGGGACGTCATCGTGATCTGACGGAGGAGCAGCGTCAGTCGTTCGAAGCGGAGGGACGTGTGCCTAGCATTCGCTTCCGTGTACCTGAGGGGAAGACTTATGCGTTCGATGATATTGTCAAAGGCTCCATCAGCTTCGATACGGTGGAGATGGGCGATTTCGTTATTGTAAAGAAAGACGGCATTCCAACGTACAACTTCGCGGTTGTCCTGGATGACTACCTGATGAAGATCAGCCACGTGCTGCGTGGTGAGGATCATATATCGAATACACCGCGTCAACTGATGATCTATGAAGCATTCGGGTGGCAGGCGCCGAAGTTCGGCCATATGACTCTTATCGTGAATGAGAGCCGCAAGAAGCTGAGCAAGCGTGACGAGTCCATTATCCAGTTCATCGAGCAATACGATGGCCTAGGGTATTTGCCGGAAGCCTTGTTCAACTTCATTGCACTCCTTGGCTGGTCTCCGGAGGGTGAGCAGGAGATGTTCACGCGTGAAGAGCTTGTACAAGTGTTCAATGCAGATCGCCTAAGCAAGAGCCCTGCCGTATTCGATACGCAGAAGCTGAGCTGGATGAACAATGAATATATTAAGAAAACAGAGCTGCCACGACTGGTTGATCTATGCTTGCCGCATCTGCAGAAAGCCGGACGCACGTCTGAGGAGCTTGATGCAGCAGGCCGCGCTTGGGTAAGCGATCTTGTTGCCCTGTATCAAGACAAGCTGCGCTCTGCGTCTGAGATTGTACCACTAACCGAGCTCTTCTTCCGTGACAACGTGGAAGATGAGGAGGAAGCTGCGGCTGTGCTGGCTGAAGAGCAAGTGCCTGTAGTGCTCTCCGCGTTCTTAGCTCTGGTAGAAGCGGGCGGCGATGAGCCGCTGGCGGTAGATGGCATTAAAGAAAACATTAAAGCCGTACAAAAGGAAACCGGCTTCAAGGGCAAGCAGCTCTTTATGCCAATTCGTGCAGCACTCACGGGACAAACGCATGGCCCTGATCTTAATCAATCCATTGCTCTGTTAGGCAAAGATAAAGTGATGAGCAGACTGCGCGGACGTCTAGGTCAATAGTATAGGCACAATTCCCTTGTCACCTATTTGGGTATTCGTTATACTGGTACTACCAATAACAATTCGATGAAAAGAAAAGCCATGAACAGGAGAAGTACGTTCTGCTGGATTTACAGAGAGGACAATCATCATCCATGCAACGCTTTGCTCATGCAGGGCCGTAGGATGTAGGCTGTGAGTTGTCTAGTGCGGGGGACGGAAATATGCACCTGGGAGCTTTGCTTCTGAGCCGTATCTATAGCCATACCGTACCTACCGTTACAGCGGAGGATGGCGAGGATCGGGGTAGGCAGCAACGTCAGCCTGCGTTAAGGGCATGAAGACGGACAGCCGGATCGGCAGCCAGTTCAAGCTTACGAGCCGCAAGGCAGTTAGCTTAGGGCGGCGCGATAGTAATGTAAGGCAGTCCAAGCAGAGTGGAACCGCGACGTTACACGCCCGCCTCTGCAGCATCTCATGCTGCAGAGGCTTTTTATGTTGATCATTTTTCAATAATGTCTCGTCGTGCAAGAAGAACCGCCGGTTGTTGGAGTCACTAAGCGTAAGGAGATCGCATTAGTGAAGCTGGAGAGGAGAAAATCCATGTTCCGCCATTATCAATCAGATATTAATGCGGTGTTCGAGAATGATCCAGCGGCTCGCAGTCGCTTCGAAGTGATCTTCACGTATTCCGGCTTACATGCGATATGGGCTCATCGGACGGCACATTTCTTTTACCGTAACAGATGGTATACGGTAGCGCGTATAATATCGCAGGCTAGCCGTTTCATGACAGGAATTGAGATTCATCCGGGGGCCACTATTGGTGAGCGTTTATTTATCGACCATGGGATGGGCGTTGTCATTGGGGAAACCTGTGAAATCGGCGATGATGTCGTCATCTATCAAGGGGTTACCCTTGGGGGTACCGGAAAAGAAAAAGGGAAGCGGCATCCTACCATTGGCAACAATGTCGTGATTGGCTCCGGCGCCAAAGTATTAGGTTCCTTCCAGGTGGGCGATAATTCAAATATCGGATCTAATGCGGTTGTGCTTCGTGAAGTGCCTACGAACTGTACAGTTGTGGGCAACCCAGGGCGTGTAGTGAAGCGGAACGGAGAGCGTGTCGGGGATCGTCTTGACCATAAGCAGCTGCCAGACCCTGTTATTGAGATGTTCCGTGAAATGCAGAAGGAAATTGACGGCTTGAAGGCCGAGGTAGAGCAGCTTAGGCAGCCTGCAATTGGAGGAGAAGCGAGATCATGAGTATTCAAATTTATAATACAGAATCAAGAGCCAAAGAAACATTCGTATCGCAGGAGCCCGGAAAAGTGAAGATGTACGTATGCGGTCCTACGGTGTATGACTATATTCATATTGGTAACGCTCGTCCTGTTATTTTCTTCGATGTGGTTCGCAGATTTTTGGAATATACGGGCTATGAGGTCAACTATGTCGTTAACTTCACGGATGTCGATGATAAGCTCATTCGCAAGGCGGAGCAGCTCGGCTCGACTGTGCCAGAGGTAGCGGAAAAGTTTATTGCAGCATTCAACGAGGATATTGCTTCACTCGGTGTTCATAAAGCTACGTTGAATCCACGTGTAACCGGGAATATTCCAGAGATCATCGCGTTTATTCAAGAGCTGGTCAACAAAGGCTATGCGTATACGAGCGAAGGGGATGTCTACTACCGAACCTCGAAATTCGAGGAATACGGGAAGCTCTCACACCAGAATCTGGAGGAGCTGCAGTTCGGCATCCGGATTGAGGTTGGTGATCGCAAGGAGAATCCGCAGGACTTCGTATTATGGAAGGGTGCTAAGCCCGGCGAGATCAATTGGGAGAGCCCATGGGGTGCTGGACGCCCAGGTTGGCATATTGAGTGCTCGGCTATGGCAAGAACTTACCTTGGTGATACGCTTGATATTCATGGCGGCGGACATGATCTTCAATTCCCGCATCATGAATGCGAGGTGGCGCAATCCGAGGCGTTGACAGGCAAGCCGCTCGCTAATTATTGGATGCATAACGGATATATCCACATCAATAATGAGAAAATGTCCAAATCGCTTGGCAACGGCATTACGGTCAATGAATTGGTTAAGAAAATAAAACCGAATGCGATTCGCTATTTTATATTGTCGTCTCATTACCGCAGTCCGCTGAACTTCAGCAGCGATTCCATCGCTCAAGCGGAGAAAAGCGTTGAGCGTATCGTGAATTGCGAGTCCAATCTACGGCATCGGTTATCAAGCCTAGGTGCGGATGCTGCAGCAGCAGCTCCATCTGAACTGGATGGACGGATCGCTGAGATTGCGGCGCAGTTCGAGGCGAAGATGAGCGATGACTTCAATACACCGGATGCGGTTACGGCTGTATTCGATCTTGTGAACGAAGCCAATCAATATCTGAAGCGCAGCGATGCATCCGCAGAAGGTATTGAGGCACTTCTCCGCTCCTTGGAGCGAATGGATGCTGTGCTTGGTCTGCTGCCTCAGGCTGAGGAAGGCGCAGAGCTGCTGGATGCTGAGATTGAACAGTTAATTATAGATCGGACGGAAGCGCGTCAATCGAAAAATTGGGCACGTGCAGATGAGATTCGTGATCTGTTGACTGAAAAAGGAATCGCGCTTGAGGATACTCCGCAAGGGATTCGTTGGCGGCGTCTATGAGCGGCGCAGGGAATACCGAGCATGGAGGAGAATCAATGTTGAATCCTATAGACCATAACGAACAAGAGAGGCCAGGTGAGGAGCGGGAGCCTGGCTCTGCTCTATTGTTCTACGAGCCTTCCAAGAAAACGCAGCTGCTCAGTCCGATAGTACTGGCGTATATTGGGGATGGTGTATTTGAATTGTTAGTGAGACAGTATCTGGTGTCACTAACCAATCATAAGCCGCATCATCTGCACCGGGAGGCGACGAAGTTCGTCTCTGCCAAGGCGCAGAAAAATCTGCTTGAGAAATGGCAGCCGCTGCTCACGGAGGAAGAAGCTGATATCGTAAGGCGAGGACGCAATACGAAATCAGGTACGCCGCCTAAGAATGCAGACCCCGCCGACTACCGCCAAGCAACGGCGCTGGAATGCTTAGTCGGTTATTTATATTATGAGGGCCGGACGGAGAGGCTGCGGGAACTATTCGCCGTAGCAGTCGCTTCAAAGGCCGAACAGTTGGAACATGAATAAGGAAGTAGACTGACTTGAAGGAGGGTTATCATGACGGATCAATATAATCAAGAAGAACTGATCGCAGGCAAGCATCCGGTACTGGAAGCTCTTCGATCTGGACGCGAGATCAACAAAATCTGGATCGCTGAAGGCGCCCAGAAGAGCATGACTCAGCCCATTACGGCAGAGGCCAAAAAGAACGGAATCATCGTTCAGTTTGTGGACAAGCGTAAGCTCGACAGTATGGTGGAGGGCGTTCAGCATCAAGGTGTTGTTGCGCAAGCGGCTGCGTTCGAATATGTAGAGATTGAGGATATCCTTGCTGTAGCCAAAGATCGTGGCGAAACGCCATTCCTGCTAGTGCTGGATGAAATTGAAGATCCGCATAACCTAGGCTCTATTTTGCGTACAGCTGAATGCACAGGGGTTCACGGTGTTATTATTCCGAAGCGCCGTGCGGCTGGACTTACTGCGACGGTTCTCAAAACGTCCGCAGGCGCGGCTGAGCATGTACCGGTAGCGAGAGTAACGAATCTGGCTCAGACCATTGATCGGCTCAAAGAGGAGGGTGTCTGGGTAGCGGGTACCGATGTTAGTGCTCCTCAGGACGTATACAGAACGAAGTTCGATCTTCCGCTAGCGATCGTAATCGGCAATGAGGGCAAGGGGATAGGACGTTTGATTAAAGAAAAATGTGACTTCCTGGTCAAGCTGCCTATGCTTGGACAGCTTAATTCTCTAAATGCGTCCGTAGCTGCAGGCGTACTCATGTATGAAGTGGTTAGGCAGCGCCGGAGTGAATAGCCGATGAGTCGGCGTGAAGATATCCTGTTGGTAGACGGATATAATATGATCGGAGCTTGGCCAGTACTGGAGAAGCTGAAGGAAATTAATCTGGAAGAGGCGCGGGATAAGCTGCTCGATCTTCTTGCTGACTATCAGGGCTTTACCGGGATGAAGGTATACGTCATATTCGATGCCCACCAAATTCCGGGTCTTGGTGCTACGTATCGTCATCATAAGCTGACCATTGTGTATACAAAAGAAAAAGAAACAGCCGATGAATGCATTGAGCGGCTCGTTAAAGAGATGTACAATAAGCGGCGCAATATTTATGTAGCCACATCGGATCAGGTGGAGCAGCATGTAGCATTCGGCATAGGCGCGCTTCGCTTATCCGCGCGTGAACTGCTGATCGATATTGGACAGAATCGCAAGCAGATTGAGAACACGCTGAAGGAAGATAGGCCAGGTAAGCGCAACTCCGTCGATGGGATTGTAAGTCTGGAGGTTCGGACGAAGCTGGAGCGGCTTCGCCGGGGCGAGAAATCATAACCACAAAGTGACAAATTTACTATTAAAACGGCACTACCCGAAGGGCAAATTGGTTGACGGTGTAAGGTTACATAATGTATACTGGCTCTATATTTGAAGATGAGTTAGCCTATGTACAACCTTTTGTTTATACTTATCTTCCGACGGGAAACGCAATCGTTTGAATTGGAAGAACGATGTGTCGTTTCTATTTGGTTGCATATGAATCTAGCGGCGTACGCCTTGCAGGCCGGAGGGATAGTTCGTGAGCATCGACCTCAAAGAATGGAGTACGCTCGAATATGACAGCAGTACGGATGAAGACATCGTCGAAGCAGTCCGAAATGGCGACAGCCTGGCTCTCGAATATTTGATTAATAAATACAAAAATTTTGTTCGAGCTAAGGCACGTTCCTATTTTCTTATCGGGGCGGATCGTGAGGATATTGTTCAGGAAGGCATGATCGGCCTGTACAAATCCATCCGTGATTTCAAAGGGGACAAGCTTGCTAGCTTCAAGGCCTTTGCGGAATTATGTATTACGAGACAGATTATCACGGCGATTAAGACAGCTACAAGGCAGAAGCATATACCGCTTAACTCTTATGTCTCGCTGGATAAGCCAATCTACGACGAAGATTCAGACCGAACCTTGCTGGATGTCATATGCGGGACCCGGGTTTCCGATCCTGAAGAGCTTATTATTAATCAAGAAGAGTTCAGTGGACTGGAAGACAAAATGTCCGAAATATTAAGCGATCTTGAGCGCAAGGTGCTTATGCTTTATTTGGACGGAAGATCTTACCAGGAAATTGCTGTCGACTTGGACAGGCATGTGAAGTCAATTGACAATGCATTGCAGCGTGTGAAACGCAAATTAGAACGATACTTGGAAGTCAGAGACATCAGCGGTTAACTATGTCTTTCCATTTTATATTGTGAAGTAGAGTGGGCTGTCGATCTGTCTGGTCAATTCCAGTACAGGGCGCGGCTCATTTTTAGTTTTAAAAACGGTCTATTCTGACTATACTGGTAGGGACGAGAACCGAGTATTCGACTTCTTTTTCCAGAATATACGCTGCTTCCCACCCTATCTTTCCGTTGACATCAAATATGCCGTGTGATAAAGTGTTTTAGGTAGGCCTATATGTGAGGTTTTTTTTCCTATTGGGGCCGCATTTCGTGGTGGTATAATTCATTATCTCATCATGATTGCATTTAGTAGCAGTTCGGGAGGTGTAATTCAATGCGGGTAATTATCACGTTGGCATGCACAAACTGCAAACAGAGAAACTATGCGAGCAGCAAGAACAAACGCAATCACCCCGACCGCATCGAGTTGAAGAAGTTTTGCAAGTTCTGTAACGAGCAGACTCCTCATCGCGAGACGAGATAGTCAATTGGAGGTGTGGACGTGGCATTTTTGGCTAAACTGAAGCAGAGCTTCGGAACAACGTTTAGTTTCTTCGCCGACAGCTGGGCAGAACTGAAGAAGGTTCGCTGGCCAAACCGTAAAGAGTTGACAAGCTATTCGATCGTAGTCCTTTTGACGATCACGTTTGTGACGATTTACTTTTGGCTTCTTGACATCGGGATCTCGTCTCTAGTTGAACTGATTGTTTAAGAAGGGTCCAAAGGTGGATTGGAATGGAAAAAAGATGGTATGTCGTACACACTTACGCCGGTTATGAGAACAAGGTAAAAGCCAATTTGGAGCGTCGTCTTGAGTCTATGGGCATGGAGGACAAAATCTTCCGCGTTCTAGTTCCTATGGAAGAAGAAGTGGTAGAGAAGGACGGCAAGAAAAAAGTCGTTCAGCGTAAAGTCTATCCCGGATATGTTCTTGTGGAAATGGTTCAGACAGATGATTCTTGGTACGTTGTTCGTAATACACCGGGCGTTACAGGATTCGTAGGATCAACTGGTGCCGGTTCTAAGCCGATCGCACTCATGCCTGATGAAGTGGAACAAATTCTCAAGCATATGGGTATGGAAGAGCCTAAGCCGAAGATCGAGTTCGATCTGAAAGAAACTGTACGCGTCAAAGTTGGTCCTTTCGCAGACTTTGTTGGCACAGTAGAAGAAATTCTGCTCGACAAAGCGAAGCTTAAGGTTCATGTCAACATGTTTGGTAGGGAAACCCCACTAGAGCTGGATTACACTCAAGTGGAGAAGATCTAGAATCTGGTTTCCATGGTCGCCGGCATTCCCGGCGAAATGGAGCATTTGCTTCAGCTTGGGATTACAGGGTAAGGAGGTGTAAGTCACATGGCAAAAAAGGTTATCAAGATGGTCAAACTGCAGGTTCCTGCAGGTAAAGCTAATCCGGCTCCGCCGATTGGTCCGGCACTTGGTCAAGCAGGCGTTAACATCATGGCGTTCTGTAAAGAGTTTAACGCGCGTACAGCCGATCAAGCTGGGCTCATTATCCCAGTTGTAATCACTGTATTCGAGGATCGTTCATTCACTTTCGAGACAAAAACTCCGCCGGCAGCAGTATTGCTCCGCGTAGCAGCTGGTATCGAAAAAGGATCAGGCGAGCCTAACAAAAAGAAAGTTGCTACTGTGAAACGCGACAAAGTTCGTGAAATCGCTGAGCAAAAAATGCCCGACTTGAACGCAGCTTCTGTCGAAGCAGCAATGCTTATGATTGAAGGTACTGCACGCAGCATGGGTGTAACAATCGTTGACTAATAGCGTCCATTCCATTAGGATATAGACGCTAGGGCTGCCGCAGGGCATGCCCGGGTAGCGATGCGCTTGCATCGCTGGTGGGAGGATCATCCCTAGGAGGATTTTCCGCTATAACCACATAAGGAGGATAACAAAATGGCTAAACATGGCAAGAAGTATCTAGAAGCTGCTAAGCTGATTGATAGCGAAGCTACTTATGAAGCTTTGGAAGCAATTGAACTTGTGAAAAAAGCTGCAACAGCAAAATTCGACGAATCCATTGAAGTTGCTGTCCGTCTGGGTGTAGACCCACGGAAACAAGACCAAGCAGTGCGTGGCGTCGTAGTACTTCCGCACGGTACTGGTAAAACAAAACGCGTCCTCGTATTCGCAAAAGGCGAAAAAGCGAAGGAAGCAGAAGCTGCAGGAGCTGACTTTGTCGGTGATGCAGACATGATCAACAAAATCCAACAAGGCTGGTTCGAATTCGACGTTTGCGTAGCAACGCCGGACATGATGGCTGAAGTTGGTAAGCTCGGCCGTATCCTCGGTGGTAAAGGCCTCATGCCTAACCCTAAAGCAGGAACAGTAACATTCGACGTTACTAAAGCCGTTCAAGAAATCAAAGCCGGTAAGATTGAATACCGTCTTGATAAAGCAGGTCAAATCCATGCGCCAATCGGCAAAGCATCTTTCGATGCAGAGAAACTCAACGAGAATTTCCGCACACTGATCGAAGCTTTGAACCGTGCTAAACCGGCTGCAGCTAAAGGTATTTACCTGAAAAATATTGCCGTTTCTTCGACAATGGGCCCTGGCGCTCGTGTATCGACAGCGTCTTATCGCTAATTGAAACGGAACTGAATTCGAATACGCATACCGTAGACAGTAGGTGCCGCAAGGCTTAATTTCCTACCGAGGTGTTATGATAAAGTGTTTGTATGCGATGCAATCGCAGTAACGAACCATCATGGCCTTCACAGTCTACTTACTGTGAAGGCTTTTCTCATGCATAGGCAAGGGGAAGCTCATCGTTGGAACGGGATGTAAAATATTACGGGAGGTGTACAGTTTGGCAAACGCAAAAATCATCCAAGACAAACAACAAGCGGTGGAAGTGATTGCAGCAAAGCTTCGTGAAAGCTCCAGCACAGTCATTGCCGATTATCGTGGATTGAACGTAGCGCAAGTAACTGAACTTCGTAAACAGCTTCGTGAAGCTGGTATTGAGTTCCAAGTACTGAAAAACTCGCTCGTTCGTCGCGCTACTGAAGCTGCAGATCTTTCTGAACTGAACGGCATTTTGACGGGTCCTACCGCAATTGCATTCAGCAAAGATGATCTGATTGCACCAGCAAAAATCTTGAACGATTTCGCTAAAAAGAACGACGCTCTGAAACTTAAAGGCGGCGTAGTTGAAGGCAAAGTTATTGACGATAGCCAAATCAAAGCGTTGGCGGAACTTCCGTCTCGCGAAGGTTTGCTCTCCATGCTCCTCAGCGTATTGCAAGCCCCAGTGCGCAACTTCGCGCTTGCGGTTAAAGCAGTCGGCGAACAAAAAGAAGCACAAGCTTAATAGACGTTTCGGCGTCAATCAAGTCTGCCCGATCATACCGGCAGCATGAAACCAAAAAAAAACTAAAACCATTCCTGGAGGTATAACCATGTCTAAAGAGCAAATCTTAGAAGCAATTAAAGTTATGTCCGTTCTTGAACTGAACGATCTTGTTAAAGCAATTGAAGAAGAATTCGGCGTTACTGCTGCTGCACCAGTTGCAGCTGCAGCTGGCGGCGCAGCTGAAGTAGCTGAGCAAACTGAATTCAGCGTTATCTTGAACGGCGCTGGCGCTTCCAAAATCAACGTTATCAAAGTTGTTCGCGAAATCACAGGTCTTGGCCTGAAAGAAGCGAAAGACCTTGTTGACAACGCACCAAAAGCAATCAAAGAAGGCGTTGCTAAAGAAGAAGCAGAAGCTGTTAAAGCTAAGCTTGAAGAAGCAGGCGCTTCTGTAGAAGTGAAGTAATTCGCTTCAACTAGATAACGGGCCCCTTGAAACGTTACGTTTCAAGGGGTTCGTTGTATGTTCTAGCTCTTATTTCAGGCAGGAGGGAATTAATAATGTCGGACCACTACTATTCCCGAACTCCGGGAGTAAAGCATGATCGGCACATTCATCAAGCCGAGCTTCGCGGCTATGCACTGAAATTTGTGACGGATGCAGGCGTTTTTTCGAAATCAGGTGTCGATTATGGGAGCCGTGTTCTGCTTAATGCGATACAATTCGCGTCAACCGCAAAAGTGCTCGATGTTGGATGTGGTTATGGTCCCATTGGACTAACGGCTGCTAAGCTTGCATCTGAGGGGCATGTGACGATGATTGATATTAATGAGAGAGCAGTGGAGTTGTCGCGGGAGAATGCACAGCTCAATGGCATTGCTAATGTGACTATCCTTCAGAGTGATATCTATGAGGCTGTAAGAGGCAATACGTATGATGTTATTCTTACGAACCCACCCATTCGTGCTGGCAAACAGGTCGTTCACCGTATTTTTGAAGAAGGCTATGAGCTGCTTGCTCCCGGTGGGATTATGTGGGTGGTCATTCAAAAAAAGCAGGGCGCACCATCCGCAGAGGCTAAGCTGCAGTCGTTATTTAATGAAGTAGAGGAAGTTACAAAAGACAAAGGCTACAGGATTTTATTGGCAAAAAAATAGGTCAGACTTTTTTCTTGACTTGACTTTCTGTATATGGTAATATTATAAAATGTCAGCATTAAATTGGGCTCAATCTCTTTAGTTAACTAAAATGTCAATAGCGATTTTTAAGCGCAGAATGCATAGAAAATGTGCAATTGACGTATAATGTTTACATTTTGGGCAAAATTACTTGATATGGTACCATCGCGCCGTGCTGCGCTTGGTTGACTTGCGGAACATGCTCTTTTTTCGAACTATTCGATAAGGGCTTTTCTTTATTTGAAATAGTAAAGTAGTGACGCAGTAGTATCGATGCTGTGAGACAGACATGAGGGGTGAGGTTAAGTTGGCAGGACAACTTGTTCAGTATGGTCGGCGCACGCGGAGAAGTTACGCCCGGATCAACGAGGTGCTGGAAGTCCCGAACCTGATTGAAATCCAACAAAAATCGTACGAAAAATTCTTGGATAACGACTTGCTTGAGTTGTTCCAGGATATTTCGCCGATTCAGGACTTTACGGGCAATCTATCGCTTGAGTTTATCGACTATAGCTTGGGCGAACCGAAATATTCGGTCGATGAATCAAAGGAACGCGATGTGACGTATGCAGCTCCACTGCGCGTTAAAGTACGGCTCTTCAATAAGGAAACCGGCGAAGTGAAGGAACAAGAAGTGTTTATGGGTGACTTCCCGCTGATGACCGAGACCGGTACGTTTATTATTAACGGAGCGGAGCGGGTAATTGTCAGCCAATTGGTTCGATCCCCAAGTGTGTACTTCAGCACGAAGGTTGACAAGAACGGGAAGAGAGCATACACAGCTACCGTAATTCCGAATCGTGGAGCTTGGTTGGAGCTCGAGACGGATGCAAAGGATATCATCTACGTTCGTATTGACCGGACCCGGAAAATACCGGTGACGGTGCTTTTGCGTGCACTTGGTTTTGGGACTGACGCAGAAATTCTAGAATTGCTCGGACATGACGAGTATATTCTTAACACGCTGGACAAAGACAACACGGATTCCACGGAGAAAGCGTTGATCGAGATTTATGAACGCCTTCGTCCAGGTGAGCCACCGACGTTGGATAATGCGAAGAGCTTGCTAGTTGCTCGCTTCTTTGATCCAAAACGATACGATCTGGCCAATGTTGGCCGTTACAAAATAAACAAAAAGCTTCATATTAAGAACCGTCTGTTCAATCAACGCTTGGCGGAGACACTTGTTGATCCGTCTACTGGGGAAATCATCGCGGAAGCTGGTCAGATGATTGATCGTCGTCTGCTTGATGAAATTCTTGATAAGCTTGAGAAGAACGTCGGCTTCAAAACATACCATGTCGCTAATGGTGTTCTGGATGCTGATAGTATTCCACTACAAGCGATTAGTGTATTCTCACCAATTGACGAATCGAAGGTTATTAAAGTAATTGCTAACGGGGTTATTGATAAGTCTGTGAAGCATATTACACCTGCGGATATTATTTCGTCCATTAACTACTTCATCAACCTCTTGCATGGCGTAGGAAGCACAGATGACATTGACCACCTTGGTAACCGTCGTCTTCGTTCAGTAGGCGAGCTTCTGCAGAACCAATTCCGGATCGGTTTGTCCCGGATGGAGCGCGTTGTGCGTGAGAGAATGTCCATTCAAGACGCGAATGCGATTACGCCGCAAGCGCTGATTAACATCAGACCGGTTATCGCTTCGATTAAAGAGTTCTTCGGTTCATCACAGCTCTCGCAGTTTATGGATCAGACGAACCCGCTTGCTGAGCTGACACACAAACGTCGTCTGTCCGCACTAGGACCCGGCGGTTTGACGCGGGAACGCGCAGGCTTCGAGGTTCGTGACGTTCATAACTCTCACTACGGCCGTATGTGCCCGATTGAGACGCCTGAGGGACCGAATATCGGTCTGATCAACTCCTTATCCTCTTTTGCCCGTATTAACGAGTATGGCTTCATTGAGGCTCCTTACCGTTGGGTAGATCCGAAGACGGGAATTGTAACAGAACAGATTTCTTACTTGACTGCTGATGAGGAATATAACTACGTAGTCGCACAAGCGAATGCGAAGCTAGCTCCAGACGGTAGATTTGCTGAGGATAGTGTAATCGTTCGTTACAATATCCAAGCAGATAACATTCTTACGATGCCAAGTGATCGCGTTGACTACATGGACGTATCACCTAAGCAGGTAGTATCGGTTGCGACGGCACTCATTCCGTTCCTTGAGAATGATGACTCCAACCGTGCCCTCATGGGATCGAACATGCAGCGTCAAGCCGTACCGCTCTTGATTCCGAAAGCTCCGCTTGTCGGTACAGGTATGGAGCACAAGTCGGCGAAGGATTCAGGCGTATGCGTCGTTTCCAAGCATGATGGTGTTATCGAGCGCGTATCAGCTAATGAAATTTGGGTACGTCGTGTAGAACTGATTGACGGCAAGCCAGTTACTGGCGATCTGATCAAGCATAAGCTTCACAAGTACATGCGCTCTAACCAAGGTACATGTATTAACCAACGTCCTATCGTTAAGAAAGGCGAAGTGATCAAGAAAGGCGATATTCTCGCTGATGGTCCTTCAACTGAACAAGGCGAGTTGGCACTTGGTCGTAACGTAGTCGTTGCGTTCATGACTTGGGAAGGGTACAACTACGAGGATGCTATTCTTCTTAGCGAAAAGCTAGTGAAGGAAGACGTATACACGTCCATTCACATTGAAGAATATGAATCGGAAGCTCGTGATACGAAGCTCGGACCAGAAGAAATCACTCGTGACATTCCGAATGTCGGTGAAGAAGCGCTCAAAAATCTCGACGAACGAGGCATTATCCGTGTTGGTGCTGAGATCGGCGCAGGCGATATCCTTGTAGGTAAGGTAACACCTAAAGGTGTAACAGAGCTTACAGCGGAAGAACGCTTGCTTCACGCAATCTTCGGCGAGAAGGCTCGTGAAGTGCGTGATACATCGCTTCGCGTACCGCATGGTACTGACGGTATCGTCGTTGACGTTAAAGTGTTTACACGTGAGAACGGTGATGAACTGCCACCAGGCGTGAATCAACTTGTTCGTGTATACATTGCACAGAAACGTAAAATCTCTGAAGGGGACAAAATGGCAGGACGCCACGGTAATAAAGGGGTTATCGCCCGTATTATGCCGGAGGAAGATATGCCATTCCTACCTGATGGAACTCCTGTTGAAGTCGTGCTTAACCCGCTCGGCGTACCTTCACGGATGAACATCGGTCAAGTGCTGGAAGTCCATCTTGGTATGGCTTGTAAGCAACTCGGACTTCATGCAGCAACGCCGGTATTCGACGGAGCTCATGAGTATGACGTATTTGATGCCATGGAAGAAGCTGGCATGCAGCGTAACGGTAAAACCGTGCTCTACGATGGCCGTACTGGTGAGTCGTTCGAGCGTGAAGTTACGGTTGGCGTTATGTACATGATCAAGCTAGCGCACATGGTAGACGATAAAATCCATGCCCGCTCTACTGGACCTTACTCCCTCGTTACGCAGCAGCCACTCGGTGGTAAAGCGCAATTCGGTGGACAACGCTTCGGGGAGATGGAAGTATGGGCGCTTGAGGCATACGGCGCAGCCTACACGCTTCAAGAGATTCTTACGGTTAAATCCGATGACGTTGTCGGCCGGGTGAAAACCTATGAATCTATTGTCAAAGGTGAGAATGTTCCGGAGCCAGGCGTTCCAGAGTCATTCAAAGTATTGATCAAAGAACTTCAAAGCTTGGGTATGGATGTTAAGATCCTGTCCGAGAATGAAGAAGAGATCGAGATGAAAGAAATAGATGATGAAGATGAGGGTGCAAGCGATAAGCTCAACCTGAATCTGGAAGGCTCTGAAGTTGGGGCCGAATAAGATGACTGCTGGCTGCCCGTCCGTAATACGCGGACGCGCAGCCGTTAAATTGCATGACATAGCCATACATGACGAAGGAGGGTTGCTCCTTGTTGGACGTGAACAACTTCGAGTATATGAAAATCGGGCTTGCCTCGCCGGATAAAATTCGTTCTTGGTCCCGCGGAGAAGTTAAAAAACCGGAGACGATCAACTATAGGACCTTAAAACCGGAGAAGGAAGGGCTCTTCTGCGAGAAAATTTTTGGACCTACTAAAGACTGGGAATGCCATTGTGGTAAATACAAGCGTGTTCGCTATAAAGGCGTTGTCTGTGATCGCTGCGGCGTAGAAGTAACCCGTGCGAAAGTACGTCGTGAGCGTATGGGTCATATCGAGCTTGCTGCTCCGGTATCCCACATTTGGTACTTCAAAGGAATTCCAAGCCGTATGGGTCTGGCTCTGGACATGTCGCCTCGTTCACTCGAGGAGATTATCTATTTTGCATCTTATGTTGTCACTGATCCCGGTGATACGCCGCTTGAGAAAAAACAGCTATTGTCGGAGAAAGAATACCGCAGCTACCGTGAAAAATACGGCTACGGATTCCACGCTGGCATGGGTGCTGAAGCCGTCAAGAAGCTTCTACAAGATATCGATGTGGAGAAAGAACTAGAAACGCTGAAAGAGGAACTGCGCACTGCTCAAGGGCAGCGTCGTAATCGTGCTATCAAGCGTTTGGAAGTAATTGAAGCATTCCGTAACTCTGGCAATGAGCCAGAATGGATGATTCTCGATGTTCTTCCTGTTATTCCTCCTGAATTGCGTCCGATGGTTCAGCTTGATGGCGGACGGTTCGCTACGTCTGACCTCAATGACTTGTACCGCCGCGTTATTAACCGGAACAACCGGTTGAAACGTCTGCTTGACCTTGGAGCTCCTGACATTATTGTTCAGAACGAGAAGCGTATGCTTCAAGAAGCAGTAGATGCATTGATCGATAACGGTCGTCGTGGACGTCCGGTAACAGGACCAGGTAACCGTCCTTTGAAATCTCTCAGCCACATGCTGAAAGGTAAACAAGGCCGTTTCCGTCAGAACTTGCTCGGTAAACGGGTTGACTACTCTGGCCGTTCGGTTATCGTTGTAGGTCCTAACCTGAAGATGTTCCAATGCGGACTTCCGAAGGAAATGGCTCTAGAGCTGTTCAAGCCGTTCGTTATGAAGGAGCTAGTTAACAAAGGACTTGCTCACAACATTAAGAGTGCGAAACGCAAGGTTGAGCGCGTAAGCCCTGAAGTGTGGGACGTTCTTGAAGAAGTAATCAAGGAGCATCCGGTTCTACTCAACCGTGCCCCGACCCTTCACCGTCTTGGTATCCAAGCGTTCGAACCGATTCTGGTTGAAGGTCGCGCCATTAAGCTTCACCCGCTCGTATGTACTGCATATAATGCGGACTTCGACGGTGACCAAATGGCCGTACACGTTCCGTTGTCAGCAGAAGCACAGGCTGAAGCCCGTTTGCTCATGCTAGCATCAGGTAACATCTTGAACCCGAAAGACGGCAAGCCGGTTGTTACGCCATCGCAGGATATGGTTCTCGGCAGCTACTACTTGACTATGGATAACAAAGAAGCAAAAGGCAGCGGTTCGGTATTCGCAACCGTTAATGAAGCGATCTCCGCTTATCAACGCGGTATTGTTTCTCTGCATGCGCGTATTTTCATCCCAGTTAAAGTGCTGAAGAAAACAATCTTCTCCGAGAAGCAACAGCAATCTCTGTTGTCTACAACGGTTGGTAAAGTAATCTTCAATGAAATCTTCCCGGAAGATTTCCCTTACATCAACGAAGCTACGAAAGTGAACTTGCTGCAAGGAACTCCGGATAAATATTTCGTATACGAAAAAGGTAGCGATCTGAACAAGATCGTTGACGAATTGCCAATTGCTGGCGGCGTTGGTAAGGAGTACTTGGGTAATATTATCGGCGAGTGCTTCCGTATATACCATACAACTTTAACATCGATAATTCTTGATAGGATTAAACAACTCGGCTTCACTTACTCTACGCGTGCAGGTATTACGGTATCCGTCTCTGACGTTGTCGTGCCAGAAGAGAAAGTAGCCATCCTGAAAGATTCCGATGCAAAAGTATCTGTCGTTATGACACAATATCGTCGTGGTCTAATCACGAACGAAGAGCGTTATGACCGTGTTATTGAAATTTGGAGCAAAGCCAAAGATCAAATTACGGATATCCTCATGAAGTCGATGGATCGTTACAATTCCATCATGCTCATGGTTGACTCCAAAGCACGGGGTAACAAATCACAGATTGCCCAGCTCGGCGGCATGCGGGGTCTGATGGCCAATCCATCGGGTCGTATCATCGAGTTGCCAATCAAATCGAACTTCCGTGAAGGCCTCACCGTACTCGAGTACTTTATCTCGACGCATGGTGCTCGTAAAGGTCTTGCCGATACGGCACTACGGACTGCTGACTCAGGCTACCTGACTCGTCGTCTGGTAGACGTTGCACAGGACGTCATTGTGCGTGAAGACGATTGTGGTACGGATAAAGGCTTCTCCGTTAGCAAAATTCAAGACGGTAAAGAGGTTATTGAGGATCTCTATGACCGTATTGAAGGACGCTACGCATTCGAGACGCTGCGTCACCCGCAAACAGGTGAGGTTATCGTTAAGAAGAGCGAGCTTATTGACTCTTCCAAAGCAGATGCGATTATTGACGCTGGTATTGAAAAGCTTCAGATTCGTTCTGTGCTTAGCTGCCGGGCTCGTCATGGCGTATGTAAAGTATGTTATGGTCGTAACCTTGCAACTGGCAAGCACGTTGAGATTGGTGAAGCAGTAGGTATTATTGCAGCACAATCCATCGGTGAGCCAGGAACACAATTGACGATGCGTACGTTCCATACCGGTGGTGTAGCCGGTGATGATATTACGCAAGGTTTGCCGCGTATCCAAGAGCTCTTCGAGGCGCGTAATCCGAAAGGTCAAGCGATTATTACTGAGCTTGACGGTGTCGTCAAAGAAATTCGCGAAGCAAAAGATCGTCGTGAGATTGAAGTTCAAGGTGAAGCGGAATCGAAAGTGTACGCTATTACGTACGGTTCGCGTATCCGTGTAACCCAAGGACAGCAAGTGGAAGCCGGAGACGAGCTGACGGACGGATCGATCGATCCGAAAGAAATGCTGCGTATTAAAGGTATCCGCGGCGTTCAGAACTACATCCTGCAAGAAGTACAACGCGTTTACCGGAACCAAGGGGTAGAAATCAATGACAAGCACGTTGAAGTCATGGTTAAGCAAATGCTCCGTAAAATCCGTATCGTAGACGCTGGTGATACAACGCTCTTGCCTGGTGCGTTTGCCGAAATTCATGAATATGAGGCAGCCAACCGTGAAGCCATCTTTGCAGGTCTTGAGCCTGCAGTTGCTAAGCCGGTATTGCTCGGTATTACGAAAGCATCCCTTGAGACGGATTCGTTCTTGTCAGCGGCATCGTTCCAAGAGACAACTCGTGTATTGACTGACGCTGCTATCAAAGGTAAAGTCGACCAGTTGCTTGGGTTGAAAGAAAATGTTATTATCGGTAAGTTGATTCCTGCCGGTACAGGTATGAATCGTTACCGCAGCATTAAGCTGGTCGGTATGGAAGATGAGCCAGAAGCAGCCGATCAAGGCGAGCTGGAATCGGAAGCTGTAACGATTGAATAACAGTCTGCAATAAGCGAAGAGCGTGGTTATCTTTGCAGTGCTTAGCACATGCAAAGTGACCCGCTCTTTCATAGAGTATAGGGACTATAAATGATTGATTTTATAGTTCCCTTGTACTTTATTTTTGTAAAGTATATCGGATTTAACTTGTGTGGATTACCTATAGTGGTAATAACCAAAACTTTGCATCAACGATATAGACAAAGTCACTTGACACCTTTGGGCTGTAGGTGATAATATATCGAAGTGTGCCTAATTGTGTGATCCCTCTACTTCAAAAGGATAGGTGATTTCATGCAGTTTAAGGTCGGCGCGAAACAGACGACGAAGATGCTTGAGCTGAAAAAAGCTATCGAAGTCTATGTGGCTCGTGATGCAGATCCGCGGATGAAAGAGAAGATAGTTCATCTGTGTGAGCGGTCGAGTGTTCCCATTCAATGGGTCGATACCATGATAGACCTCGGGGAAACCTGCGGGATAGATGTCGGAGCCGCTATGGCAGCGCTCATTAATGACGAAGAATAAAGAAAAAACCATTTTTGTTGGTGCATGATTGAAAGATAATGGGCTGACAAGAATTTTTATTTGTTCTTTTATGATTCGCCTGGATCTGTGGGCTTAATTTTTGGGTAAAATGTCTTGCCATAAAGTAGACATGAATCATGGGAAGGGGGTGGCAACATGCCAACAATTAACCAGCTAGTCCGTAAAGGACGCCAAGCTAAAGTCGTAAAATCGAAATCGCCAGCTTTGCAAAAAGGCTTTAACGCCCTAAAACGTGAAGCAACGAACATCAGCGCTCCGCAAAAACGCGGTGTGTGCACTCGTGTAGGCACAATGACTCCGAAAAAACCGAACTCCGCACTTCGTAAATATGCTCGTGTTCGTCTGACGAACCGCGTAGAGGTGACGGCTTACATTCCGGGTATCGGACATAACCTTCAAGAGCACAGCGTTGTATTGATTCGTGGTGGACGGGTAAAAGACCTTCCGGGTGTACGTTACCATATCGTTCGCGGAGCATTGGACACAGCGGGAGTTAACAACCGTAACCAATCTCGTTCGAAATACGGTACTAAACGCCCTAAAGTTAAAAAGTAATAGAAGCATTGCTATCATGCATGCTAGATGATCAAACTATCTAAGAAAGGGGGACTTTCTCATGCCACGCAAAGGTCCTGTAACAAAACGTGATGTGCTTCCGGATCCGGTTTATAATAGCAAACTGGTAACGCGTCTCATCAACCGTATTATGATCGATGGCAAACGCGGTGTTGCTCAAACACTGTTGTATGATGCCTTCAAGCTGATTCAAGAACGCACGGGTAAAGATCCGATGGAAGTGTTCGAAGCAGCTCTGAAAAATATTATGCCAGTACTTGAGGTTAAAGCACGCCGTGTCGGCGGTGCCAACTACCAAGTGCCGATCGAAGTTAAACCTGAGCGCCGTACATCGCTTGGTCTCCGTTGGCTCGTGAACTATTCACGTAACCGCGGCGAAAAAACGATGGAAGAGCGTTTGGCTGCTGAAATCACAGATGCTTCCAATAACACTGGTGCTTCCGTGAAAAAACGTGAAGATACACACAAAATGGCAGAAGCGAACAAAGCGTTTGCACACTACCGCTGGTAGAATTCTGACCGCGATATCATCGTTAAAGATGATTTTAAAACAAGAGAGGAGACAAATTCATGGCAAGAGAGTTCTCCTTGAACAATACGCGCAATATCGGGATTATGGCGCATATTGATGCTGGTAAAACGACTACAACTGAGCGTATCTTGTTCTATACAGGCCGTACTCATAAAATTGGCGAAGTGCATGAAGGCGCTGCGACAATGGACTGGATGGAACAAGAGCAAGAGCGTGGCATTACGATTACGTCTGCTGCGACGACTGCTCAATGGAAGGGTTACCGTATCAATATTATCGACACCCCGGGACACGTTGACTTCACAGTAGAAGTTGAGCGCTCCCTGCGCGTATTGGACGGGGCCGTTGGGGTTTTCAGTGCAAAAGAAGGCGTTGAGCCTCAATCTGAAACCGTATGGCGTCAAGCTGATCGTTACAACGTTCCACGGATTGCTTACATTAACAAAATGGACATCATTGGCGCAGACTATCTGAATGTTATCAAAGACATGCGTGAGCGTCTGCAAGCTAATGCTGTTGCAATCCAATTGCCGATGGGCGCTGAGAGTGATTTCGTAGGCGTTATCGACATCGTTGAACGCGTAGCATATAAGTACAAAGATGATCTCGGGAAAGATCCTGAGCAAATCGAGATTCCTGCAGAGTATTCTGAACAAGTTGAAGCGCTTCGTACGGAATTGATCGAAAAGGTTGCAGAGCTGGATGAAGATTTAACGATGAAATATCTGGAGGGTGAAGAAATCACTATTCCAGAAATCAAAGCAGCGCTTCGTAAAGGCGTTTGTGAAGTTAAAATCTTCCCAGTAGTTGCAGGCTCTTCGTACCGCAATAAAGGTGTTCAATTGATGATTGATGCTGTTGTTGATTATCTTCCATCTCCACTGGATGTACCTGCAATTAAAGGTACTACAGAAGAGGGTGAAGAAGGAGAGCGTCCATCATCTGATGAAGCTCCTTTCGCAGCACTTGCATTCAAAATCATGACTGACCCTTATGTGGGTCGCTTGACGTTCTTCCGCGTATACTCTGGTGTCCTTAAATCCGGTTCATATGTTCTGAATGCATCGAAGAACAAACGTGAGCGGATTGGTCGGATTCTCCAAATGCACGCGAACAGCCGTCAAGAGATTGGCGAAGTTTATTCAGGCGATATCGCTGCTGCAGTCGGTCTTAAAGATACGATTACTGGCGACACGCTTTGCGATGAGAAACATCCAATTGTTCTCGAATCGATGAACTTCCCAGAACCGGTTATCTCGGTTGCTATCGAACCAAAAACGAAAGCTGACCAAGATAAACTCGGCATTGCGATCTCCAAGCTTGCTGAAGAAGATCCTACTTTCCGCGCACATACTGACGAAGAGACTAACCAGACTATTATCTCTGGTATGGGTGAGCTTCACCTTGAGATCCTCGTTGACCGTATGTTCCGTGAATTCAAAGTTGAAACAAACGTTGGTAAGCCTCAAGTTGCTTACCGTGAGACGTTCCGTGAAGCTGCGAAGGTTGAAGGTAAGTTCGTTCGTCAGTCCGGTGGTAAAGGTCAATATGGTCATTGTTGGGTTGAATTCACTCCGCAAGAGCCAGGCACAGGATTTATTTTCGAAAACAAAACAGTTGGTGGATCGATTCCTCGTGAATTCATCGCTCCAATTCAAGCTGGTATCGAAGAGTCCATGAAGAACGGTGTTATCGCTGGCTTCCCACTCGTTGATGTTAAAGCGGTTGTTGTTGACGGATCTTATCATGATGTCGACTCCTCGGAGATGGCGTTCAAAATTGCTGGATCGATGGCACTTAAAGCAGCTAAAGACAAGTGTAAGCCTGTCCTGCTTGAGCCAATCATGAAAGTAGAAGTAACTGTTCCAGAAGAGTACATGGGCGACGTAATGGGTATGCTTAACTCCCGTCGTGGACGTATCGAAGGTATGGATTCGCGCGCAGGCGCTCAAATCATCCGTGCTAAGGTGCCTCTCGCTGAGATGTTTGGTTACTCCACAACACTTCGTTCGGGTACACAAGGTCGTGGCGTATTCTCCATGGAGCTTTCGCACTATGAAGAAGTACCACGTTCGATCTCGGAAGAAATCATTGCTAAAAACAAAGGTGCTTAATAATTAGCATCTATGTGAAATGATTAGGTTTGCATCGGCCGTCATCTCCACTTAGAATATAAGCGTAGATGATTGGCCCACACATATAACTTTAGAATTAATAAGGAGGATTAAGTTCAATGGCAAAGGCTAAATTTGAACGTAACAAACCGCACGTTAATATCGGTACAATTGGTCACGTCGACCACGGTAAAACGACTTTGACTGCTGCTATCACAACTGTACTTTCCAAAAAATACGGCGGTGCAGCAATTGCATTTGACCAAATCGATAAAGCTCCAGAAGAGCGCGAGCGTGGTATCACGATCTCGACAGCTCACGTTGAGTATGAGACTCCTAACCGTCACTACGCTCACGTTGACTGCCCAGGTCACGCCGACTACGTTAAGAACATGATCACTGGTGCTGCTCAAATGGACGGAGCAATCCTGGTTGTATCCGCAGCTGACGGCCCTATGCCGCAAACGCGTGAGCACATCCTGCTTTCCCGTCAAGTAGGCGTACCTTACATCGTTGTATTCCTGAACAAATGCGACATGGTTGAAGACGAAGAGCTTCTTGAGCTTGTTGAGATGGAAGTTCGCGACCTTCTTTCCGAGTATGAATTCCCAGGCGACGACACTCCAATCATCCGTGGCGCAGCGCGTGAAGCTCTGCAAAACCCAGATGGCGAGTGGGCAGAAAAAATCATCGAGCTCTTCGAGCAAGTTGACACTTACATCCCAACTCCAGAGCGCGACACAGCTAAGCCTTTCCTTATGCCTGTCGAGGATGTATTCACAATCACTGGTCGTGGTACAGTAGCAACTGGCCGTATCGATCGTGGCGTAGTAAAAGTAGGCGACGAGATCGAAATCGTTGGTCTTGCTGAAGAAACTCGTAAATCCGTAGTTACGGGCGTTGAGATGTTCCGTAAATTGATGGATTCCGCACAAGCGGGCGACAACATCGGAGCTTTGCTTCGTGGTGTAGACCGTAAAGATATTGAGCGTGGACAAGTATTGGCTAAACCGGGTTCGGTTAAACCACACACTAACTTCACTGCACAAATCTACGTTCTTACTAAAGAAGAGGGCGGACGTCACAAACCTTTCTTCACAGGTTACCGTCCACAGTTCTACTTCCGTACAACTGACGTAACAGGTATCGTTAACCTTCCAGAAGGTACTGAAATGGTTATGCCTGGCGACAACATCACAGTTACTGTTGAGCTTATCGCTCCAATCGCTGTTGAAGAGGGAACTCGTTTCTCCATTCGTGAAGGCGGCCGTACTGTAGGCGCTGGCGCTGTAGCAACAATCCAAAAATAATTCCACGCGGCTTCAGCCGCATGGAAGTTTAAGAAGGCTATTCTGAGCTTGCTCGGGATAGCCTTCTTTTTTGTTAAGGTAGGGTGTGGTTGTTCTATTATTTCAATTAGAATGATTCTTAATATTTCCTGTAATATAAGGATTGACGTGACTGACAAGCACACTTAATATTAAATTAATAAAGTCAGTAATGTACGTGACTAGAAATGTCTTGATATTTCCATATACTTTATTGAAGTAATGCAACAATGCATTGCTGTAACGGTAATTTTAATATGCGAAATAATTAGTCGACAATGAGAGGGGTTATTTAAAGATGAACAAAAAATGGTTGATACCGTTCGCTCTGATTCTACTATTAGTGGTCGCGGCTTGCGGTAACAAAGTAGAGAACAATGCAAACGGAGGCAACAATGCAGCCTCCGGCACTGAGAACACAGCTACACAAGCACCTGAAGATAACAAACAATACAAGATTTCCATTTCTCAAATCGTAGAGCATCCATCGCTTGATGCGACTCGTGAAGGTTTTCTTGCTGCATTGAAGGATGCAGGCTTTGTTGACGGGGAAAACTTAACTGTAGATTTCAATACAGCACAAGGTGATCAGACGAACAACCTTTCCGTTGCACAAAAAATCGCAGGAGCAAAGGCAGATCTGGCTCTTGGTATTGCTACGATGTCGGCTCAAGCACTTGTACAAGCTTACACTAAAGCAGGGAACACAGCTCCTGTTTTGTTCGCAGCAGTAACAGACCCGCTTGATGCGAAACTTGTAACTAATCTTGAAGCACCAGGCGGTAACGTTACTGGTGCCTCCGATACGAATCCTGAAGCTGTCATTCAATTGATGGATTTCATCGCTGCTAATTTCCCTGATGTGAAGAAGGTCGGTATCGTCATTAACAAAGGTGAGCCGAATGCGGTTGTTATGACAGCAAATGCGAAGCAAGCATTGGCTAAACATAATATCGAATTGATTGAAGCGCCCGTTACCAATACCTCTGAGGTGAAACAAGCTGGCGAATCACTTGTCGGTAAAGTAGATGCTATGTTCATTACTTTGGACAATGTGGTTGTATCGGGCGTTGACGCTTTGCTGCAGCTTGCGAAAGAAAATCAGATTCCGTTCTTCTCCAGCGATCGTGACACAGTAGAAAGTGGTGCCTTTGCAACAGTAGGCTTCAAATATTATGATCATGGCTACCAAGTTGGTCAAATGGCTGCTGAAATCTTGAATGGCAAAAATCCAGGTGAGATGACAGTAACGGTTCCAGACAAGCTTGATCTGATCCTTAACTTGAAAGCGGCGGCTGATCAAGGAATTACAGTAACAGACGCAATGAAGGCTGGAGTGAAAGATGCAGCCAACAACATTATTGAATAAATAGCTGTGAGAACGAGGTGAACGTTCCTTAAGTTCATCTCGTTTTCAATTTTATTGGAGGAGGTGCCCCGGTGCCAGTATGGTTAAATGGCGCTTTTGAGCTAGGCTTGCTCTACTCGCTTATGGCTCTAGGTGTCTACATTACATTTCGCATTCTTGATTTCCCCGATCTTACAGTTGATGCAAGCTTCACAACAGGAGCAGGGGTAGCAGCAGTTCTTATTACGAACGGCACTTCGCCATGGTTGGCCTGTCTTGCGGCATTTGGCGCCGGAGCTGTCGCAGGTGCTATAACGGGCCTATTGCATACAAAAGGTAAAATTAACGGGCTGTTGTCCGGTATTCTGATGATGATTGCTTTGTATTCCATTAATATGAGAATCATGGGCAAGCCTAATATTGGACTGATGGGTTCAGATATTTCAACGATATTCTCGGGCGTAAAGGTTCTCCTGATTATGCCGATTATCGTTATAGTCATCAAGCTGCTGCTTGACCTGTTCTTTAAAACAGATTTAGGTCTTAGCTTGAGAGCTACTGGTGACAATGAACGAATGATTCGGAGCTTCGGTACGAACACGGACACAACTAAAATATTAGGCATAGCGCTCTCGAACGGTCTTGTCGCTCTATCTGGTTCATTCGTTGCTCAGCAAAGCGGATTTGCAGATATCTCGATGGGGGTCGGTATGATTGTTATCGGTCTAGCTTCTGTCATTATCGGTGAAGCGCTGTTTGGAGCAAGAAGCGTATTTCAAGCGACACTCGCCGTCATACTCGGCTCCATTGTTTATCGAATCATTATCGGTCTTGCTTATCAAAGTGATTTCCTTGAGGTTTCGGATTTGAAGCTTATAACGGCAGTTATCGTTATTATCGCGCTCGTATTCCCATCTATGCAGAAGTCATGGAAGCAAAAGAGCTTGGCGCGTAAGCGAACAGCCAATCTCTTAGGACAGAAAGTGGGGAAACGCTGATGCTGGAAATAGCACAAGTCTCGAAGCTGTTCAACCCGGGTACATTAGATGAGAAGACTGCGCTTGTTGGCGTTAATCTAGCCATGAAGCCAGGGGATTTCATAACCGTTATTGGCAGTAACGGAGCAGGGAAATCGACTCTGATGAACATTATTTCAGGAGTTATGAAGCCGGACATCGGGGAAGTGCGGATCGACGGTAAGAATATTAGCAGCCTTCCCGAGTACCGCAGAAGCAAATGGATTGGTCGCGTGTTCCAAGATCCAATGGCAGGTACAGCTCCACGTATGTCGATTGAAGAGAACTTAGCGATGGCCTATACGCGCGGTAAGCAGAGAGGCTTCTCGTTAAGTATCAACAGGGATCGCCGTAAAATATTTCGTGAGCAGCTGTCACGCCTTGGAATTGGTCTTGAGAATCGGCTAACTGCAAAGGTTGGATTGTTATCAGGCGGTGAACGTCAGGCGCTAAGCCTACTGATGGCTACATTCACCAAACCTCAGATATTGCTCTTGGATGAGCATACGGCAGCACTCGATCCAGCGCGAGCTGAGTTGATTACAACCTTAACAGAAACACTCGTGCGCGAAATGAACTTGACTACTCTGATGGTTACTCACAATATGGAGCAAGCTATCCGACTTGGTAATCGATTGATTATGATGGATAAAGGGAAGATCATTCTTGAAGTGAACGAGGACCGAAAAAAAGAGCTTACGGTTGAGCGCCTGCTTGGTGAATTCGAGCAGATCAGCGGCAAGAAAATGGCTGATGATCGAGTGGTACTCGGTTAATGCAGCATTATTAGAAACGCAACGACTAGCAAGCGTCTTTTCGTTTCTTCTATTATATAGAGTTATATAGAGTAAGTTACCACTAGACGATGTGATGCCCAATCTAGTACAGTAGTGTAAGTGTTATTGACCGAGCGGCCGTTAATGAATGAAGTTTACGAATAAAACAGCAATCATTAAAGAAAATGCAATTATCCCTTGCATTTGCCTACATGTTTCGGTATAATATTGACTGTTGGTCTGTGACGTTGCGATGATGTGAGAGGTTGCCGACACACCTGGCCCCTTTGCCATGGGGCCGTCGGGCATGTGATCAGGGTTTTCTCACGGAGTATGTCCGATAATAAATTGGGCGATAGAAGGAGGGACTTATATGGCAAAGCAAAAGATTCGTATCCGCTTGAAAGCATACGATCATAGGATTCTTGACCAGTCCGCAGAGAAAATTGTAGAAACTGCAAAACGTTCCGGTGCTGGTGTATCCGGGCCGATTCCGCTTCCTACAGAGAAGCAAATCATCACTATTCTGCGTGCGGTACACAAATACAAGGATTCACGGGAGCAATTCGAAATGCGTACTCATAAACGCTTGATCGACATTGTTAACCCAACGCCGCAAACGGTTGATGCGCTGATGCGCCTGGATTTACCATCCGGTGTAGATATCGAAATCAAACTGTAATACAGCATAATTTGATTATAGAAGGAAAAGAGGTGTCAACATGAAAGGTATCTTAGGGAAAAAACTTGGAATGACGCAAGTATTTACTCCAGAAGGTAACGTTATTCCTGTAACGGTTATCGAGGCAGGTCCTTGTGTAGTTCTTCAGAAGAAAGACCAAGAAAACGATGGTTACGAAGCCGTTCAATTCGGTTTCTCCGATAAGAAAGAAAGCAGAGTAATCAAGCCAGAAATCGGCCACGCGAAGAAAGCCAATACGGCTCCTAAGCGCTACGTTCGTGAAATTCGCGGTATTAATCTAGGTGAGTATGAAGTTGGCCAAGAAGTGAAGGCAGACTTGTTCACAGAGGGCGAATTTGTTGACGTAACGGGTATTTCTAAAGGTAAAGGCTTTGCCGGCGTTATCAAACGTTGGGGACAAAGCACGGGTCCTATGGCTCACGGATCGCGTTATCACCGTGGACCAGGTTCGATGGGTTCTATCCAAGCGAACCGTGTACCGAAAGGCAAACGCCTTCCAGGACATATGGGTAACGAAACAATCACGATTCAAAAGCTTGAAATTATCCGTGTAGATGCAGAACGTAACGTACTGCTCGTTAAAGGCTCCATTCCAGGACCGAAAAACGGATTCGTTAAAGTAAAACAAACAGTTAAGAAATAATTGCTCTAGAAAGGAGGAACAAGAAATGCCCAAAGTAACAGTATACAACGTGAGTGGCTCCCAAGTTGGCGAACTTGAATTGGCAGATAGCGTATTCGGTATCCAGCCAAACTCTCATGTATTGCATAGCGCTGTTGTGCTTCAGCAAGCTGCAGAGCGCGCTGGAACACACAAAACTAAAGGACGCTCCGAAGTACGCGGCGGCGGTCGTAAGCCTTGGAAACAAAAAGGTACTGGCCGTGCTCGTCAAGGTAGCACACGCTCTCCACAATGGGTTGGCGGTGGTACGGTGTTCGGACCGACTCCACGCTCTTATGGCTTCAAACTTCCGAAGAAGGTTCGCCGTCTGGCGATTAAATCTGCATTGTCTTCCAAAGTGATCGCTAACGAAATTATCGTTCTTGATCAATTGACATTAGCATCACCTAAAACGAAAGAATTTGCAGCAATCCTTAACAACCTGAAAGCTGATCGCAAAGCACTAGTTGTTTTGCCTAGCTATGATGATAACGTAGCATTGTCTGCTCGTAACATCCCAGGCGTTAAATTCGTTGCAGCTGACGGCATTAATGTTCTGGATGTCTTGGTACATGACAAGCTCATCATCACGAAAGAAGCGGTAGAGAAAGTACAGGAGGTGTTTGCGTAATGAAAGATCCTCGCGATATTATCAAACGCCCTGTGATTACGGAGCGCACGAGCGATTATATGGCTGTTAAACGTTATGTGTTTGAAGTCGATCTTCGTGCTAACAAAACCGAAATCAAAAATGCAATTGAACAAATCTTCAAAGTAAAAGTAACAGGCGTTAACACAATGCGTGTTGCTGGTAAACCAAAACGCTATGGTAAACATAGTGGATATAGACCAGATTGGAAAAAAGCCATCGTTCAATTGAGCGCTGACAGCAAAGAACTTGAATTCTTTGAAACGTCTGTATAGAAAAGGAGGGAATCTAAGTGCCAATCAAAAAGTACAAACCGACATCTCCAGCTCGTCGTCATATGTCCGTATCGACATTTGAAGAGATCACAACAAGCACACCGGAGAAATCGTTGCTTGCACCACTTTTCAAAAGAGCTGGTCGTAACAACCAAGGTAAAATTACGGTACGTCACCACGGCGGCGGACACAAACGTAAATACCGTGTAATTGATTTCAAACGTAACAAAGACGGTATCATTGGTAATGTAGCTTCGATCGAGTACGATCCGAACCGTACATCCAATATCGCTTTGATTCATTATCTTGATGGTGAGAAAGCTTACATCATCGCACCTAAAGGCTTGAAAGTCGGAGATCAAGTTGTTTCCGGTCCAGAAGCTGACATCAAAATTGGTAACGCATTGCCACTGGCTAACATTCCAGTAGGTACAGTTATCCACAACATTGAATTGCAACCAGGCAAAGGCGGTCAATTGGTACGCGCAGCTGGTACGAACGCTCAACTTCTTGGTAAAGAAGAAGACTACGTATCGATTCGTCTGACTTCCGGTGAAGTTCGTCGCATTCTGAAAACTTGCCGTGCTACAATCGGTTCTGTTGGTAACGAAGATCACGAACTCGTGAAAATCGGTAAAGCCGGCCGTTCCCGTTGGATGGGCAAGCGTCCTGAAGTTCGCGGCGTTGTCATGAACCCTAACGATCACCCACACGGTGGTGGTGAAGGCCGTGCTCCAATCGGTCGTAAATCCCCTATGTCACCTTGGGGCAAACCGACTCTTGGTTACAAAACGCGTAAGAAGAAAAAAGCATCGAGCCAATATATTATTCGTCGTCGTACGAAGTAATAATCGCTTGATACAAGCTACGTTTCCGCGAAGGGAGGACTCCACATGGGTCGCAGTTTGAAAAAAGGACCGTTTATTGACGGCCACCTGCTCAAAAAAGTCGAGGTATTGAACGAAAGCAACAAAAAAGTCGTGATCAAGACTTGGTCCCGTCGCTCGACGATTTTCCCACAGTTTATTGGTCACACAATTGCGGTGTATGATGGCCGTAAGCACGTACCAGTATACGTGACAGAAGACATGGTAGGACACAAGTTCGGTGAGTTTGCACCGACTCGTACTTACAAAGGTCATGACGATGACAAAAAGACAGGCAAACGTTAATAGTTGCCTATATTATCTTTAATGTATGAGAGGAGGTTCATCCATGCCAGAAGCTAAAGCGCACGCTAAATTCGTACGCATTGCTCCTCGTAAAGCACAGCTAGTAGCGGATCTGATTCGCGGCAAGCAAGTAGGTGAAGCGATTGCGATTTTGCGTCATACGCCTAAATCAGCATCCCCGATCCTGGAGAAGCTGCTGAACTCTGCTATTGCTAACGCTGAGCATAACTATCAATTGGACGTTAACAAATTGGTTATTTCACAGGCTTTCGTTAACCAAGGTCCAACAATGAAACGGTTCCGTCCACGTGCAATGGGACGTGCAAGCCGTATCAATAAAAGAACCAGCCACATCACTTTGGTGGTATCTGAAAAATAAGGAGGGATAACGTGTGGGTCAAAAAGTAAATCCAGTCGGTCTCCGTATTGGGATTATCCGCGATTGGGAATCCAAATGGTACGCTGGCAAAGACTTCGGTGATCTTCTTATGGAAGACGTAAGAATTCGTGAATACCTGAAGAACAAACTTAAAGATGCGGCAGTTTCCCATATCGAAATCGAGCGCGCGGCTAATCGCGTTAACGTAACGATCCAAACCGCTAAACCAGGAATGGTTATCGGTAAAGGCGGCTCTGAAGTGGAAAACCTGCGCACGGAGCTTGGTAAAATCTCCAAAGGCAAAAAAGTTCACATCAACATCTCTGAAATCAAACAAGCAGATCTGGACGCTATTCTTGTGGCTGAAAGCATTGCTCAACAACTGGAGCGTCGTGTTTCATTCCGTCGTGCTTTGAAACAAGCGATCCAACGTTCGATGCGTGCTGGCGCTAAAGGAATTAAAACTGCAGTTAGCGGTCGTCTCGGCGGCGCTGAGATTGCACGTTCGGAAGGCTATAGCGAAGGTACTGTTCCATTGCATACACTGCGCGCTGATATTGACTACGGCACAGCAGAAGCATCTACTACTTACGGCCTTATCGGCGTAAAAGTATGGATCTACCGCGGCGAAGTCCTTCCCGTTAAGAAGAAAGCTCCCCAGGAAGGAGGCAACTAATCATGTTGGTACCTAAACGTGTCAAACACCGCAAACAACAACGCGGACATATGAAAGGTCGTGCAAAAGGCGGTACTGAAGTAGCTTTCGGCGAATATGGCCTTCAAGCACTTGAGCCGTCATGGATCACGAACCGTCAGATTGAATCGGCTCGTATCGCAATGACTCGCTATATCAAACGTGGCGGTAAAGTATGGATTAAGATCTTCCCAGCTAAACCGATCACTCAAAAGCCTCTCGAAGTTCGGATGGGTAGCGGTAAAGGTAACGTTGAGAAATGGGTTGCAGTTGTTAAACCAGGTAAAATCCTGTTTGAACTTGCTGGCGTATCCGAAGAAGTCGCTCGTGAAGCGATGCGTCTCGCGTCCCACAAACTGCCGATTAAAACGAAGTTCGTGAAACGCGAAGAAGTAGGTGGTGAAGCAAATGAAAGCTAATGATTTTCGCAACCTAACCTCTGCTGAGATAGAACAAAAAATCACTGGTTTTAAAGAGGAGCTTTTCAATCTTCGTTTCCAACTGGCTACTGGCCAATTGGAAAGCCCGACACGTATTCGTGACGTGCGTAAGAACATCGCTCGCGCTAAAACTATTTTGCATGAGAGAGAACTTGGAATCAGCAGCTAAATAGTTGTCCCTAATTCAAGGAACTTCTAGGTTTATGGAAGGAGGAAGAACATGAGCGAACGTAATGCCCGCAAAGTACTAGTTGGTAAAGTCGTAAGCGATAAAATGGATAAAACAGTTGTTGTTGCTATTGAAACATATAAAAAACACAACCTTTACCATAAACGCATTAAGGTCACGAAAAAGTTCAAAGCGCATGATGAAGAGAATCAGGCGAAAATTGGCGACATCGTGAAAATCATGGAGACTCGTCCGTTGTCGAAAGACAAACGCTTCAGACTCGTGGAAATAACTGAAGTGGCGATTATCCTTTAAGATGTAGTATAGTAAATGAGCATTTTCCCGGAAGGAGGACGTTAAAATGATTCAACCATTTTCTCGTTTGCGCGTTGCTGACAACTCTGGCGCCAAAGAACTAATGTGTATTCGTGTGCTTGGCGGTACGGGACGTCGCGTCGGCGCTATCGGCGATTTGATCGTGTGTTCAGTTAAACAAGCAACACCAGGCGGCGTTGTCAAAAAAGGTGACGTTGTTAAAGCAGTAATCGTTCGTACGAAGCGTTCGGTTCGTCGTAAAGACGGTTCCTATATTGCTTTTGACGAAAATGCAGCTGTTATCGTAAAAGAAGACAAGAGCCCACGTGGTACTCGTATCTTTGGACCAGTTGCTCGTGAACTTCGCGACAAAGATTTCATGAAAATCGTATCACTTGCTCCAGAAGTTATTTAATTCAATCCCTATGGGGTCGCAATAGCTTGATCATCAAGCATGCAGGAGGTGTAACTCATGCCAAGGCTGAAAAAAATTCTTGAATCGCACAACAACAAATTGCACGTTAAAAAAGACGATACTGTAATTGTCATTTCCGGTAAGGACAAAGGCAAAAAAGGTCGTGTAATCGCTGCGTATCCACGTGAAAACCGTGTACTCGTAGAAGGCGTCAATTTCGTCAAAAAACATACTCGTCCATCGCAAGTAAACCCGCAGGGCGGTATCATCGAGCAAGAAGCGCCGATTCACGTATCGAACGTGATGCACATTGATCCGAAGAGCGGCAAGGTAACTCGTATCGGATACAAAGTGCTCGACAACGGCAAAAAAGTCCGGATTGCAAAACGTTCCGGCGAATCGATCGACTAATCGTTACGTTAGGAAAGGAGGTCCATCAAAAATGGCAGCAAGATTGAAAGATCGTTTTCTGAATGAAATCACGCCTGCACTAATGCAGAAGTTCAACTATACGACTGTGATGCAAGTGCCGAAGGTCGAGAAGGTTGTCATCAACATGGGTGTTGGCGAAGCAGTTTCCAACTCCAAAGTGCTTGATGTAGCTGTTGAAGAACTTCGCATTATCTCAGGTCAAAAACCAGTTGTAACTCGCGCGAAAAAGTCTATTGCAGGCTTTAAACTTCGTGAGAATATGCCGATTGGGGTTAAAGTAACATTGCGCGGTGAGCGCATGTACTATTTCCTTGACAAGCTGTTCAACATCTCGCTTCCACGTGTACGTGACTTCCGTGGTGTCTCGACGAAAGCATTCGACGGACGCGGTAACTATACACTTGGCTTGAAAGAGCAACTCATCTTCCCGGAGATCGAGTATGATAAAGTTGATAAAGTGCGCGGTATGGACATCGTCATCGTCACGACTGCAAAAACTGACGAAGAATCTCGCGAATTGCTAGCCCAAATGGGCATGCCGTTTGCGAAGTAATCCACTTGTAGGAGGTGTAATACCCAGTGGCAAAAACTTCGATGAAAGTAAAGCAACAACGTGCACCTAAGTTTAAAGTGCGTGCTTATACACGCTGTGAACGTTGCGGCCGTCCGCACTCTGTTTTGCAAAAGTTTCAAATTTGCCGGATTTGTTTCCGTGAATTAGCATACAAGGGCCAGATTCCTGGCGTTAAAAAAGCAAGCTGGTAATCAGCCTAGTTCGGGAAGGAGGTTAACACAAATGGTTATGTCTGATCCGATTGCAGATATGTTGACACGCATTCGTAATGCGAACGTAGTTCGTCATGAAACCGTAGAAATGCCCGCTTCGAAACAGAAGAAGCAAATTGCTGAAATCTTGAAGCGCGAGGGTTTCATCCGCGATGCTGAATATATCGAGGACAACAAACAAGGGATTATCCGTATTTTCTTGAAATACGGCCCGAACCAAGAGCGCGTTATCACTGGTTTGAAACGTATTTCGAAACCAGGATTGCGTGTGTACACACAAGCGACTGAAATCCCACGTGTTTTGGGCGGTCTGGGAATTGCTATTATTTCCACGTCCAAAGGGGTTATGACCGATAAAGAAGCTCGTCAAGGTAAAGCTGGCGGCGAAGTCGTCTGCTACGTTTGGTAAGTAACAAGTCACAAAGATTGGAGGTGTAACAATGTCCCGTATTGGTCGCAAACCGATCCAGGTGCCAGCTGGCGTAAGCATTAACCTGGACGAAACAGTAATTACAGTTAAAGGACCGAAAGGCACGTTGTCCCGTTCGCTTCACAAAGATATGAAGATCAATGTCGAAGCTACTGAGATCGTGGTTGAACGTCCGTCTGACAATAAATTGCATCGCTCATTGCACGGAACAACTCGCAGCGTCATCGCTAACATGGTGAGCGGAGTTACTGAAGGGTTCTCAAGAAACTTGGAGCTCGTTGGCGTAGGTTACCGTGCAAGCAAATCTGGAGAGAAAATCGTACTTAACGTTGGTTACTCTCATCCAGTAGAGATCACTCCTGAGAATGGAATTGAGTTCGATGTACCTGCGAACACGAAAATCATTGTTCGCGGTATCGACAAAGAGCTCGTTGGCGCAACTGCTGCCAAAATCCGTTCCGTACGTGAGCCAGAACCTTATAAAGGTAAAGGTATCAAGTACGAGGGTGAGCGCATCATCCGTAAAGAAGGTAAAGCTGGTAAGAAGAAATAAGCAGTCTAATTGGGCTGCTTAACATAGCGGTATAAGGATTAGGAAAGGAGTGAACCTTGAATGATCACGAAAGGCGATAAAAACAAGGCTCGTCTGAAAAGACACTTGCGTGTTCGTAAAAAAATCAACGGAACGGCATTACGTCCGCGTCTATCGGTATTCCGTTCTTCGAAGCATATTTATGCACAATTGATTGACGATGTAACTGGTGTAACACTGGCTGCTGCATCCACACAGGATAAAGAGCTTGCTGAAACAATCGGTAACGGCGGTAGCGTAGAAGCTGCTACTAAAGTCGGCGAATTGGTTGCAAAACGCGCTCAAGCGAAAGGGTTGACCCAAGTAGTATTTGACCGTGGCGGTTACTTGTATCATGGCAGAATTCAGGCGCTGGCTAACGCAGCACGCGAAGCTGGTCTGGAATTCTAGTCGAATTTTCTTATAAGGAGGTTAATCGACTTGCGTGTAGATCCAAATACGTTAGAACTGACAGAAAAAGTTGTCAATATCAACCGCGTTTCCAAAGTTGTTAAAGGCGGACGCCGTTTCAGCTTTAGTGCGCTTGTAGTTGTCGGCGACGGCAATGGCTACGTTGGCGCAGGGATCGGTAAAGCTGGCGAAGTACCTGATGCAATTCGTAAAGGTATTGAAGATGCTAAGAAAAACCTGATCCATGTACCACTCGTTGGCACAACAATTCCTCACTTAGTGCTTGGACACTTCGGAGCAGGAGAAGTTCTCCTGAAGCCGGCTTCCAAAGGTACTGGTGTTATCGCTGGCGGACCAGTTCGTGCGGTTCTAGAACTTGCTGGCGTTGGCGACATCTTGACGAAATCGCTCGGTTCTTCGAACTCCATGAATATGGTTAACGCAACGCTCGAAGGTCTTTCCCGTCTTAAACGTGCGGAAGATGTTGCGAAGCTTCGTGGAAAAACTGTCGAAGAGCTTTTAGGTTAAGGAGGGGTATACGATGGCAAAATTGCAAATCACCCTCGTTCGCAGTTTAATTGGCCGCAACGAGAAACAACGTGCAACAGTTCAATCGTTCGGTCTTAAAAAAATTCGTCAAACGGTTGTACTGAACGATAGCCCGGCTATTCGAGGCATGGTTAACCATGTAAGCCACTTGGTTAAAGTTGAAGAAGTATAACAACAATAGATGGTTCCAGAAATAAATAAGGAGGTGCAAGAACGATGAAATTGCATGAACTCGCACCAGCACCAGGCTCCACGCAAGTGGGTAAACGTAAAGGCCGCGGTATTGGTACAGGTAACGGTAAAACATCGGGCCGTGGTCACAAAGGTCAGAACGCTCGTTCCGGCGGCGGTGTACGTCCTGGATTTGAAGGCGGTCAGAACCCATTGTATCGTCGTGTACCGAAGCGTGGATTTAACAACCGTTTCCGTACAGAATACGCGATCGTGAACATTGAAGAACTTAACAGCTTTGCAGCAGGTACTGAAGTCACACCAGAAGTTCTTCTTGAGCAAGGGATTGTAAAAAATCCACTAGCGGGTATTAAGATTTTGGGCAATGGCGAAGTTAATGTTCAACTGACTGTAAAAGCAAGCAAGTTCTCTCAATCTGCGGTAGAGAAAATCCAGGCTGCCGGCGGTAAAACCGAGGTGATCTAATTGTTCAAAACCGTGTCCAATATCTGGAAAGTGGAAGATTTGCGCAAGCGGATTTTGTTTACCCTTTTCATACTTTTCATTTACCGCATCGGCTCGTTCATTCCGGTGCCGGGTGTTAACAAAGACGTATTTACACAGATCAACGATGCCGGTACAAACCTGTTCGGTTTGCTAAACACGTTTTCCGGTGGCGCGCTATTCCAATTCTCCATCTTCGCGATAGGGATTACACCATATATTACAGCCTCGATTATCGTGCAGCTGCTATCTATGGATGTTATTCCGAAATTCGCGGAATGGGCGAAGGAAGGCGAGAACGGTAAACGTAAGCTCGCCCAGATTACACGTTATGGCACGGTTATCCTTGGTTTGGTGCAAGGCTTTGCGACAGCTATCGGCTTCAACCGCCAATACAGCTACGAAATGGTTCCAGGTGCAACTTTCGTTGATTACTTGGTAATTGCTATCATCCTGACGGCAGGTGTATCCTTCCTGATGTGGCTTGGTGAGCAAATTACGGAGCGTGGTATCGGTAACGGTATCTCGATCCTGATCTTCGCAGCAATTTCAGCAGGTATCCCAGGACATATTCGTACGATCTATACAGATCAATTCGTTGGTTCTGAGAGCATGCTGTTCTGGAATATTGGTAAGATGTTGCTGATCCTTCTAGTGATCATCCTCATCATCGTTGGAGTTATCTTTGTTCAGCAAGGTATCCGTAAAATTCCGGTTCAATACGCTAAACGTGTTGTTGGACGGAAAATGTACGGTGGACAATCAACGCATATTCCGATGAAAGTGAACGGTGCAGGTGTTATTCCGGTCATTTTCGCGGTTTCACTATTGATGTTCCCGGCTACCATTGCTCAATTCTGGGCAGGGGCTAATTGGGCGAATTGGATTATCAACAACTTGAACTATAACGCGCCGCTTGGCATGGTATTGTACGTGCTGTTGATTATCGGGTTCACCTTCTTCTACACCTTCGTTCAGATTAATCCGGTTCAAATGGCGGATCAAATGAAGAAGAACGGCGGATATATCCCAGGCATTCGTCCTGGTAAACCGACTTCATCTTACTTGACTCGCGTTTTGTCACGTATTACTCTGACAGGTGCGCTATTCCTGGCGGTTATTTCCTTGTTGCCGGTTGTGTTCGGTAAGCTTGCCGGACTGCCGCAATCGGTACAACTCGGCGGTACCTCGCTTCTAATCATCATTGGTGTCGCGCTTGACACGATGAAGCAAATCGAGAGCCAGTTGATTAAACGCCATTACAAAGGGTTTATCAATAAATAACAATAGGTTCTGACGGGGCTTCCGTGACGTCGCGTGCGATGGGGCGGAACCCGCATGAGCCTATTGTGCTTAAAGCGAGGAAGACGGCAATGAACATTTTATTCATGGGTCCTCCGGGAGCCGGTAAAGGGACACAAGCCGAACGGATCGTTGATGAGTTTGGCATACCACATATCTCGACAGGCGATGCATTTCGCCTTGCGATGAAACAAGGTACACCGCTCGGTCTCAAAGCGAAAGAGTTTGTCGATCAAGGACTGCTCGTTCCTGATGAGATTACGAACGGAATCGTGAAAGAGCGTCTTGCTCTGGAAGATTGCAATAAAGGGTTCTTGCTCGACGGATTCCCACGTACTTTGCAGCAAGCCGAAGCGCTTGACCAAATGCTTACGGAACTCGATCGCAGTATTGACCATGTTGTTAACTTGAAAGTTGACCGCGGATTTCTGCTAGCCCGATTGACCGGGAGACGCATCTGTAAAGCTTGCGGTACGACCTACCATATATTGTTCAACCCGCCTAAGGTAGAAGGTATTTGTGACAAAGATGGCGGCGAATTATACCAACGGTCTGATGACACAGAAGAAAAAGTCGGAACAAGGCTTGATGAGTATATCTCAAAAACAGCACCGCTTCTTGACTATTACGAGAGTAAAAGTCTTCTTCGTGAAGTCGACGGTGAGAAGGAAATTGATGAGGTAACTACTCAGATCGTTTCCTGCTTGCGAGGTTCATTGTAATGATTATCCGCAAATCCGAATTGGAGCTGCGATATATGAGGGAAGCCGGTCGCATTGTTGCGGAGACGCATCGTTTAATGGCTGAGGCGGTTAAGCCAGGAGTTACGACTCAAGAGCTTGATCAACTTGCTGAAACGTTCATTCGCAGTCAAGACGCCGAACCATCCTTCAAAGGTTACAATGGTTTTCCTGCCAGCATTTGCGCTTCTGTGAATGACGAGCTGGTGCACGGTTTCCCCGGACCCAGAAGGTTGAACGAAGGCGATATTATAAGCATTGACATCGGAGCGAAGTATAAAGGCTATCATGGCGATTCCGCATGGACCTACCCGGTCGGTACGGTATCTGGTGAAGTCAAACGGCTGCTCGAAGTGTCGGAGCAATCGCTGTACGCAGCATTGCAGCTTATCCGTCCTGGTGTTAAATTATTTACAATATCGCATGCGGTTCAACAGGTTGTCGAAGCGGCCGGTTTTCAGGTCGTACGCGAATTTGTCGGGCACGGAATCGGTGAGGACCTTCATGAGGAACCGCAAATACCGAACTACGGCTTGCCAGATCGCGGTCCCAGGCTTGAGCCTGGAATGGTGCTTTGTATCGAACCTATGGTGAACATCGGCGAACGATATGTCCGCACGCTAGAAGACAATTGGACGGTCGTAACAGAAGACGGCACATGGTGCGCTCATTACGAGCATACTGTGGCTGTAACGGAGGACGGTTTCGAAATTTTAACGAAGTTACCGGACGTGGAGTAATCTATTATGGAGAAACTACCGCAAGTCGGCCAAATCGTTAAGGTGCTTCGGGGGAAAGATGAGAGCAGCTATGCTGTTATTATTGAAATTGTTGACGAGAGGTTCGTGCTGATTGTCGATGGTGACAAACGAAGATTCGATCAACCGAAGAAAAAGAACGTTCTGCATCTCGAGTTACAACCCGTTGTAAGCACAGAGGTCACTGACAGCTTGCTTGAGACGGGCAGGGTGACCAATGCCAAGTTACGTTATGTGATTCAGAAGTATGCAATTGCGAAAGGAGAATGACGGTTGGCTAAGGAAGACATCATTGAGGTCGAAGGAACGGTGATTGAGCCGTTGCCGAATGCCACATTCAAGGTGGAGCTGGAGAACGGTCATCAAATTCTCGCACATGTTTCCGGTAAGCTCAGAATGCACTTTATTCGTATTCTGACAGGAGACAAGGTGGTTATACAGTTATCGCCTTATGACTTATCAAAAGGGCGCATTACCTATCGGAAGTAAATCGGCTTAGGTTTGCTAACGTAGGATTCGGGAGGTAATCACAATGAAGGTAAGACCTTCGGTTAAGCCGATCTGCGAGAAATGCAAAGTCATTCGTCGCAAAGGCAACGTTATGGTGATTTGTGAAAATCCGAAACACAAACAAAAACAAGGATAGAAGGAGGGATAACGGCCTATGGCACGTATAGCTGGTGTAGACTTGCCGCGTGACAAACGCGTGGAAATCGCCCTGACATACATTTTCGGAATTGGCAAAACAACTTCACAAAAAATCTTGAGCACAACTGGCGTTAGCGCAAACACTCGTGTTCGCGATCTGACTGAAGATGAGCTTGCGAAATTGCGTGAAGCGATTGACAAATCCGTTAAAGTGGAAGGCGACCTGCGTCGTGAAATTTCGCTTAACATTAAACGTTTGATCGAGATCGGATGCTACCGTGGTGTTCGTCACCGTCGTGGCTTGCCTGTTCGCGGACAACGCACGAAAACAAATGCGCGTACGCGTAAAGGTCCTCGTCGGACTGTAGCTAACAAGAAGAAATAATAAGGGGTGATTAAGGACAATGGCTAAACCAAAAAAAGTCGTTCGTACAAAACGTCGTGACCGTAAAAATATTGAGTCTGGCGTAGCGCACATTCGCTCGACATTCAATAACACGATCGTAACGATCACAGACCCTCACGGTAATGCAATCTCATGGGCGAGCTCCGGTAACATGGGCTTCAGAGGTTCCCGTAAGAGCACGCCTTTCGCAGCTCAAATGGCAGCTGAAACAGCAGCTAAAGCAGCGATGGAGCATGGCATGAAAGCTGTTGAGGTTATGGTTAAAGGTCCAGGCGCAGGCCGTGAAGCAGCGATTCGTTCGCTTCAAGCAGCTGGTCTGGAAGTTAACCTGATTAAAGACGTAACGCCAGTTCCTCACAACGGATGCCGTCCGCCGAAACGTCGTCGCGTATAGTTAGGTCCGCTGTGGTATCAAATATCAACAACTTGTGAATAATGGTTGTGAAGGTTTGGCATACTACGAGATTTGACTAAAAAAACGGTTTGTAACGGAGCGACGTTTGAAGGAGGGTACTATTAGTGATTGAGATCGAAAAGCCGAAAATCGAGACCGTAGATTTGAATGAAGATGGAACATACGGACGTTTTGTCGTAGAACCGCTGGAGCGCGGATATGGAACGACGCTTGGAAATTCGCTTCGCCGAATTTTGTTGTCATCGTTGCCTGGCGCAGCTGTAACTTCAGTTCAAATCGACGGAGTGCTTCACGAGTTCTCTACGGTTCCTGGAGTGATGGAGGACGTTACTGAAATCATTCTGAACTTGAAAGGCCTCTCGTTGAAAATCCACTCTGATGAAGAAAAGGTGTTGGAAATTGACGCTGAAGGTGAAGGGATCGTTACGGCGGGGGATATTCGGGCTGACAGTGATGTCGAGATCTTGAACCCTGATCTTCACATCGCAACCTTGGCCTCCGGCGCTCGGCTCCATTTGCGAATTTTTGCTAATCGGGGACGTGGTTACGTTCAATCGGACCGTAATAAACGGGACGATCAACCGATTGGGGTTATTCCTGTCGATTCGATTTACACGCCAATTACCCGTGTCAATTACAGCGTTGAGAATACTCGCGTAGGTCAGGTAACTAACTACGACAAGCTAACACTTGAAGTATGGACCGACGGCAGTATTAGACCGGAAGAGGCTGTTAGCCTCGGCGCTAAAATTTTGACCGAGCATTTGGATCTGTTCGTCGGATTGACTGATGAAGCCAAAGACGCGGAAATCATGGTCGAGAAGGAAGAAGATAAGAAAGAGAAAGTTCTAGAGATGACTATCGAGGAACTGGATCTTTCCGTACGTTCTTACAACTGCTTGAAACGTGCAGGCATCAATACGGTTCAAGAGCTAATCACGAAATCCGAAGAGGACATGATGAAGGTTCGTAACTTGGGCCGTAAATCCCTCGAGGAAGTTCAAGAGAAGCTTGAAGAGCTCGGCTTGGGCCTTCGTATGGAAGAGTAGTTACCATTAAGAGCATCTAGTGTAGACTAAAGGCAAGGGAGGGGAAATCAAGATGGCATATCAAAAACTAGGCCGTGACGCTAGCGCACGGAAAGCATTGTTCCGTGACCTCGTTACTGACCTGTTCCTTTATGAGCGCATTCAAACAACGGAAGCAAAAGCAAAAGAGGTTCGTTCGATCGCGGAAAAACTGATCACTAAGGCTAAGAAAGGCGACTTGCACGCTCGTCGTCAAGTAGCAGCTTACGTTCGTCGTGAAACAGTTGACGGTGAGAAAGACGCAATCCAAAAGCTGTTCTCCGAGCTGGCCGCCCGTTACTCGGAACGTGCAGGCGGATACACGCGGATTTTGAAGCTAGGACCTCGCCGTGGCGACGCTGCGCCAATGGTATATTTGGAACTGGTTGATCGCGCGTAAGACAGGCGTAAACGGCTGACACCGCCCTTTGGCGGCGAAGCTCACGTTTCGCAGTGAAAGATAAGGGTAGTATAAGGTTCAAATTTATACTTTCTTATCTTTGAGAAAGGGTGGACCCTTGAGGCCACCTTTTTTTATTGCCTTCTTGAGACTGACTGGTCCTATAGAAGCTTTAGTTCATGCTGAGGAACTGCTATAGGCTCCAGAATGCCTCTACGCTGCCTGTTTAGTGGCGAGAAGGGTCTGGCATGCAGCAGGTGGGACGTGTGTGTGCTTAAGCATGCAGGCGGCTGCTGCGTTCGTGTAGTCTGTGCCTGTAAGGACAGACTCATACCAATACGTTAAACATAAACATGATGAATGTTTAATCTGCTTACAGCCAAACAGGGTAACTCCTAACTTATACTCAGCCTTACTCTGTAATGGCTTGGAAGCAGCTCTCTTAGTAACGAAGCGTTGTTTGATTATCGGATTAAGAGAGGCCGGAAGGACTGTTCTACTATACAAACAACAGAACACCACTTCCGCTAGTAGTAGGGAAACACAAGTGATGGGCTGGAATGGCGAGCAACTCGGGGGAGCTGCGCCAGGTGAAGGATCGTCCCTAGGACTATACTTCTTTGCTAGCTTATTCACTTTGATTGTAAAGGCGGTGCATGGATGAGAAACATAGGTGTCACGGTTAGTTATGACGGAACGGACTTTAATGGCTTTCAGTCACAGCCGTACGGAAGAACGGTACAGCAAGAGATTGAGAAGGCCATTAAGGCGCTGACGGGTGAGGATATTCTTATTATCGGCTCCGGAAGAACAGATGCAGGCGTTCACGCGCTAGGGCAAGTGTTCAATTTCTATACGGAATCTACGATTCCAGTTGAACGCTGGGCGATCTCGCTGAATTCAAGGCTGCCGAAGGATATCGTTATACGGGAAGCATACGAGGTTCCTGAACATTATCACGCTAGGAAATCGGCGAAACGGAAAACCTATCGCTACACCATTGATATGGGAAAGTTTCCTGACGTGTTCGTCCGTCACTATGCGTTCCACCATCCAAGACCCTTGAATATCGAGGCTATGCAGCAAGGCTTAAGTCATCTGGTAGGCGAGCATGATTTCACATCATTTACTTCCATACACTCCACTAAGCCACATCATGTCAGAACCATCTACGAAGCTTATTTGGAGAAACAAGGAAGCCTGCTCCATATGTATATAACCGGCAACGGTTTTTTGTACAATATGGTCAGGGTCATTATGGGAACATTGCTTCAGGTTGGTCAAGGAAAACGCACGCCACACGATATGGAACGCATATTGAAAGGGCGCAGCAGAGCCTTGGCAGGACCGACAGCGATGTCACATGGACTCATTCTAATTCAGGTTGAATACCCGAATGAAAAATGATAGAAATCATGACAAACCGCTTGCTTTAACCTACTTTGTATAGTAGAATATAACTTGTGCTTTCTTAGTGGCTATCCCACAGCCCCGACTGAGAATTCACAAACTTGGCAGCTTTAAACAGATAACAAACAAACGTGAAACGTTGTTTATAAAATTTTAAATGTAACGGAATTAAGGAGGATCATCCATGCGTACCACCTATATGGCTAAGCCAAATGAAGTTGAGCGTAAATGGTACATCATCGATGCGGCAGGCAAAACGCTGGGTCGTCTGGCTACTGAAGCAGCAAGCCTGATCCGTGGCAAACACAAGCCACAATTTACGCCGCACGTTGACACTGGCGATTTCGTCATTGTAATCAACGCTGACAAAATTGTTTTGACAGGTAAGAAACTTCAAAACAAAATGTACTACCGTCACTCGATGTATCAAGGCGGACTGAAAGTTACGCCTGCACACGAAATGATCGCTAAGAAAGCTGACCGCGTTATCGAATTCGCAGTTCACGGCATGTTGCCGAAAACTCGTCAAGGTAACAGCATGAAGCTAAGACTCAAAGCATACGCTGGTTCGGAGCATCCGCATCAAGCACAAAATCCAGAAGTTTACGAACTTCGCGGCTAATAAGGGGAGGACAGTTTCATGGCTCAAGTGCAATACTATGGAACCGGTCGTCGTAAACACTCTGTTGCACGTGTACGTCTTGTGCCAGGTGAAGGACGAATCATTGTTAATAAACGCGATCTGAACGAATATTTCGGTCTGGAAACGCTGAAGCTGATCGTTAAACAACCGCTTAATCTTACTGAGACGCTTAACCAATACGACGTGCTCGTAATTGCTAACGGCGGCGGTATGTCTGGTCAAGCTGGCGCTATCCGCCACGGTATTTCTCGTGCTCTGCTCAAAGCAGACCCTGAATTCCGCCCAGCTCTGAAACGTGCTGGATTCCTGACTCGTGACCCACGTATGAAAGAACGTAAAAAATACGGTCTTAAAGCGGCTCGTCGCGCGCCACAATTCTCGAAACGTTAATATCCCTTGTTTTACAAGGAAATGCCCTTGGCCGATTACGGTCAAGGGCTTTATTTTATTTTGTTAGAAATGAAATGAGTTAAAACAGCTGCTGCGCAGACGAATGTTCTTACGATCGCTGTTGTTTTCGGATTACTTGAACGATATAGACAGGTGGTAATCCGAAAACAAAGGCGAACGCTAACGCTTCATCAGAATCATTCGTCTGCTCCGCTGCCTTTTAATAGCTTAAAGAGTAGGGGCAGAGAGCATCGCATGTTCGAACTCTCCAGGTATATGATTAATGAATTCAGACCTTATTGATGTTGAAGTACAGGGTTTTTGACCCGATTGAAAAAAAAGTAGCCACTTTATTTCAATTTGGAGTAAACTATGGTTGAACATTAGAGCTGGAGAACGTATAATTTAAATCAATAGCATATAAACTTACTTGGAATTAAAAATGGAGGTCTCAATGATGAACCTATTTGAAAAAGAAGCATTGATCCAACAAAAGGTGGATGAGCTGGAACATGCCACTCCCGAAGAAATTATTGCGTTCGCAGTCGAAACATTCCCTAATATTACATTTGCATGCAGCTTCGGCGCAGAGGATGTTGTTCTTGTCGACATGCTGCAAAAAATAAGCCCGACAACAGATATTTTCTACTTGGATACGGATTTCCACTTCAAAGAAACGTACGAGACTCGCGACAAGATGATTGCGCGTTACCCTGGTATTCCTTTTGTAGAGGTGAAGCCGAAGATTACACCAGAAGAGCAAGCCGCACAATTCGGAGAAGAGCTGTGGAAGACGGACGCTAACCAATGCTGCAACATCCGCAAAGTTCAACCGCTGACACAAATTCTGTCGAAATACGAAGCATGGATTACAGGTATTCGTCGTGATCAGGCTCCAACCCGTGCGAACTCCAAGAAAATTGAATATGATACGAAGTTCGGACTCGTTAAATTCAATCCTATCGCTCACTGGACAACTGAAGATGTTTGGAACTATATTCGTGAGAATGATGTTATCTACAACCCGTTGCATGACCAGAACTACCCGAGCATCGGCTGCGAGTACTGCACTCGTAAGGTAATGCCTGGTGAGGATCCTCGCGCTGGACGCTGGTCTGGTCAAGAGAAAACAGAATGCGGTCTTCATAAATAATAAAGTTAGCTGGCTTGATAATGTATCCAGATCTCCTTAGGAGGCAAATACAATAATGAGTCAAATTTTACCGCATGGCGGCGTACTGGTTGACCGGGTCGCTACAGGTGAGCAGCGCGAAGCATTGCTCAAGGAAGCACAAGGCCTTAACACAATTATTGTTAACGCATGGACAATCTCAGATCTTGACCTTATCGGTGTAGGAGCATTCTCTCCTCTGACAGGTTTCCTGAATGAAGCCGACTATCATTCTGTAGTTCAACAAATGCGTCTGGCTGACGGTACTGTATGGAGCATTCCAGTTACTCTAGCGGTTGAGGAGCAGAAGGCTGCGGAACTGCAAGCAGGCACTCGTGCTGTTCTCGTTGGTGAAGATGGTGTTACTTACGGCATTATTGACGTTGAGAGCATCTACTCTGTCGATCAGAAGGTTGAAGCGGTTAACGTGTTCAAAACCGATGATCTAGAGCACCCGGGCGTTCAAAAGCTATTGTCCCGTCCTTCTACTTATGTAGGCGGTGCAATTACCGTATTGAATCGTCCACAGCCAGAGAAATTCGGCGATTATTATTTTGATCCGGTTGAGACTCGTCGTATCTTTGCGGAGAAGGGCTGGATGACAGTAGTTGGATTCCAAACTCGTAATCCCGTGCACCGTGCACATGAGTATATTCAGAAGACAGCTATGGAAATTGTTGACGCTCTGTTCTTGAATCCACTTGTTGGTGAGACGAAGACCGATGACGTTCCTGCAAATGTACGGATGAAGAGCTATCTGGCTCTGCTGGAGAACTACTATCCAAGCGATCGCGTATTCCTTGGGGTATTCCCAGGGGCTATGCGTTATGCTGGTCCTCGTGAAGCGATCTTCCACGCGCTTGTTCGTAAGAATTATGGCTGCAGCCACTTTATTGTAGGCCGTGACCATGCAGGAGTAGGCGACTATTACGGCACGTATGAAGCACAGGATTTATTGCGTACAATTCCAGCAGCAGATCTTGGCATTACTCCGCTCTTCTTCGAGCACAGCTTCTTCTGCAAAAAATGCGGCAACATGGCTACATCCAAAACTTGTCCGCATGACAAAGACCATCATTTGACACTGTCTGGAACGAAGGTTCGTGCCTTGCTGCGTGAAGGCATTTGCCCGCCGCCGGAATTCTCCCGTCCAGAAGTTGCTCAAATCCTGATTGAAGGTATGTCTGAACACCCAGTTGGCTAACTCGGGCTCATAATCGACCATCTCGTCCCATATAAATGATAAGGAGTACAGAGCTTGCACTAAAAAGCACTGCACTCGTTAATCATTAGATGGAAGACGGGGTGGTTTTTTTATGCGCCGAAAAGGACGTGGCATTGTCGTGTGGATGACCTACAAAGGAGCGCTCCGTATTACCGCAGGTGTACTGGCTCTTGTGCTCACTTGGATATTGTTGACCCAGAGTGAGCCGTTCGCACGAACCTTTACGTATTGGACGCTTCCTTTATCAGGGAAGACCATTGCAATTGATGCGGGGCATGGCGGGGCTGACGGCGGGGCAGTGAGTAAGCAAGGAATTGTAGAGAAGGATTTGAATTTATCGATTGCTTTATATTTGCGTGATTTTTTGCAGCAGGCTGGAGCGGTAGTCGTGATGACAAGAGAAGGGGATTATGATCTGGCACAGGGAGATAGCAGGGCATACAGCAAGCGTAAGACAGAGGATTTGTACAAAAGAGTAAGTAACATCAAAGAAAGTAAAGCTAGCATGGTGGTCAGTATTCACATGAACAGCATTCCATCGGACAAATGGTCTGGAGCTCAGACATTCTTCAATCCAGCTAATCATCCGGATAACCGCCTATTGGCCACATTTATACAGGCTGAAATTAAACGTAATCTAGAGAATACGAATCGCCAGGCTGCTACTGAAGACAAAGTGTTCTTATTAAAAGCAATCGAGGATATACCGACCGCTCTAATCGAAGTCGGCTTCCTGTCGAATCCCGGTGAGGCAGCTCGACTAGCTGATGCCGAGTATCAACGACAAGTGGCAGGGTCGATCTATGAAGGCATATTGCGCTATGCTTCTGGTGAGAAGCTTGCCAGCAACAATTAAACCGCCTAAACAGACAGTGTGTTATAATCATTGTAAATAAGCACACTATTGAATGCATAAAGGTGGGACATACATATGTTAACGCGTGAGCAAGCAGTAGAAGTCGTCGGTTCAGTGACGGCGCAATATAGCGCGGACTCCGTAGCAGTCCGCGATGTGATGGTTCGGGACCGTGCAGTATCGATGACGGTCCTTGTGGCTAGCGAGGAAGCGAAGCCCTCGCTGGAAGCTGCGCTGCGCGACGCGCTGACGCAGGCTGGCGCCGAAACCGTGCATTGCCGGTTTCGTCCGCTTGCGGCTGCCGCGGATGCGCCAGCACCCGCCGCTGCCGCAGCAGGCGGCGCGGCCAAAGGCCCCGTCCAAGGGCACGGGGCCGGGCTAACAAGCCCGCTGCTCGATCCCAGCAGCGGCGTGCAGTTCATTGCCGTAGCCAGCGGCAAGGGCGGCGTCGGCAAATCCACGGTGACCGTCAATCTTGCGGTCGCCTTGGCTCGTAAAGGCAAGCGCGTCGGCATTATCGACGCCGACATCTACGGTTTCAGCGTGCCCGATATGATGGGCATCGAGAACCGTCCTGAAGTCGTGAATGAGCGAGTCATCCCGATTGAGAAGTTCGGTGTGAAGGTGATCTCCATGGGCTTCTTCGTAGAAGACAACAGCCCGATCGTCTGGCGTGGACCGATGCTTGGCAAAATGCTGCGCAATTTCTTCACCGAGATCGAGTGGGGCGAGCTGGACTACTTGCTGCTCGATTTGCCGCCAGGAACGGGTGATGTAGCGCTTGATGTGCATCAGATCATTCCGCAGAGTAAAGAAATCATCGTTACGACTCCGCATGCGACTGCAGCCTTTGTAGCAGCGCGAGCAGGGGCGATGGCGATTAAGACCAACCATGAAATTATCGGTATAGTTGAGAATATGTCCTTCTACAAAGATAGGAACGGCGATATTGAGTATATCTTCGGACGCGGCGGCGGTGCTCGACTAGCAGAGTCTCTACATGCTGAGCTATTGTCGCAAATTCCGTTAGGTGCACCAGACAACCATATTTCCGAAATCGATTTCTCACCATCCGTATATAAAGCAGATACCGAGACAGGTCAGCTCTATCTGGAGCTAGCTGATCAAGTCATCGCTAAGTGCGACCATTAAACTAAAAAAGCCCGATGCAAGCCGAGGAAGAGATAAAATCCATCTTCTCTGGCTTGCATGGGCTTTTTCTAATATAAAGGCTAGTTAGGTCGAAGAGCCCTCTTCTTGGCCAGACTCTTCCTCACCGCCGGATTCACCGCTTTCTCCGGATTCTTCTTCTTCACCGCCACCTTCACCTTCTTGTTCCTTCTGCTTATCCACCTTCTCGGTAGGAGACGGCTTGAGCTCCTCCTGAACAGCTTTCTTCATTAGATCAAGAACCTCAAGACGGAACAATGGATTTTGCATCGATTCCTGCATAAGCGACATGACTTGCTTTTTGTACTGCGTACTTTGAAGCACATCAAGAATCATTTTATCCATCTCAGGGTTTTTCATCACCTTAATGAGCTGTTCCTGATAAGAAGGATCCTTCAGCAATTCCTTGTGAATGTCTTTGTTTTCCTTATTAACGGCTTTGGCGAACTCACCTGCGAAGCGAATGTCAGTCATCATGGTTTTGAGCACCTTGCTGTAATCTGGAGAGACCAGCACGTCTTTAACGGCAAGTCGAACTTGCTCCTGATCCTGTACCGACAATAGCTTGGACGTTGAGCCGCTGTAGCCGGACATTTGCTGTGAGGATTCTTGAAGAGCCTTCTGGGCATCCTCTGTTTTTAGAATGTCGATAACCATGGATTTCATGTCTTTATAACTAGGCTGCTGGCTGCCGCCAGATGATTCAGCACCACAACTTGTGAGTACAATGGATAGGGCTGATACAGCCGCCAATAAAGCCCATCTTATGCGCATGCCTCTGTTCTCCCTTCTGTGACAGAACTGCTGTTTTATAATCGATAGTATGCCTTATTGTTCACGGGATTATCATGCGTTTAGGTTAGCTTTTTATTGCGAACGTGGTAAAATAAAACTTGTTGTCCATGCATGCGCTTTACAGGAGATTTTTCGTACATATGCTAAAGAATTTGCTGGCGCAAAACTAAGCCAACGCTTACGAAGCCAGTTTTGCTGGCGCAAAACTAAGCCAACGCTTACGAAGCCAGTTTTGCTGGCGCAAAACTAAGCCAACGCTTACGAAGCCAGTTTTGCTGGCGCAAAACTATAAGGAGGATACATCGTGAATTTGAGAAAATGGTTTTTTCTATTTTGGAGCTGTATGGCGGTTGGTGCGGTCGTTACCATTATTAGTGGCTCGATCATGCAATGGACGGATGCCTCATTCGGATTTATGGGACTCGAGGCCGCAGGCTTCAACGCTCTAATGATGGGGATGGTCGGACTGCTGATTGGGGCATTCAGTCAGATGGGCTTCTTCGCATATCTAACACTGAACTACATCGCACTTAGCGTCTTCCGCAAAAGCTACCTATGGAATGCCTTGCAAGGGTATACCACTGTTTTTGCTGTAGCAGGTCTTGGCTACCTCCTGTATGAGCAAAGAACGAATAACTGGTTCTTCTGGGTACTTCCTCTAGTACTGCTGTTATTCTCACTTGCCATTGGTTATATCAAAATCAAACAAACGAACCGTAGTGCGTTCGTCCCAACTGTGTTTCTCATGTATTTCGTGACCTTCATTGAAGCGTGGCCGGCACTTCAGGGAGAGACGAATATATCCGCTATAATCTTTATGGTTATCCCGTTGTTTGTTTGCAATGCCTACCAAATCCTTCTTCTGCCTAAGCTGCTTGCGCCAACAGCAGCAACCGACTCTGCAGCATCTGCAAAGCCGGTCGCTTAATCATCAATATTCAGCAGCATCCAGCCGTCCTGTTAAGGAAGTCGAAGATGATTTATCCTGGACGGCTTTACCTTCCGTTTCGGTTTGCGATATGAGCCCTGTTACGGAGACGAAATCGTATCCCTTGGATCGAAGCTCGTCTATAATGACGGGAAGCGCTTCATGGGTCTGCTTGACGGAGTCGCTGGCATGCATCAGGATAATATCCCCGTTGTGTGCGCGGCTGACGACACGGTTAATGATTTTATCCGTACCAATGTTCATCCAATCTAGGGAGTCTGTATCCCATTGAATGACCTTGTAATTCAGTTCCCCTGCAATACGAAGAACACGTTTGTCGAAATCTCCATTAGGCAGACGAATCAGGTTCGGTTGTTTACCAGTCAGATCGGATAAAATAGTATGTGCCGTCGTAATCTGTGTGCGAATCTCATCATCGCTTAGCTTGCTGTAGTTGTCGTGCTTATGACCGTGGCTTCCGATCTCAAAACCCGCATCCATAATTTTTTTGACAATGTCGGGATGTGATTGGCTCCAAGGGGAGGATAGGAAGAAGGTCGCTTGGGTGATGCCTTTGTCTTTTAGAATCTGCAGGATTGGTTCCGTACGCTTGTCTCCCCAGCTAATGTCGAAGGTCAGAGCTACAACCTTATTTTCTGTAGGAACATTGTAGATTGCAGCAGGCTGCTGCGGGGCAAACACCGTGATGTTGTCTCTCTCGGCATAGATCACACCGACAGAGAAGACGAGCGCAAGCGTGATTAAGAAGTAACGTTTGATTTTGCGGCCGTTCAGCACATAAAAGAAATTCATCTCAGGGGGCTCTCCTCTCTAATGAAAGCTTGTTCTAGTACAATCTATGCTCGTACATAAAAGTTATTCATCCTTGTTCAAAGAAACAAGCTTAAGGAAAGGGTGCACATATCTTGTTCAAATGGCGTGAGATCAGGAATCATTTTAGAGTTATGAATCCATACATCATATTTGGATTCATTTTGTTTTTTGCCGGAGTGTTTGTCGGAGCGACGAATGAATCCTTTAGTAATTATTTGGAGCAGCAGCTTGCTTCCTTAGGAGGTGTAGCGCAATCTCTCAATGAATCGGACAATCCAACATTATCGTTTATCATTTTTATTTTCCTCAATAATGCGATCAAGTCTGTCTTCATCATCTATCTCGGAGCTTTATTCGGTATTCTTCCATTGCTGTTTCTATTGATTAACGGCATGGTTATCGGTTATCTGCTTCAGCATATCGCTGCTACTGAGGGGACGGGCGAAATGCTGGCTGTTGTGTTCAAAGGCTTGCTTCCACATGGGATCATTGAGATACCTGCGATTATCATTGCATGTGCATATGGCATGAAGTTCGGAGTGCTCGTGCTCAGAAGAATTGGATCTGTATTCGTACCCGCTGAGAAGAAGAAAGATGGCGGTGGAGAGATCGAATATTTCATGATACGAACGATTCCGGTTGTCGTTATTTTGACGGTATCCTTACTTGTTGCTTCTATAATTGAAAGTACATTAAGTGTTTGGTTATTATCGTTGTAATAAAATTCCTATTAATTGAGCATAACAGTAAAGCAGCGTCGTGACGCGTAAGCGCAGATGCTGCTTTTTTGTTAACAGACTTCATTGTCTGTTAGCCATTCTCGTGATTCAACCAGTAAGAGTACAGGCTTACATACTAGGAGGGCACACAACTGTTATGCTAGGGATACTATTCAACGACAAAGAATGCAAAGAACTCGATTATGTGCTGCGCAAAGAATTAGATGAGATGCTTCTTGATCTTAATGACTCCCGTTTGGACGGAGATATTAAGCAAGCTATTACAAGACGCTACAAAATCATCTTCCGTATGTACGCTAGAATTGCTTCCCCTAAGGAGCTGTCACGCTACGCTCTGAATGTCCGCAATTACAGGTAGAAAATCCCAAGTTAAATTAGTTTGAAAAAGTTAAAAAAAAGGGTTGCATTCGTTTGGGCATACGTGATATATTATATGAGTCGCCGCTGAGACATATGGCGAGAACGAGAGAAACAAAACAAGAAGAATTGTTCTTTGAAAACTGAACAACGAGCGAAACTGCCCCATAGATTCCACGGAATTTATGGAGAAGCAATAAACAAGTAAT
>NZ_JCAALS010000034.1:0-68965 GCF_059686975.1 Paenibacillus xinjiangensis | reverse complement strand
CCATTTTTCTTGCTTGTATAAAATTCGAAACGGCATAGGACTATTTCCTATGCCGTTTCGGATTCATTTTCTATTCACGATCTTGTCTCTGAGTTTAACTTAATGACATTGGGCTAACTGCCTCCTCTTTTTTTGATGTGCCTCACATCACTGGCTAATGTGATACCCACCCGTCAATAAGAACGGATAACCTAATCACCCGATTTATGTAACAAGGGATTTCCGCTGTTCTTGTCGAAGTATGGAAGCTACAGGACTGGGCCTTAGCATTTACAAGCAATTGGCAGAACTGTAGCGAAACACTGGGAGTGAACTCTGTATGATATGGATAAAAAACAAAACCGCCCTGAAATATGCTGTGACGTTCATCCTGTTTCTCACCATACTTCTCGGCGTCCGGTTGCTTTGGTCCGGGTTTTTTCTTACGCCTGAACATCCTCGTGCGGTTCAAGGCGTGCTCGATCTGCGCGGCTGGGACTTCGCGAACTCCCGCTCCATTACGCTGAATGGCGAGTGGGATTTTTATCCGGAAGCATTCATCACGTATAAAAACAAGGATTGGAAATCCATGGACAAGCGTTATATTCAGGTTCCGGGAGATTGGCGAAGTGCTTTGCCGGCAGGGTCAAAGTCGTCGTTCGGATACGGGACGTACCGGCTGCGCATTCTGGTCGATCCTTTACCGCAACAGTCGTTCGCATTCTGGATTCAGGAAATTCAAGCCTCTTCAGTTGTTGAATTCAACGGTCAGATAGCAGGAGTCGGCCAACCGACGGAGCAAGCGAATACGTATAAACCCCGCCGGATCTCTTATACCCCGCATTATAAGGCAGACGGAGTGAATGAGATCGAGCTGCTTGTACGCGTGGCCAATTTTGAAAATCCGCTTAATGGCGGCATTGTCAAAGCCATCCGCTTCGGGTCGGATGCGGCCATCAATACCGAACGATGGATCTCCATTGGCTTTCAAATTGCAACCTTCGTGGTATTGATGTTTCTTGGCTTGTACGCCGTGATGTTATACTTTTTCAGTTGGCAAAAAGGGCTGCTTGCCTTTTTCATGCTGCTTATGACCGCCGGGCTTACGATTGTGTCTGATAACGACAGCCTGCTGCTGGTATGCATGCCTTTCATCAACTATGCATGGGCGCTGAAAATCAAGCTACTCTCGTACACGGCGCTCCCCTTTTTCTTCCTGTTGATTGCCAGAATGTTTTCCAAGCTCCGAACAAACACGGTTTTGTTCCGTACGTACGCCATTACTCTGGCTATATATTCAGGATTTGTGTTGGTCATGCCACCTCCACTCATTTACTATATAATCGAGTTTAAATTATTCAGACTGCTCTATTGGTTCCCAATGGCTTGGGTTATCTATCTGATTGGCAAACTGATAGCCAGAAATCAGCCCGGTGCCACCTTCCTGCTGCTTGCCACCATGAGCATATTATCCAGTTCCGCATGGGGACTGATTAATGCTCGCTTGGAAGTAATAAACATTTACTTCCCGTTTGATGTGCTGGTTGCCATCATCAGTTTTTCCGCTTACTGGTTTAAGCAGTACTTCCGAAATTCTCAAGAAAACGCCAAACTAAATGAGCAGTTAAGAATGGCAGACAAGCAGAAGGACGATTTTCTGGCGAACACATCCCATGAATTGCGAAATCCGCTGCACGGGATGCTGAATATGGCGCAAACCGTCCTTGACAGCGAAAAAAATTCGTTGAGCGACAAGAGCATCCAAAATTTGGAGTTGGTGATTACCGTCGGTCGGCGCATGTCGTTTATGTTAAATGACCTGCTTGATTTGACTCGTCTCAAGGAGGGTGCCGTCCGCCTGAACGTGCAGAGCGTTCAGGTACAGGCGGTCGCTTCCGGCGTACTCGACATGCTTAACTTTATGACCGATAGTAAATCGATCCGGCTGGTTAATGAGATTCCCAGCGAGTTTCCTCCTGTGATGGCCGACGAAAACCGACTCATTCAAATTTTGTTTAATCTCGTTCACAATGCAATCAAATTTACCAATGAAGGAACTATCGCCATCCGGGTGGTCGCACAAGACGGGAAGGCGTACATTAGCGTTGCGGATACGGGCGTTGGCATGGACGAGGAAACGCTGCAAAGAATCTTTAAACCTTACGAGCAAGGCGACTCTGGCATGACAGCGGCACCCGGGGGCGGCATCGGACTGGGTCTCGGCATTTGCAAGCAGTTGGTGGAGCTGCACGGCGAAACGTTGGAAGTGACATCTGCCTCTGGCCAAGGTTCGGCATTCACCTTTGCTTTGGCGCTGTCCGATTCGCCCGTTCAACGGGAAGCGGATTTTGCAGCAGGCCTGCCGCCTGTCTATGCAGAAACCGTCGCCGCTGCCGACGCGAACATTCGTTACGGTACGGATGACGATTCTGTCGTTGTGGAGAGATCGGTGCGTCCTTCGGTATTGGCTGTGGACGATGATCCGCTCAACTTGAAAGTACTGGAGAACATTTTGGCTGGGGAATCTTTCGACATCATTGCGGTTACGAGCGGCAATGATGCCTTGTCTCATCTGAACACGAGAGTATGGGACCTTGTTATTGCTGACGTCATGATGCCTCATATGTCGGGTTATGAGTTAACGAGAGCTATTCGTGAGCGCTATTCGAGCTCGGAACTGCCCATTCTGCTTCTGACCGCGCGCAACAAGCCTGAGGATATCGCCGCCGGCTTTTTGGCTGGGGCTAACGATTACATTGTGAAGCCTGCGGATGCGATGGAGTTGAAGGTTCGGGTGCGGGCATTAACGGATCTGAACCGTTCCGTGCGCGAACGCCTGCGTATGGAAGCGGCATGGCTGCAGGCGCAAATACAACCGCACTTTTTATTCAACGCCCTCAATGCGATTGCTGCGCTTAGCGACGTCAATCTGAACAGAATGCGCCTACTGCTCGACGAGTTCGGCAATTATCTACGGGCCAGCTTCAACTTTCAAAATTCCGAGTTGCTTGTTCCGCTTGGACAGGAGATTGCTCTCGTACGTTCTTATTTATATATCGAGAATGAACGTTTCGAAGGCAGGCTGAATACGGTTTGGGAAGTCGAAGCGAACATGGAGCTAAGACTCCCCCCGCTTACCATTCAACCGCTTGTCGAAAACGCAGTGCGGCACGGCATCATGAGTCGTTCGTCAGGCGGAATGATTCATATTCATATCGCCGAATATGAGGATCGTACAGAAGTAACCGTTGCCGATAACGGCGTGGGGATGGATGCAAAAACGCGGCAGCATATATTCGACAAACGTTCGAACCAAAGGCAGGGAGTCGGTTTGTTCAATATTAATCAACGGTTGAAACAATTATATGGGAAGGGACTAGACATTCAGAGTGATCCGGGTCAAGGGACGATAGTCGTCTTTGCCGTGCCGAATAATGCGGTGAACCGCATAAATTAGCGGCTCGCCGCTGGGCATCGGCAAAAAAAGACAATGAAAAGCTCAGTGCTCAATAGGAGGAATTTGATTGGAGGATGGTTGAGAAACATGCAATTTAAGATTATCATCTATTGAAGCGAAAAAGATGTCCTCCCTGTTGATTCCTTTGGCACGCAGCTGCTCTTCCAGCCAAGCTTTATCCTTGTGAAGGTAGGATAATATATTTTCGCTAACGGTTCCCTCGAGGATCAGAGGGTAGGCTATGCCCTTAGGGGGTATCGCCAATCCCAGATCCTCCACTGTTACAGCAGCTTTCACAGGGTTCTTGTAAACCGTCATTCCGCCGTTCGACTCCAATACGGCGAGCTTGACCTCGTCCAAATGAAAAATATCTTTTTCGCGCAGCATCTGAAGGATGTTGTCAATGGAATAGCGGACTTTACGAAGGTTTTGATCGAGCAGGTTTCCGTTCGAAACAACCACTGTCGGTTCAAAGGTAATTAATTTTCCGAATTTCCTGTATTTTATTGTAAGTATCGAGACGATTCGCTGCAGGAGCCCGATTAAGATGATTGCGACGCCCGTGTGAATGTGCTCGATCTTTGGATCTGCAATATCAGCGCCTACAACAGCACCTAAGGCAATAACAACAAGAAAATCGAAAACCGGCAGCTCTCCGATTGATCGTTTACCCATGAAAAGCGTTATCGCAAGCAGCAAGGGGAAGATGGTTACAATTCGTCCTGCAACAAGAAAAAGATCTTTAACTAACTCCAAAGGTACTCACCTTGCCTTATTGGATTGGATTTCTAACACCTAAAAGACTAATACTACTATATCCATTAGGGTTGGCGTATAAACTCCGGAGCCAGCCAGACAGGGAGGGGTAAGTTGTATTTGCCCTTATTGTGCCCGTGTTAACGTAGAATCGGAAAGCCGTATGAGGGAAACCTGTAGGGTTTGATGAGGAGGGCTGAAATAAATTCAGCCCTTTACTCTAGAAAGTCAACACGGAGTCAATACGCGATCGCTGAAAATACTTAATTTTCGAAACGTTTATTATCTTTCAAATGTTGCTACTATTACTGCTCTGCCTAGAGTATGGGTAAACATATTAAAGCCTAGAAAAGCTGGTGTAGCATTAGCCCTAACACCTAAATCCTCAACATCCAAAGCATGAACAATAAAATAGTAGCGGTGCGGTCCATCTCCAACGGGTGGTGCAGCACCAATATAACCTGCAAACGAGGCATCGTTGTTCAATTGAATAGCTCCGATTGGCAGACCAGAGCCGTTCTCGCTTCCTGCTCCAGATGGCAATTCAGTCACGTTAGCCGGAATATTAAAGACAGCCCAATGCCAAAATCCTGCTCCGGTGGGAGCATCGGGATCATACACCGTAACTGCATAACTTTTTGTCCCTTCCGGGGCTCCGGACCATTTCAATTCAGGTGAAATATCTTGCCCGCCCTCTACTCCAAATTTTCCTGAAAGCTGTGGAGCGGATAATACATTATTTTCAGGGATATCCGAACTTGTCACATTAAAGCCGGCTACTTCAGGCAATCTTGCAAACGGATTATTTTGCTCTTTTTTCATTGTGAACCTCCGTGGTTTATGGGTTTAGTATTTGGAGGAGGCCTCTCCTTGCTTCGAAGTATACCAATTATCGATTCATTGTAGAAATAGATAGTTTGAATTATAATCATTGTAGTTTTGAATGAGTGGAGAGAAGAAAAATGGAACTGAGGCACCTGGAGGCGTTTAAAGTTGTTTGCGAACAGTTGCATTTCACGAAAGCGGCGAAATCTCTAAACATTGCACAGCCGACTTTAAGTCAGCAAATCAAAGCGTTAGAGGATGAGATCGGAACGCCTCTGTTTGATCGTATGGGCAAGCGAATTGCAATAACAGAAGCAGGACAGATTCTTTATGAACAATGTAGCCAAATTTTCAGAAACTTGGACTATGCTCATGATGCGATTAACGACTTGCGCACGATGCAGCGCGGAAAATTAGTCTTGGGAGTACTACCGTGTGATTTGGATGAACTTTTGACACCCGTCATGATTGAATTCCATCAAGAGTTTCCTAACATCCAGCTCCTGATTCAAGATTCTAATCGAATTGTTGAGGAAGTATTGGAAGGAAGCATTGATATCGGCATTACTGTAGTTCCTGTTATGGATGACAGCAAGCTTGTTCGTGTGCCTTTATATACAGAAGAATTTGCAGTTGGAGTATCGAAAAGCAGTGAATTGTCGGTACGCTCGCAAATATACTTGAATGAACTCAAAGATTTGAGACTCGTGATGTTTCCTGGTCATCATCATTGCCGCAAGTTGGTGAATTCCTATTGTGAAGACCAGGGCTTTGAGTTAAACCCCATTATGGAGACGTCAGCAACAATCTCATTAAAGCGATTGGTGAAAAATAATATTGGCGGGACCGTTTTGCCCAAACCGTTTTTACAAACCTGGGATGAGCGATTCTATCATATAATAAATTTGGTTGAGCCTACACCCAAACGAGATATTGGCATCGTGTATCGGTCTGATAAATTCCTAGGTCAAGCTGGTAGAATGTTTATTAGTAAAATAAAGGAGCAATTCACTTAATAGGTTCATCATTCAGCCGGGAGGAGAAAACGGATCATGAATAGATTGGATCTTGTTAGGCAGCTCGAGAAGATATGGTTTTCTTCTGTTCGAGTCTACTCATACCGAAGCATGCCGAAGGTAGTCTGGAAGAAGAGACGGCTGGGCGCTTATATATTGTGCAGGCTGGACGAGGGTACAGGCTGTCTTCAAGTAAACGGGAGTGTCGTATCTTTTGAAAAGGGAGATTGGATCCTGCTGCACCCTGGTACGATTGTTGAGGGTATTACGCAATCCTCGTCCCCCGCAAGACTGACGCTGATCCTGTTCTCTTGTACGGGGCTTCGTAAGGGGCCGGAAAGCTGGCAAACGATGCAGCCGCGGATCCCGTTGGAAGGCAAGCTGATAGTAAAAGAGGATTCGTTTGTAATGAAGGATATGGCTGATCAGTTGGTTGATAGGTATAAGAACAGAGACGCTGAAACCGGTATGACTTTAAAATATTTATTATCGAAGCTGCTCATGGCTTTCATAAATGAGAAAGTTACTGCTGAAGATAAGCGCGGATCGGCAAAAGGTTTGGAGCGGGCTTTGACGTATATGCATAATCATTTTATGACGGATATCAGCGTTAAGCAATTGGCGGAGCTGGCGAGCTTTAGCGTGAATCATTTTACTAGAGTATTCAAGCAGCAGTTGCAAAGGACGCCTACGGAATATTTGCTGGAGCTAAGGATGGCCAAAGCGAAGCAACTATTAATCTCCCAACAGAAAATGAAGAAGGTTGCCGAGCAGGTCGGCTTTCGGGACGAGCATTATTTCAGCAGAGCCTTCAAAAAATCGCAAGGCGTTGCCCCTACCTTATATTTTAAGAACAAATACCATCGAATCGGCGCATTGTATTATGGTCTTGATGAGCATTTGATCACATTGGGGCTCCAGCCGGTAACCTTTTTGTCTTATGCGGAACGGGTATCCACCACTTCCGTCGAACCAGAAGCGGAGCACGGTCAGGGCACAATGAGGCTGAGCAGCTTCGCGCCTAACTATGACAAGCTGATGAGAACGAAGCCGGATCTGTTATTGACAAGCGACCGATTGGAGAAGGATGAGACGATCAGCCTTATTGCGCCTACAGCTACACTGTCACATTTCGATAACGGCGGCAAGGTACTGGAGCAAATGGCGGCCTTATTGGGAAAGGAACAGCAAGCCGCGGAATGGATTGAACGCTACAAGGAACGCAAAGAAGAGTTGAGCAGGGCTATCCGCAAGCGATGGGGTAAGCAGAATGCTTACTTTATACGCGTTACTTCCGGATATTATCGGGTGTACGGCAGTAGGAATCAGACGGGAAGCTTGCTTTATGACGATTTAGGATTATCGGTTCCTTCGCCCAATATGGAGGGTAAATGGGCTGCGGACATATCATTAGAAGAGGTGTCTCTGTATAACGCGGATCATTTATTTCTAATGGTTGATCCAACAGATGAGGCCAAGGTGCGACTGAAGGAACTGGTAGAATCCGAGCAATGGGCTTCCCTTGACGCGGTTCGGAGCAATCGGGTTCATGACGCGGGCGATCTGATGTTTAAGACATTGGGATCTTCCGGCAGACTGGGGGCAATGAGTCGCATCGCTGCTCAGCTTGGCTTGTAGGATGGTGAATTTGTCCACGTAAAAAGAGTGAATGAATCCATTGTTAATCCCAACGGGACTTATTAATATTAATCAATGAGAATGATTATTATTATATTTCGGAGGGGAATAGACAGATGCAGAGGAACAAAATCGCAGTCGTAATCGGCATGTTGTTCGTCATGATCCTATTGGCTGCTTGCGGGAGCAATAGTGGTACCGAAGGCAATGACGTGAACACAGAGGGCAATACTAACGGTGGAGAAAACGTCGTCCAAAGCGAACCGGCGACACGGACGATCACGCATCTGAGAGGCGAATCGACCGTTCCTGTCAATATTGAACGCGCAGTTGTACTGTCGGCCGCCTATATCGACCATCTTCTGACGATTGGCGAGAAGCCGTATGCCGTTAACGTAGAGCTGCGCTATGGTGGAGATTACCCGACTTATTTGGCGGATCAATTGGAAGGCGTTCATCTCGTTGGGTCTGCGGATAGCCCTAATCTCGAAGCCATTACCGAGCTGGACCCGGATGTCATCGTCATCGAGAGCAGGACGGCCGATGAGGTGTATACTCAGCTTGAGAAGATTGCGCCTACCATTGTACTTGGCACGGAGTGGCTGGAATACGAGGACGATACGACGTATTGGACGAAAGATTTGTTGAAGATCGCGGAGCTGTACGGCAAGGAAGATGCAGCTAAGCAGAAGATCGCTGAGCTTGAAGCGAAGACCGCGCAAGCGAAGCTAAAGATTGATGCCCTCGAAGATAAGCGGCTTGCTTACCTGCGGGTAAGAGACAAAACGGTTCAGATTTATGCCCAAACCGGCCATCCAATGAACTCGTTACTGTATCACGATCTTGGATTTGTGCCTGCTGCGATTACCCCGGAAAGTCAACGGGAGGATATATCGTTGGAAGTCATTCCTCAGTTGGATGCGAACTACCTCGTGTTGGAGGTCGATCCGAATGGGCTCGACAATTTGAAGACGATCGAAGAGAGCTCGCTTTGGAAGCCGGTTCCCGCTGTGCAGAAGGAGCAGGTGTTCGAAACGGATTCCTTCTGGCTATTTAAAGGCTGGGGCGTTATTGGAAGAGGGCAAATCATCGACGATCTGATGAGTTGGCTTGAATAGCAAGGGAATGAATGGGAATGGTGAGCCGCCGCTTGCGCAAGTGCAAGCGGCTATTGCATTTCTGAAGAACCATAGCCGTACAACGCTGCGAGGGGAGGCAGAATCGCCCTATCCGTTCTCCGTCTCGGAGTTGTTGGACACGAAGGCGCGTGAAGCTATTCTTGGATTGCAGGCTTACCAGTTGGGAGAACCTGAGTCCGCTGTTGTAGGGACGTTGTTCGCGAAACGGTATTCCGTGTTTTGTATGGGGCTGCTCGGTGCCCTTAGCTTATTCGACCTCCGGTTGTCTTCCTCTCCGGACGCTGTAAGATTTCGTATGACCACGGCTGCTGCGATGGAATACGAGACAGAGATAATGACTCCCGTTATACTCCCAACAGCGCATATGAACGAACGTAAGGCTAACGTAGCTGCTTATTCGGCTGATTTGCAGCAGCATCTGGAGCCCGTTTTTCAATCGGTGGCGGCTCATACGGGAGCAAATGTTCAGGTAATGTGGTCGCTAATCTCGCACAATTTGCAAACCATGTACGCCCGTGTAGAAGGTGAACCGCTTATTTGGCAGACGGATGACAGATTACGGCTAATCCGATTGGACCGGGATACGATCTTTGCGCCGAAAGCCGGCAACCGGCTAGCACTTAAGTTTCGCTGCTTCCAGCATGTTTCCCTCGAGCAAGCTCCGTTTCTACTGCGGAAGCATTGCTGTCTTGCTTACAAGCTGACTGCTCATGGCAAGTCGGAGGCGTATTGTGGAACCTGTCCCAAATTAAGCATTGAGGAGCGATTACTAAAGTATGGAGGGAGAGATTGAGCGATGTAGGAACATAAAGAGCTGAAAGAAAGAGCCAAGGATGTGCTGCGTACATCGTATTGGAAGGTATTTTTGGTAAGCGTTATGCTACCGGCTCCTTCAGCGATGTCGATTGGGAGATCTTATCAACACTCAGCCGCTGAACACGTTGTCATGAGTCTTCAAATCGAGCACAAGCTCGTATGTATTCCGATTCACTGTACAAACAAAGACCGGGAATTCCTATAATGAAGGATTTCCGGTCTTTGTTTGTGTTAGCTATTAATAAGCATGAAGTCAAAACAAAGAACACAAGAAAATAGCATTTAACTTGAGTCGCCCATCACAGCCGCGACGCCAAATAGTCTGCGGTACGTATGGCCAGCGCCACTGTTGTAAGCGTCGGATTGGACGCGCCGATAGGGGGGAGAACGCTATTGTCGGCCACGAACAAGCCGGACATGCCGAACACTTCGCCATAAGGGTTCGAAACGCCCAAGGCGGGGTTCTCGCTCATTCGGCAAGTTCCGGATACATGATAGTCTTGTCCCGGGGGCATCAGGCATAAGTCCGAACTGCCATTCTCCGTTAGCAGCGGCGCTTGAATGATATCGGATACCCGCTCGATTGCCCGCGCCGTCACCTCTATAATTTCCTGGTCTCTATCGCTGTAAGAGAAGTCAATCTGAATTTCCGGAACGCCGTATTCGTTCAGTTGGTTCGGGTCCAGATAAACCCGATTCTCATACCGCGATTCCACGATGCCGAAGCCTTCGAATCGGACACCTACATCTTTGCGCAGTGGCTGGTCCTCGTAGCTGTACCAGAAATATTCGCCGGGTCCGTAAAGCTGAATTTGAAAAGGCTGCCCTTCCGTCTGCGGAATCAATATGCCGAGCGTACCCATCAACTCGGGGAAGTTCCCTCTGTTCATCAGCCCGTGCCCCATAAGAAAAGAATGGTTGGTTAAGTAGTGCCCGACCGCGCCGCCTTGAATGCCGGAATGAAGCAGAAGTTGAGGCGTTTCCAGCGCGCCTGCCGAAATTACGACGTTTTTTGCCTGGAGAATATACGATCTCTGGTTAGGGCATTTCACTTCTACTCCTGCAACCTTTCCGTTGTTAGACAGTACTTTGACTGCGTACGCATTGACGGCCAGATCGAACGGTCTAAGATTCAAGGAGTAGCCGAAAAAATTCATGGCGCTGAAAAAAACATTGGATTGTACGCGCCCGTAACGGGTCGGGGCCGTGTCCGCAGCAAGCGGAAAGCCCGAAGCTTCGGTGTATCCGCCTTCCCGAAGACGTTGGACAAGCTGCTGCGTCAGCGCAGAGCCTTCCGTATATGCCCTGGAAATCTTCATAATTTCTTCAGCAACGTTATAGTAATAGTTCATCTCCTGTAACGAAACCGGCCATTGCGAAATGACCGAAGGGTGCATGCGCGGAGAGACGCCAGACCAGAACAGGGTTCTTCCACCAAGTGCATGAAGCAGCGTCGCAGCAGGGTAGTCCGGGATTCGCTTGCCAATCGGGATCGATATTTTGGGATTTGTTAAAAACTGCACATAACGCTTCACATTGATTGTCGGAAGGTTCTGGGCATGCGTCGGCAGCAGAAGGCCGCCTGCATCCACGATGCCGATCCGCTTGCCTTTGGCGCGAAGCTGCTCGCATAGTCGCCAGAGCACGGCGCTGCCTCCCGCGCCGGTTCCGACGATCAGGACGTCATAGTCGTTGCGTTCCATGTCTTCAAGCGGCGTAAGCGGAATCCATTGGTCGAGATAGCTGGTTACTGGAGGTGGCGGGCAATCGGGGGGGATATAAAACCTTTCCCTATTGTCCCTGTGCAGCGGAGGAAGGTTTACCACGCTGCCGCCAATGTTCCGATCAGGCTCCGCTATGTGCGGGTTGAGCCCTGTCAGCCCTTCAAGCGGCATCTGGTACAGATCTGCGATAGCACGCAAAGTATGTCCGTCGCTCGCAATACAAATTCTCAAGAGATCACATCCTTTCTTACTGCTCAGGAAAGGGCCCGGTCAACGTGCCGCCCAAGCCATTCCCCGCTGCATCATTATCAGCACTTCGGGCCTGGTGACGATATCGAGAGAGTGTCCCAAAGCATTGAAGAACACCCGGCCTCTCCCGTATTGCTTGATCCATACAACCGGCATGGAAGTCGGTCTCCAAACTTCCGGAAAGTGCACGCGCGGGAAGCTGGTGGCCGCCAGAATGACGTTGGCCGGATCGACAAGCATATAATACTGCTCGGTTGTGACGACAAAATTGCCGATACCCGCCGTGATCGGATTATCCCGGTTGCAAATGCGAACCTCATACGTAATGCCGGCCCCTCCGGGATGAGCGACAAATTGACCACCGACCATCAGCATATACTCTATCTCGCAGCGAAAAGCGTCCACCATGCCGCCGTGCATTCCGGCAAGACCGGTTCCGCCGCTCACGGCATCCAAGAGATTGCGCAGCTGTGTAGGTGAGAGCGATCCGATCGTCCATACGGGGACGATCAGGTCCATCCGCATTAGCTTTTCCCGGTCATCCAATATATCGAGCGTATCCGATAATTCAACCACGAAGTTTTCCCGTACCAGCAAAGCCGCAAGCACCTCGGCCACTTGGCGAGGATGATGAGGCACGTAACCGCCTTGAATAATTAAAGCTTTCTTTCGGATATAAGCTTTGTTATTCATAAGGTTCTTCCTTCCCAGATACTCCGTAACACCCGAATAAAGCTAATAACCGAAACTCGAGCCCCCATTGATATGGAGGACCTGGCCGACGACATAGGAGGAATCGTCAGAGGCCAGATAGACATAAGCCGGCGCCATTTCCGCGGGCTGTGCGCTACGTTTCAGGAGCGAGTTGTAGCCGGAGGACCTATAGTATTCCGGCCGCAACGATGCCGGAATAAGCGGCGTCCAGGTTGCCCCGGGAGCAACGGCATTGACGCGGATTCCGCGTGCGGTGAGCGACAGCGACAACGATCGGGTAAAAGTGCTGATTGCGCCTTTGGTGGCAGAATAATCGATCAGATCGCGAAATCCTTCAGTAGCGGTTTCGGAACTCGTATTAATGATTGTACTGCCGGGTTTTAAGTAGGGGAGAGCCGCTATGACCAGATAAAACATGGAAAATATATTCGTTCGGAACGTCAACTCCAACTGCTCGCGGGTAATGTATTCGATACTTGGCTGATAAAATTGGACAGCCGCATTGTTGATGACTGTATCGATTCGTCCGAAGCCGCGCATCGTTTATAAGCTATCGCTCTTCCGATACCGCTGTCGCCGCCGGTAATAATGGCCGCTTTGCCCAGCAGTTTGCCTGACCCTTTATAGGAGGCTTTCTCGGATATCGGTCTTGGAATCATGATAGATTCGATGCCTGGCTGCTGCGGCTGATACTGTGGAGGGTGAGTTATTGGGATTTCCTCGCATTTTGTGTAGCTTCCGAAATTCTTTTCCATTTTCCGTCCCCCTTGGGGATAAGTCTGCCGAAATAGGCGAATGCCGATTACCTTTTACACTATGCCCGGAACCGGTTGGAGGTGATTAGCCTACAGAAGAAAGGGCGCAATATTATCTTCCAAGGCTTGTCTATTCGCCATAATTCCCGGATCGGAGTATCGATGAAGTGGTTATTCGGGGGCTGCATCTCGGGCGGATCCCTGGCAATACGCCTGATTCCAGCCGTCATTTGGCTAACGACGTTCCAATCAGTTTTGCTCAAGGAAAATGCACCTGAATTTTAGGGATGAAGTTGGCCGTTGTTTCACCTGTTAACTGTCTTTCTACGTTGGATCGGCAGGATCATCCAGACGGATTTCGAAACAATGCGATGACTGTAATCAATAGCAGCGGAAGTGCAAACGCAATTCCATCCCATAGCGGTTGTACGATCGAAACGATTTCCAACCACTGCATGTCTGAGCTAAAGCCGACAAGCGTATTCAGAAAAGCAAGGAGAGCAATCGGCATTACAATCGTTCGATAATCCTTCAGCTTAAACAGGTGGGTCACATACAGGCTCAGCACATACAGCGTAATCGTTGTTTTCATATAGGAACCAGCGATAAGCGACATGCCAATAACCGACTCTATCCTTGTAATGATTTCCTGAACATTGACCGTACGGGCAAGCTCATACAATGAATATTTTTTCACCCCGGCGAGCGGTCCAAAAAGCATAATTGTGCAGATGGTGGAAATGCACAAAGTGACAACATTAAAGATCAACGATATGATCATGGTACGGTTTAGTTCACCGTTTAAACGTTTGCGAACGAAAGGAAGAAGCATTGCGAACAGAAAGACTTCGGCATAAGGGAAGCCAAACGAGAACAAAGCGCCGTTCAGTACCGGTTTAATTCCGCGAGGCATAACTGGATTAAGAAATCCTGGGTTATAATTTTCCACTGCCAGCAGCAAAACGGCTGAGATAAAAAAAACGACCAGCACCATGATTATCGTAAACATTCTGGCCATGACCTCTAGCCCGGCACGCACGCTTAAGGCCGCTACCATATAGATCAAAGAAGTGAAAGCAAATATTGGCGTTTCTCTGAGCATTGAGCTTCGCATAAACAAGCCGATATCCAGAACGATTGCCGTAAGCATGTGCAGCATAAAAGACAGAGGAAGTACGGAAATGATTAGGGTCGGCCATGCTCCAATCAGCTTGCGGCTGTATTCCACATAGCTCAAATCCGGATACCGTTGGTGCAAAAAGAGCATACAGCCGAGCAGCAGCATACCGACTCCGCCCGAGATTAGGAGCGACAGCCATGCGCCGCTTTCCGCTTTGCCGATTAGCGGGGAAGGGATGTTAATGATGGAAGAGCCGGTCATGAAGGTGAAAAAAAGCACACCCATTTGCCTGGGACTAATCGCTTCCTGTTTGTTCACGCTGATCGCCTCCGTAGCTGCAAAATCATTTTTGGGGCACAGTCAACCATTTATCGATTAACCGGGTTGTGTCGGTCAATAGGATATCAACCAGCTCGTACAGCCCGGGGAAATTCACTTTCAACATTAAGAAGTAGTCGATAGCGAAGTACAGCGAGGCGAGCATAAGGATGACATATACAGCCTTCTCCTTTTTATTCGATACGCTTTTCAAATGAGACCTGTCGTACAGAAGAATCGATCCGTACACAAGCAACAGGACAATTATGCGTTCTATCACATCGATCCCTCCTGAAACTTATGACGATGCAAACCCGCTGCGTGAACAAAGGATTCGCTATTTATTGACTTTTTCCCGATACAGCCGGTTTACCGATTACCGTCCCGGTTGTCATGAGCTTTAATTTGATTTGAATATCAAACGGGATTACCGCAAATTGGTCATCCCAGGTTTCTTTCATTTCTTCCCATTTCTTAGGATTTGAGCTGGCGATTTTATTTCCAATCTCAATAACATCCATTTTATTCTTTTGAAGTACACGAATTGTCTCTAACATTTGTTTCTTTATCTGCTCTTCCATTTTTCGAGTGAATTCAGCTTCATCTTTTCTTGTTTTGATGTTCGTACACTTCAATTCCCCGACTGCCCCCTCCACCTCGGTCCTGACCTGTACGCTTACCTTATCCTTCATCAGCTTTGGCTTCAGTTTCGTGCTTAAGTTAAGAACTTCAAGCGACTCCGTCTCGAGCTTTTTGCCCGGACAAGGGATTTCGATAATTCCGGATTCAAACTCATTTCGCAGTATGACCAGACCTTCCACTTTTTTGGAAGGCAGGATGCTCTTCATTTTCCCTTTCTTGAGAAGGGCGAGACCGGCCGCATTCAACATATCTTTTGCTCTTTTGTCTTCATAAACGTAAGTAATAGCCGTATCACCCTGCGGGCTGTTCATCATCAACGCCAATTTGAGCAGAGTGGTATCCATCGATTTCGCGGCTTTTTTATATGCAACCTGCTTGGTCAACAGAAGCTGCTGGCCTATCGTTTGCTCAATGGCCGGCTGCATTTCCAATATTTTATCCGCTCGCCCTTTCGCAATCATGATGGATATCGTGTGCCTCGGCTCATGATCCCGGTAAAAAAAGTCGATCAGCTTGCCGACGTCGGTTGCCCTTGCCAGCTTCTCTCCAATTACTATAATGCGCATATGACTCCAATTGGCTTTTCTTCCCAAATGAATGGGGATGTCGCGGATCGCTTCGAATAGGGATTCATCCGCCGTCTTGATCAGCAGGTTCGCAGTTTGGCTCGGCGATCCTCCGCCCCCGCCTCCGCCTTTTTGTCCAGCAGTCGGACGGTACATTTGTGTTGTCAATTCGAGTTCCCCATCCTTCCCTTGATCCACCGCGATTGCCATCACAAATCCGAATTCATCCAGTTCATGTTTGTTCCAGCAGCCTGGAAGCATCAGAAGAATAGCCGACAGGAAAACAAAAACCATGCATTTTTTCATCATCTATCATTCTTTCCGGGTTTATATTTGTCAACAGTTACTTCTCTGCCTTAGGTATATGCTTGCGTGGTGATCGAAGCAACGTTTTCAAAGGAACCCTGAAGATTACGTCCCGGAGTTGTCCAATCCGAAGCGGAGCTAGCGGTGCCAGATAAGGTTGTCCAAGCGTGCGAAGCTTGCAAAGATGAAGCAAAATGAGCAGAAAGACAATCATGATCCCGAAGCCTCCCATCATCGATGCAGAAACCATGAGCGGGAACCTTAATACCCGTAAAGCAATAGCGATGCTGTATTGGGGAATCGCAAACGATGCGATGCCCGTCAACGCGACGATGACAACCATGATCGGTGAAGCAATGCCTGCGCTGATTGCCGCTTCACCAACGACGAGCGCTCCAACAATGCTGACAGCCGAGCCGATCGGCTTCGGCAGCCGAACACCCGCTTCCCGCAGCAGCTCGAAGAAAAACTCCATAACAAGTGCTTCAAAGAAAGCCGGCAGCGGTATTCCTTCCCGCGTATCGATGATCGCAAGCAGCAGAACCGTAGGAACCAGCTCGGGATGGAAAGTCGTTAAAGCAATATAGATGCTGGGCAGCGTCAAAGCTAATAAAAACGCAATGATTCGTAGCCATCGGATCATGCTCGAGTATACCGTTCTCTGGTAATAATCCTCGCTCGATTGGAAAAATTCAGTAAACAGGCCCGGACATAACAAAATGCTTCCAGTACCCTGCACGAGAACCGCGATCTTACCGTCCAACATGGCGGCAACCGCCACATCCGGACGTTCCGTATAACGATGCTGGGGAAAAGGTGACCAGGTGGAATCCTCGATTAATTGTTCGATATAGGAGGTCTCTAATATTTCTACCTGACTGATTTGTTTTACTCTATTTTCGAATTCCTTCAGCAGTTCCGGGTCTACAGCGCCATCAACATATCCGTAAACGACCTGAGTTTTGGTTTCTCCACCCGCAGTGAGCGATTCTACCTTGAATTTCGGGGTGTTTAGACGCATGCGGAGAAGACCAATATTTTTTTTTAAGTTTTCGACGGTGCTCTCCCGAGGACCCTGTACAACCGATTCATTGGACGGTTCCGAGATCTGCCGCGACTCAACCTTCATCGATTTATAAACTAATGCCTTGTTCCACTGATTAAAAAAAATGACGATATTACCGGATGTAACTTGTTCCACCGCTTGATTTAAGTCATCAAGAACATCCGCTTTTTTCTCGGAAACCCCGCTATGCTCAAAGAACGTGATAACATCCTGAGGCAAGATCATCGTACCGGGACCGACTTCATGCGTGACGAGATCCTGAAGGGAAGCCTTCATATAATTCACAACCTCGCCCTGCATGAGCGTTTCATAATAGATGGAACAAGCCCTATACTGCATTTCGGGACCGTAGGTCCAATGCCTGAATATAATATCATCACTTCTTGCAAATATCTGTTCAAGCTGATGGAGATTATCATCCAGTTGATCCGAGATCGGCTGCTTCGGTTTATCACTTGATTTCCGAGTCGTTTCACCTGAGTACGATGTTTCGCTTCCCTGAGATGAAACTCCCGATTTATCCGTACTCATTGAATATCACCCTGATTCCGCTTTACTGGTTTTATTTGGAGCTAGTATGTATCATTCCGTCTGGGTTTATGCAGGTTTCCCCATTTTTAATGGAAGGATAATCCACCATCCGGATCGCCAGGGCTAAAAAATTGAAACGGGGCTGTTCCTCAAACCGATTAGCGGTTTTGAGGAACAGCCCCGTTTTTAAAAATATAGGAAAGTATATCATTTTGTCGTACTTTCTCTATATTTCACCGCGAAACGAGCTTTTGCCGCCAGAGGACGGCGTCAGCCGTTTACGCTTGATACAAGAAAGTATCTTGTTATACGGAATTATACATTTCCGCACCGCGCGGATAATCTCCTCGTTCGTCGGGTTCCAGCGTGATTGAGATGGAATTAAACGCAAGGCTGTCTGCGGAGATCGGCATGGCCAATACGCCGATTCCCTTGTCGTTGACGCGGAATGTTCCTGCGCTTTGCCATTTATCTTCATCGTTCAGCCATACTTGATAGACCGATTCGCCCTGGATCGCTTCTGCACCGAACACATAGACGACAAATTGTTTCGTATAACCGTTATCGACAATACAAGCGACCGCGTAAGAATCTGAGAGACCTTTCGCTTGAGGCTTCAATTGGACGAGCTGTTCAATCTGGGCTGCGGAAACGGATAAAGCTTGTTCCAGCGGAATGACGGGGGAAGCCGTCCGTTCGCGATAAAGCTGGTAATTCCAAGCCGAGCCAGCGATGAAAAAAACAAGCGCAGCTGCAACGATGGCTCCGGCTTTCCGCCTCCCGATATTCATTTTCCTTGCTGGCTGAATGTCATAGGGTTTCGTATCTCCATCCATCACGGCATCCATTACTTGTTTCTTCAGGTCCGACGGCGGTTCGATTCTTTCCATGTCAGAAGGAAGCGCCTCCCATACGATGCGCAGTTCATCGATTTCGCTCTGACAGTCAGCACAGCCGGGAAGATGACGCTCGAAAGCGAGTCTTTCTTCATCTGTGCACATACTGGAAATATAATTCAAGCAATGGTCGCATAGTGAAGGCTGTCCGTTTTGTTGCCTCATAATCCTTCTCCTTCCGTCAGAAGATGCCTGCGCAATATTTTTAAGGTTTGATGCAGACGGTTTTTGACCGTGCCGATCGGTTGATTATAGAGCGAGGACAGTTCGCTTAGACTGTATCCTTGCCAATAGAAATGCTCCAGCAAAATAATTTGCTGTTTGGATAAATGGCGGTACGCGCTGCGAATTTGTTCCTTCAGCGAATTGCTCAAGGCGCTGTCTTCCGGGGATGCCGTGGATTCATCAGGAATGTGTTCCAACCGGTCCGCGTCGACCGAAATATACGCCGTTTCTCGCCGTTTCTTGCGCAGCCAGTCGGTCGTTATATTGCGGGTGATCGTTAGCAGCCAGCTTGCAAACCGGCCTTGATCCGGATTATACGAGGACTCGGTTGTCCATAAGCGCATGAACACTGATTGCACGATATCTCTGGCCGCTTGTTCCTCCTTCAACGCTTTCCAGGCAAAGGAATATACGAGAGACGCGTACCGGTCGTATAAAATAGAGAGCGCCTCGCTTTGCTTGTTTTTGACAAGCAGCATAAGATGATGGTCGGAAAGATCCCGCATACAAAGGTGACCTCCAGGACAGGTATAAGATAACTCTATATTATCAATAAAAGGGATAGCCGTGAACGGTTATCCCCAATAAAAGATTCGATTTATTTGGCTGAGACGATGATGGTGCCTTGCATCGCCGGGTGGGGCGAGCAGTAATAAGCGAATTCTCCTTCTTCGGAGAAGGTAACGATTTGTTCTTCATCCAGACCAAACAGCCCGGTGTCGAAGGATTCGTCATTGGCGGTTGCGCTGTGCCGAACCTCGTCCTTATTGATGAATTTCACGCTGTCACCCGCTTTGATCTCAAGCTTGCTTGGCGAGAAAGCGAAACTCTTAATTTCCACGACATGCACTTGACTGGAAGATTCGTCTGTCGTTGTTTTTTTAGGTGCTGCTGTCGCTTGAACCTCTTGTTGCGCAGGCTTCATTGTGCTGGAAGGCGTACTGTCCGTTTTCTTGCTGCCGCTCTTGTCGGTGGAAGAGCTGTCCGCTTTCGCGCTGTCTGTCTTGCTGGATGTCGTACTATTCGTCTCCTTGCTGACGCTCTTATCGGCAGCATGGGCGTCCGCCGCATGCGCTTGATCGGGTGTACCATCGTTAGCAGACTTGTCTGTCGTCTCCGAGGTAGGAGCTGGCTCCGCGCTCGGCTGTTCCGCGTTATTCACGACAGCGGCGTCCGCCGTTTGCGCTGATTCCTGAGGTGTTTCCATAGCTTGCGAAGGACTTTGCTGTACTGGAGCGGCAGTTTCCTTCGAGCCGCATGCGGAGATGACCATTACGCATAAAATCATGAACAGTAGATGTAATCCTCGTTGCCGTTTATGTATCATTCGATCTGCCTCACTTCACTATAATTTTGCCGGTCATAAAGCTTTTGTGCGGTTCGCAGTAGTAGTTGTACGTTCCGACTTTATCCAGCGTAATGGTAGAGGATTCCCCTTTGGCGAGAAGAGGGGTTGCAAAGCTTCCGTCCACTGCAACCGCATTATGCTTCATATCATCGTAATTAGTAAAGACGATCTGGGAACCTGCTTCGACCGTCAACGGCTCCGTGCCGAATGAAAACTCCTTAATGTCTACGTTATACGTTTTGACATTCGCTTCTGTCGTTCCTTTGAAGGTGGCCGGATCGATCACGAACCAGACATTGCCGACATTTTGTCCCTTGATATCTCCTGGTGCTTTGTCTTGAATGAAATAATATAGCGGGTAGCCTTTGTAGGTCCATTGCTTGGAGCCGTCCGTACGCGTCAGCACCGAGAAATCCGCTTTGTTCAAGAGAGCGGGTATTTGCAGCTGTTCAGAAGCATAAATCGGCCAGTTGGTCAAACATTGTTCCTGGCAGGCGTTCAAATCTTCCGCATCCTTCGTAAAATAGTACAAGGTCATGCCGTTCTTATCGGCGAGGTACGTTCCAACCGCATCGTCACTGCGCAAATGGATCCGTTCACCTTGCGGAAGCGAAGCAGTCGACGCGATCACGCTGTTCGATTGCAGATTGGCGAAAAACGTCTGCCCGTTCGGCGTGTTTGCCGTCAACGTCTCAACGAGTGCGGTTGCGAGATGAGCATTCGTCAAGGTAGAGATGGCTGCGATTTGGCTTAAACCTTTCGTTGCAGCAAACGATTCTGTTATCGCATAGGCAAAATCCGTTCCTGAACGGAAACCGATATTTTCGAGGAGTACCTTGTAAAGCTGCTGTGAGCTGACTGCCTCGGCCGGTTTGAAGGAGCCGTCGCGGTTTCCGGACCAGCCATATTCAGGATGGCTTTTCAAATAAGCGAGTACAGGCTGATTGGCTTTGCCCGCGTTGTCCGCATCGGAAAAATTGGCGGTTCCGGTGAAGGACAATGCCTCCTTCAAATGTCCGTTAAGGCGCAATGAAATGATCGCGGCTTGCATGCGCGTTGTTTTCTTGGATAAATAGGCCTCGGTGACGCCGCTGCCATCGCCGATAAGCAACCCGAGTTCTGCGGCTGTATCTGCATCAGACGCTATCGGAATATTCTTCTCATCAGCCGATACCCTGACAATAGACGACAGAAGCCCTGTGATTAATATTGCTACAAAGATTAAAACTCCGTATTTTTTTACGGTCATACGTTAGCCTCCCAATTGATAAAATAGCTTTCAATAAGAGGTAACGAATGAAAGGGACAAACGGTTTGAATGAGTTTGATGTCCGCTTGAAATCTAAGTACATCAAGGCAAGGCTTGTCTATACATGACAGGCAGCCGGCCTGTTGCGCTAATGTGGATGAAGCTTAAGTGCGCAAGACTAGCTTGCGAGGATCAACCTGGTTATCCGTGTACAATGGCGTTGTAGCGCCTTTTGCGTTCCGGCGTGCCCAGAGGCACGCATCGTCTAGTTGGTGAAAGTCCAACCGAAGGAGGGGCCAAGCCACCTTCGTAGCTAGGATACCTGCGTATGGCGAAATCTGTGCGTAGAAGCGTATCGACAAAAGTACCTGTCGGAGACAGGGCAAGCAACCTGCCAGGCCGTAACATGAAGTGAATCCTGCCGCGTCGTCAAAAAGGCCTCGCAAGAGGGAAAAGAGGAAGCCGAGCTGCAGGACAACATAACCTGCGGGAGGGAAGGAGCCCTGCTTTGTTCAAGCTTTTGGAGGAGGTGCGAGTGAGTGAATGCCAAAGGGCTAACAATACCAAAGGAAAAAGTTCAACAACTCCAAGAAAAGCTAGGTCATGCCGCCAAGGCGAACAAGAAACGTAAATTTCACGCGCTGTACGACAAGATCTACCGGATGGACACTCTACTCGAAGCTTGGAGACGAGTACGGGCAAACAAGGGAGCGGCAGGAGTGGATGGAGAAACACTGGCCCCCCTGTGTCAGAATAGTTGTCGTACCCCTCAAATGAAAGTATAGTGAATCGTTTCAGAGTTCCTCAACGCCACCGGGCTCCTTGCTTCTTCACGTAGTTGACAAATACATAGCGCCAAGGAATGATGAAAGGGAAAATTACGACTAGCAAGCAGGAAATGACCGTCTCCATGGTTGTGTCGTCCATTTGACCGGCTGTCCAGAGAGGCAGCGCAAAGATGAGCAGCCAAAGCGTCTTCCACACCAATTCCCACAAAAGCACAGGGATTATCTGCAACGGATAACGCAGCCCCAGTAGGCATAATACCGAAAAGGAAGTTAGCATACAGGCGACTACTCCGTCCATGAGATCCCAGGACTTTCCTGGATGGAGTATCTTATCAATGACTTCCGGCCATTGTACTAAAGCAAGCCCCACGAAGACAAAAAGATACAGCCCTCTCAGCAAATATAGACGAACCAACGAGACCTTGTTCATTTCTTCTGTGCTGACTGAATTCATGGTCAACTCCTCCTTGTTCAATACAATATAAATTTGATCGTTCACACACTTTATTGTCCCAAGTCTCTCTAGATCATGTAATTCCACGACATCCAATAATCACCTAATTTATTGTATTAATGTGATAGTACACTATTGGACTAGTAATCGTCAATAATTGAAGAAAAATCCCAAAAGTTGCGCCCTGCGAGACCGATACAACTTATGGATACGAGAGAGCATGCAAAGCATATCGGGGAGTTTTGTTACGATGAAGCGGAGGATTATGTATCTGCGTACGGTTTTTGTACGCTCGCTGTGCTGCGGTAGCAAAAGGGAAAGCCTTGTATGAGCTAGCATTGAAATTTTCAATACTGAAACCATGGCACTGACGTATACTCTGGAAGGAGAGAATTAGATGATGGACATTGGATTTTATAGAAGATGGGCGTGTCAAAAAATGATAGAATCGTCACGGTCTAACATATGGGATGGCCACTCGGCATGCGCGGTTCTAGCTTTAATTTAGCTGTTGGAAGAAAACCTGATACCTGGACAATTGGAAGTCTCCATTCGTGTGCATCTCGACAAAATAGTGGAAGAACACGCTAATGAGCAGCTTTTTCAGGAAGAAAAGGAATACGAAGGCTTCAGTGCAGGCGTTATAGAGCTGCTTGTTCAGAACAGCAATACTTGTAATGCGATTGGTCACGATGTTATTTACTCTTATTATATTTTGAATCTACTCAGTCATTCAGATGTTCCTGCAACCGCCGAATTATTCAACGCGATGAAGAAATTAGTGCAGGGCTTCAAAGCTTCTGGACCTGGCTTTGTAACCATAAACGGTAATAATAGCATTATCCAACCCGACAGCATCCCTATAACGGCAACAAGGCTTCAGCTGACTCCTGCTTCTGTGCTTGATGTATTCCATCATTTCGTCAGACCGTCACAAATGGAGAGCGGCGATATGCAGCTTGGACATCTTCTTACTCACGGTCACTCCATTGTAGAATTGAGGCAAGCTTGGAGCGAATATGCGGCTGATTCCCTAGATGACGCTTTTTTCGCCAGGGTGGACATCTTGACCTATGCGAACGAGCTCGAAGAAATCCCGATGGAACAGAACCCGTCAGCTATCGAGAGCATGTGGAACCCGCCAGTCGAGTCCTGTAAACTATTGCGATGAAGGCCCGGAGTCAGCCGAATTAATAAAACTATGGGAACGAAAAACACGACACCTACCGAAAATCGGTACTTGGTGTCGTATTTTTTTCGCTATTCAATATGTAATTGATGCAAAAAGCGGGCCGTAGCGGCCCGCCGGTTTCAAAGCTTTTTGGCATAATAGACCCACAGGGCATAGAACACAAACATAACAAACAACAGGCTACCCATTATAGTAAAGAAGACAGTGGAGCTAAAGAAGCCGGAGACGACCGCGGCGATGGCAAGCCCGATGAAGATAACGCTCATACCGAGCGTGCTTGCATTGCGGATAATTAGTCCGGTTCGCTCATCGTTTTCCGCAATGTACATCTTTTTTATCGCAGTCTCGTTATTTCTGACTCTCATATATTTGCCCAAATAACACGCTGCGATTACCTCAAGGCCGATAAAAACTCCGGTATGAAAGCCGTTGATAAAGCTGGGAAGAACGGGCAGATGTTCACGGTAGAGCATCAGCACCACGTAAATTAACGCAACAGCTGTTGCAGCAAGTGAAACCAGGTTCGCGCGGGTTCGCATCTTTTCTTTATACGTATTCATTACAATTCCTCCGTTTCGCTAAAATCAAATACATCCTCAATCGTCAGTCCGAAATATTTGGCGATTTTGTAGGCAAGCACAAGTGACGCTGTGTACTTCCCCACCTCAAGTGAAGTGATGGTCTGCCGGGTGACGCCGACGGCTAACCCCAATTCTTCCTGAGAAAGCTTGTGCTGCTTGCGTAGTTCAGGAATTCGTGTTTTCAAGTGACCACATCCTTGCAATGTTTACTTTGCATTTTTAGTATAGCCCGCTTTGCACATAATGTAAAGCCTGCTTTGCAAAAAAACAATTCGCACTTCATCAACCTTTCCGTGCAAAAAAAAAGTCGGCTAATCGTTATTCGATTCATGATTATTCCACTTGCTTCGTGAACCCGTGTGTTCATCTTCTACCTCCCGAATATTCATTGCGCTCCGTCCTTTCGTAGTGCCTTTAGACCGAATCCCCAGCCTGTCGTGTAGACTATCCCACACCATCACTTTCTAGCAAGGAATAAAAATTATCGCGGTCTTCGTTATTGAATTTGCCAAGCGTCCGTACCCTGACAAATTCATGTCCGCCATACATGTCTATTTCCTCACCATACATATTGAAGAGCGCGATCATAGTGCCATCCCGATCCAACTCCATGTACCCGTAACATTTTGACTCAGGCGCTTCACCGTAAAAGAGCATAAACCTGATTTTGACCACGCTGTTCATGCAGCTCCTCCTTTTCTGTCTTTCGTATTGACCTTGAATTCATTGGGCTCTGTCCTTTGTATGTATTATTCATAATCTCCAGTAACCTGAAGCAAATTTTACGTGAAATCGAATGAATTGGAAAAAGCGATATCGCTCTTCCTACTCGTAAATTCATTCTTATATATAAAGAATAAGGGGGGATCCCTGCTATGTCGCTTAATTGCACATTATCTCTTGACGAGATGAGATTTTGGGATTATGATAACGTGCCAATTCACTCAACAAGGTTATGTGGGGAGGGTGAGGAAATCGTTGTTCCGCTATTCGCTTTTATTTTTCCAGTAGGGGCATCATAGAGAATTCTATTATGTTAATATAGCGTTGAGAGATTACCATCCTTATAAATGGAGGTGCTTACTTATGGACCAACAATTGCAGCAAGAGGGGTACTTCGGACAATTCGGAGGCAGCTTCGTCCCACCGGAATTGCAGGAAGTGCTTAGCTATTTGAGCGAACAATTTTATAAGTTCAAGGACGATCCGGACTTCCAGGAAGAGCTTAGTTATTACCTGCGTGAATATGTTGGCCGCAAGAGCCCGCTGACGTATGCGGAGCGGCTGTCCAAAGCATGGGGAGGACCCAAAATTTACTTGAAGCGCGAGGATCTGAATCATACCGGGGCGCATAAAATCAACAACGCTATCGGCCAGATTCTGCTCGCCAAGCGGATGGGCGCTAAGCGGATTATTGCCGAAACCGGCGCCGGGCAGCATGGAGTCGCTACGGCAACGGCCTGCGCCATGTTTAACATGGAATGCGTCATCTACATGGGAGCCGAAGATATGCGCCGTCAGGCGCTCAACGTGTTCCGGATAGAGCTGCTCGGCGCTACTGTCGTACCGGTCGATAAGGGACAGGGACGATTGAAGGACGCGGTGGATGAAGCGCTGGGTGATCTTGTTCGCAATTATAAAAATACATTTTATTTGCTCGGCTCTGCGGTTGGACCGCATCCGTTCCCGACGATGGTCAAGCACTTTCAGGCGGTTATCAGCGAAGAGTCGAAGCAACAGATTCTGGAGAAGGAAGGCCATTTGCCGGATGCGGTGGTGGCATGCGCGGGCGGAGGCAGCAATGCGATTGGCGCATTTGCTCACTATATCGATGAGCCGAGCGTCCGCTTGATCGGCGTCGAACCCGATCAAGCGCCAACCTTAACCGAAGGCGTTCCTGGCATCATTCACGGCTTCAAGTGCTTAGTGCTGCTGGATGAGGAAGGTCAGCCGAGGAAGACTTATTCGATTGCCGCTGGACTCGATTATCCAGGCATCGGGCCGGAGCATAGCCATTTGAAGGTGACAGGGCGTGCCGAATATGCGACCGTTACCAATGAGGAAGTGCTGGAAGCGTTCCAGGAACTGTCCCGCACGGAGGGGATTATCCCCGCCTTGGAGAGCGCGCACGCGGTTGCTTATGCCAAGAAGCTGGCGCCGACGATGGATCAGGATCAGATCCTGATCGTCAACCTGTCCGGCCGCGGAGATAAGGATGTCGAGCAAGTATTTCAGATGATTAAATAAATTACAGGAAAGAAGCCACTCCATTGTTCGGGGTGGCTTTACGTATATATATGTTATGAATGTTATGCTCGAATCGTACTTTGTGCTTAAATACGATACACTGAGCCATATCCAGCAGAGAAAGCTTTCCTGAGAAACACTTCCAAATACTTCTTGAATATGGAAGGGATTTGTGTTAAATTTTAAATAAACACCGTTCATTAAATGGAGGCGCAATGACACAACCAACGAATCCAACTAACCAATCTTCTAGACAATTTGGACGCCGAAGAAGGGGTGAACAGAAGGAGCAGCTGAGGGAGCTCATCTTGAAAACAGCAAGCGAACTGTTTATCGATCAAGGCTATAGCGCTTTTTCTATGCGTAAACTGGCACAGAGGCTAGGCTATTCCCCGGCAACATTGTATCTTTATTATCACGATAAGGATCACTTGCTGTTTAGTGTCGTCGACGATGCTTTTACTCGTTTTCGAATGGAATTGGCTGAGGCGGCGGGCAGCGCTACAGACCCGTGGGAGCGATTAAACCGAATAGGCGAAGCCTATGTTCAATTCGGGCTTACTTATCCGATCTATTATCAATTGATGTTCATGTGGCGGGTAGACTATTTAATTCAAGCGAAGCAAGGGGAAGAAGCGCCTCGCATGGAAGCTTTTCAAGTATTGTTCGACTCGGTGGAGTATGCGCAAAATAATGATGCCATCAAACCGGGCGATACCTATGTGTACAGTGATATGCTGTGGGCTGCTTTGCATGGTGTTGTAGCGCTTGCTATCCAAATTCCGATGTTTACGCCGGAACGTACGGCAAACCTTGTTGCTCAGACCAAAGTAATGCTTTATATGACCTTACGGTCATAATTTTTTTGATATTTAATGAACACTGTTAATTAAAATTTAGGAGGTATGACAGGTGAGCATGTTATTATTTTTCCACGTGCTGGGGGTTATTTTTTTATTGGGAAATGCATTTACGGTGACGTTCTGGAAGCTTCGAGCTGATTACAGCAAGGACTTGTCACTGAAGCTTCAAACGGCGAAAAATATCATGATTTTGGATTATATTTTCACGCTGCCATCTATTGTAATGATTCTGTTAACAGGACATTTTCTTGCCGCCAAAGCGGGCTATACGGTGTTCGCATGGAATTGGCTTGGGCTTTCCTATGGGCTGTTTATTTTATCCGGGGTAATATGGATATTCGCGCTGCTGCCATTACAAAACAAAATGATTAGACAAGGCAAGCTTTCCTATGAGCAAAATGCCATGACGAAGGAATTCAGTCGTGCTTCTAACACTTGGAATGTATATGGGATATTGGCGACTCTAACGCCAGTTGCGTCCATGATTCTAATGGTTTGGAAGCCAGATTTGTAAGGGGAAATAGATTGGTGCATCATTAGCAGCGGTACTCGTCCATGCACCTCCCTTCGTTCACAATATTACTGATAACTATTCTCAGTTGATGAGTGGAAAAACGACAATGTCGGACACGAGATCTCATACGCTTGGAGACAGCCATTATATTCAGACCACAGATGGGCGCAAGCTGCATTTTATGGAGAAAGGCGCAGGTGAACTACCCGTCGTATTCGAATCGGGCATGGGCTCGTCCCGCTCTGCTTGGGGGCTTGTTCAGCCGCTTGTCGCCGAACATACGCGCGCCGTTGTCTACGACCGAGCGGGTATCGGAAGGAGCGAGCCGAACCTTGAGCCTAGGACGCTTGCGAGAATGGCAGATGATCTGACACTCTTGTTGAGCCGGCTAGGCACGGGTCCGTTTATCCTCGTTGGGCATAGCTGGGGCGGACCGATCATTCGCACGGTGGCTGCAACGATGAATCCCGCACGCATACGCGGGCTTGTTCTGGTCGATCAGACGGATGAGCATTGCGAGCTGTATTTCGAGGAATCGGCTGTGAAGCATTATGCGAGAATGAATAAGCTCTTTCCGTTCCTTGCAAGAGCTGGTCTGTATCGGCTAATGGGAAGCAAGCCTGGCAAGAGCCTGCCTGCGGATGTCTATAAGGATCATCACCGAGAGGATTTTACTCTTCAGGCAGCTAGAACGATGGTAGCCGAGGGAGCTCCTTTTCTTGAGGACTTAAAGGCGCTTCGTGACCGTCCACTGAAGCTGGAGGATATAGAGATATCCGTTATTTCTGGAACTCTAATTTCTCGGATGGAACGGAAGTTTCGGCCTGCCCTTCACGAAGCTCATCGGCAGACGGCGGTCACTAGCGTATGGACGATTGGTCGAAGCACCGCATTCCGGACATATGGTCATGTATACCGAGCCTCATCTGATCGTGAACGAGATTAAGCGGATAATAGATAAGACTTTGTTATCATAGAATTTCAGAATTTCATAGAAGGTGAGTCCTGCACTGCAAACTTAGAACTTGGTGAGGCTGATATACACATAGACAGCTGCGCGCACCCCTTCGGGGGTGCTTTTTCCGTTAATAACTTATACGGCCTCTGGGATTAGATATATCGAGATTGGAAATTATTTAATATAATGAAGTCGACTATCAATGATAGGAATATAAGGGAGGAAAGGAGTAAGATAAAGATAATGAAATCAATTGAAGATCAGAATAAAAAACATTGGAAGCGAGATATTATTATCTTCCTAAGTAGTCAAACGCTCTCGTTGTTTGGCTCCTCATTAGTTCAATACGCGATTATGTGGTACATAACGCTCACTACACAATCGGGTATGATGATGACGTTGTTTATCGTTTGCGGATTCATTCCTACCTTTCTGCTATCTCCATTTGCAGGTGTATGGGCGGATCGTTTCAATCGAAAATATTTGATTATAATAGCAGACGCTATGATTGCCCTTGTTACACTGTTGCTCGCCATTACATTTCTGCTCGGCTATGACGAGATTTGGTTATTGTTCGCTATTGCTGCTGTTCGCGCGCTCGGTGCGGGCATTCAAACGCCTGCAGTTGGGGCCATATTGCCCCAGATCGTACCAGAGGATAAGCTGACGAAGATAAATGGAATTAACGGAAGTCTGCAAGCGCTCATGATGTTTGTTGCACCTATCGTAAGTGCGATGCTGCTCACCATGGCAACCATCGAGATCATTTTCTTCATCGATGTTGTTACAGCTGCGATAGCGATCTCTACATTGCTGATCTTTTTGAGAATACCTTTGCATCAAAAAGCGGCAGATCAGCAAACGACCAGCTATTTGGATGATTTCAAACAGGGTCTAAGCTACATCAAAACCCACAGCTTTCTCAAAACCTTTTTTATCTTTTTCGCCTTTTTCTTCGTATTGATGGCGCCGGCTGCATTCCTAACACCGCTGCAAGTGACACGCAGCTTCGGAGACGATTATTGGCGGCTGACCGCTATTGAAATTGCTTTCTCTATCGGGATGATGGCAGGCGGAGCTCTTATCGCCTCATGGGGCGGCTTCCGCAACAAAGTATATACGATGACCATTGCAAGCTTGATTATGGGTGTGTGTACATTAGTTCTGGGTGTTGTTCCGATATTCTGGATCTACCTGGCTGTAATGGCTGTATTCGGCGTTGCTGTGCCCGTCTTTAATACACCGACGACTGTCATGCTTCAAGAGAAGGTAGACCCGAACTATTTGGGACGGATATTCGGTGTATTCGGTATGATATCGACTTCCATGATGCCAATCGGGATGCTCATATTCGGTCCGCTTTCAGATGTGTTTGCGATTGAATGGCTTCTAGTTGGAACGGGATTGTTAATGGTCCTTCTGTCGATTTTCTTCATTCGCAATAAGAGGTTGGTTGAAGCCGGCATGCCGGTAATCAAGGAAGAGTTACAAGAGCAGGGGTAAGCAAGCAATCGTTAGGCAAATGATCGAGTTAAACAATAAGCGTTACAAACGTCGCCACAAGAGCTATGGGCGGCGTTTTTAGTTCTGTCTTGATGCGCCGTCCCAATCTCCTATATCATGGTTTATATATCTTATTTCAACAATAAAGTTAATTTTCATGAGTAGAATATCGAGACCTCTTGTTTCCTAACTCGTATAATAGGGGGACAATAATAGGTTGAAACGAATGGAGGGGCAGCAATTGCGTCTAATCTTAGAGGATATCGTCAAGCAATTCGCGGATAAGCAGGTGCTTCAAGGAGCAGGCTTCACCTTTGAGAAAGGGAAGATATATGGTCTGCTAGGCCGTAACGGAGCAGGCAAGACAACGCTGTTCGACTGCTTGAGCGGAGAGAAGAGCATGGATAGCGGACAGGTGCTGCTAGAGGGGGATGGCCATACACGGAAGCTTACCGAGCAGGATGTTGGATATGTGTATTCGCTGCCGATTCTGCCTGAGTTTCTAACGGGCTATGAGTTTGTGAAGTTTTTTATGGATATTAATCGGGGCAAGCTTCAGATGGAGAAGACGATTGATGAATATTTTGACATGATGAGCATGACAGCGGAGGATCGCCACCGGCTGATCAAAGGCTACTCGCACGGAATGAAGAATAAGCTGCAGATGCTGCTATTTCTCATAACGAAGCCGCCGATTATTTTGCTCGATGAGCCGCTAACCTCCTTCGATGTCATTGTTGCACTGGAGATGAAGAATATGCTGAAGGAAATGAAGAGGGATCATATTCTAATCTTCTCCACGCATATTCTGCAATTAGCCTCCGATCTGTGTGATGAGCTTGTTGTATTGCATAAAGGAAAATTGTCTGCCGTACCGTCAGAGCTTCTGCATAGCGCGGAATTCGAGCAATCCGTTATTAACCTGCTAAAGGATGAATCTCATGATGAGAACGCTTAGTACGCTGCTTGCTATCCGGACATCCATTACGGCAAACCTGCTTGTGTATTACATCCAGAGGCTGCCTCTAATCGGTAAGCTGGTGAAGGACAGCTTCTATGCTAATATGGAGCTCAAAAAAGCCATATCGGTCATAGCCCTGCTGCTCACTCAGCTATGGGGCTTCCTGCTCCGGATTATTTATGTGGGAATACTGATCTACCTCCCTGTCATTGGATTAGGAGAGGAGCTGTCTCAGGAGCATCAACTAAGGCAGTTTGTACATATATTCACCATGATCAGCTTTGTGGTAGCAGCGGTCAGCAGTTCGACTGTGCTCGAACCCAAGCGAGAGAAATACATTGCAGTTAAGCTGATGAGATTGTCTCCAACGAGATATATGCGGGCCTCGCTCGGCTATCGGTATGTGACCTTTGTGGTGTGTATGCTGCCTGCGATGCTGTGGTTCGGCACACTTCTGGGGGCCTCTATTGTAGAAGCGGTTCTGCTATCGTTATTGCTCACGCTGTGGCGAATTGCAGCGGAGTATGCGCATCTTAAGCTGTTTGAGAAAACCGGTCTTATACTGATTAAACATAACGCTCTCGTATGGAGCGTTATACTCCTTGGATATGCCGCTGCTTACTTGCCGCTCCTGCTGGGTAAGGTGCTGTCCACGGAATTAATTTTGATGAACCCGCTTGTCTGTATTGTAATTATAGCGGGAGGATTGTTCGCAGCCATTCGGTTAGTCCGTTATTCCGATTACAGAGGAGCCGTGGATGCGGCAAGCAAAAGAGACGATCCTCTGCTGGATATAGGTCGTATGATGGTGGATGCTCAGAAGAATAGCGTGAAGTCGAAGGACAGCGATCACGACTTGAACCTGCAGCAGAAGCAGAAGGATAAGCTGAAGACCAAGGAAGGCCATGCTTATCTGAATGCGCTTTTCTTCCTCAGACATCGCAGCCTGATCAGCAGCCCTGTTAACAAGCGATTAGCCATCATCGGCGCTGTCGGAGTGGTAGGGGTAATTCTTATGATTCTATTCCGGGTACTGCAGCAAGAACCGAAGTGGAGCTTGGAGATGATCTTCCCTTTCTTGGTTCTGACTATGTACTTCATGTCCATCGGTGAGAATGTATGCAAAGCCATGTTCTATAACTGCGATCTTAGTCTGATGAGGTACAGCTTCTATCGCAGCGCAGCCTATAATCATTTTCTGATTCGACTTGGTAAAGTGATGAGCTTGAACCTGCTGATTGCCGCCGCACTTGGGGCGTCACTGACAGCCGTCACAGCTACGGCGGGAGGGGAGTGGCTGAATAGAGAGCTGCTTATGCTGTGGATCTGTATCCTCTCGCTGGCTATCTTTTTCACCGTGCATCATTTGTTCATGTATTATATTCTCCAACCGTATTCTACGGAGATGAATATGAAGAATCCGCTGTATTTTGTCGTGAGTATGGTTGTGTCATCGGCATCCGGCATTAGCATTGTTGTGAGAGGGCCGGCGGCTTCATTCACGATCATTGTTGCTGCTGCGACGCTAGTCTATCTGGCTGCTGCCCTTGTTCTTGTGAAGAAGTATGCGCCGAGAACGTTTCGGGTGAAATAAGGGTTATCGCTATAGATAGCAAAAAAGATCAAGAACGTAGGTCGACATCAGGTTAGAATGGAACAGGAAGGGGATGCAGGATGCCGACTTACGAGAGTATCATTCAACGGGTAGTAGATGAGATTGAGAACAGGCTCGGAGAGGATTTGAAGTTCTCTACGCTCGCGAAGCTGTCGAACTTCTCCGACTTTCATTTTCATCGCGTGTTCCAATCCATAGTGGGAGTGCCTGTCATGGAGTACGTTCGTAAACGCAGACTGGTTCAGGCAGCCTTGCAAGTGGCCAACACGAATGAGAAGCTGCTTGATATCGCTCTGAATTGCGGCTTCGGCACACCTGAAGCTTTCATTCGCGCCTTTCGCAGGATGTATGGAATGACACCGAGTGAGTATCGGAAAAGGGGATTCGATCCGCCCGCTTATGCCAAGGTGAATGTGCTTGGGCGTAGATTTAACCCCTATTTAGGAGGGATTCGTATGGATTATCAAATCATTACAAAAAGCGGCTTCGATGTGATTGGTTACTCGATTCGTACAAGAAACGTAGATGGTCAGAACAATCGGGACATCCCAGCCTTCTGGCAGCGTTATATGCAAGAGCAAATGGGCAAGCGCTTGTACGGACAGGCTGTCTCCAATGCGGAGTACGGCATCTGTGGAGAATTCGACATGGACACGGGCGAGTTCAGCTACATCATTGGAGTGGAAGCGAGAGAGGGTGCCGAAGTACCGGAGGGAGCAATATTGCGCCATTATCCGGAGCAGACCTACGCCGTATTTACAACACCGAAGGCGAAGCCGGAGCAGTTCACTGATTCGATCCAGAGCACTTGGACCGCCATATTCACCGAATGGTTCCCTCACTCGGGCTATGAGCATGCGGGTGCTGCCGAATTCGAATATTATGACGAGCGATGCTGGCAAGACCGCAACGAATGGTTGGAGATGGACATCTACATTCCGATTAAGAAGTAAAATGCAGCTCATACGAGGATAAATAAAGATACATCGTCATTTAGGCAATAGCCTTGGACGGTGTATTTTTTGTTGCAATACGAGTGGCTATTGTGTCAGCGTGAAAATATCTCTGAGATTTCATGTTATGTATGGAGATTTGCAAGCAGCATGCACCAGTGTTCCGAGAGGTTGAACCAGGACATGAGGTGGCATGTCATCTGTTCGATGAAGAGATGCTGAGATTAGAGCGTTAATAGACCCAGCTGTGAAGCTTCACATATACCGGGGACAGGAGCTTGTTGATCGTCAGATGAACGGGCTGCTGGCAGTAGGAGCAGGGGGCAAGCATGAGCCAGCGCTTGTCGAAATCCGCTATGAAGGAAATCCTCAATTGCCGATGCTGGCGCTGGTTGGCAAGGGCGTTACGTTCGATATGGGCGGCATGAACGTGAAGACGGCCAGTGATATAAGTGAAGCTCGTATGGATATGGGTGGCGCGGCAGCTGTTATCGGGGCAATGGATATCTTGCTGCGCCAGAAAGCCAATGTGAATGTAACGGCATTGATTCCGATCGTTGACAATGTCCCTTCTGCGGAGGCGACGCTGCCTTCGTCTGTTATCCGCTACCCGAATGGATTAACGGTTCAGGTAGCGAATACCGATGGGGAAGGGCGGCTCATTCTTGCAGATGCCTTAATTCATGCCGCGAATATCGGCGCAGCAGAGGCAATCGATATTGCGACGTTGACAGGGAATGTCGGGGCTGCACTTGGTCTTGGCATTGCTGGTATTTGGGGTGATGCGGACATGACACGAAGGCTCGTTGATATCGGTGAACGCAACAGGGAACGGCTGTGGCCGATGCCGCTCATGGATGAATATGAAGCTGATCTTAAGAGTCATTACGCGGATCTGCGCAATGTCAGCAATTCGCCTTATGCGGGCGCCATTACGGCAGCTCTCTTTATCCGTCGGTTCGTAGCTGAATCTATGAAATGGATTCATATTGATATGGCTGGTACGGTGCAGTACAAGCAGGCTGTGAGCTATTCGGAGGCTGGTGCGACAGGCTATGGCGCGCGGCTGCTTGCTGATTATGCGATGAAAGGGGCTTCGTTATGATTCTGGAAGTGATCGCAACTTGTATGGAGGATGCGTTAACGGCAGAACTTCATGGAGCGAATCGTCTGGAGTTGATAACCGCCATCACGGAAGGCGGATTAACGCCGGGTATTGGATTAGTTCAGCAGGTTGTACAAGCAGTTAGCATCCCGGTCTTCGTCATGGTTCGTCCTCACAGCCGGTCATTCGTGTATTCTGATCATGATATCCTGACCATGGCTGCGGAGATAAAGGCAATTGCAGCAGCCGGTGCGGCGGGAGTTGTTCTAGGTGCACTAACATCGGATGGACGTATCGACGAGGAGGCGCTGCAGACACTGCTGCCGTTAACATACGGTATGCAAGTGACGTTCCACCGCGCCTTCGACGAGCTGGAGGATCAGCTTGCGGGTTTGCGGACGTTAGCGAATTATCCGCAGATTACACGAGTACTTACCTCTGCTGGACCAGGTCCGGCGCTGGAGGCTGCTCCGGCCATGCGCCGCTTAGTTATGGAGGCGCATGACGGAGGTGTAAGCATATTGGCTGGCAGCGGACTGAAGCCGCAAGGCATCAAGACGTTTATTGAACAGACCGGGGTTGAAGAGGTCCATTTTGGATCAGCGGTACGTTACGGCAATGACTCGCTGTCTCCCATTGACCCGGTAGTCTTGCAGGCATTGGCGGACAGCCTTCATTACAGCGAGTGATACTAGAAATGAAAAGGTGAATGGCAATGCATGAGCTTGAAAGTTATGTAGTAGGAATCGACTTGGGTGGAACGAAGATTGCTGCGGCGCTGTTTGACTCGAATGGCACACTGCTCAATCGGGAGCAGATGGAGACGGCTAACGCTCACACAGCCGATGAAGTGGTTCAGCGAATGATCGGAATGATTCGCTCTGTGTCGGAAGGGCGGCAGCTGACGGGTGTCGGATTAGCTTCTCCGGGAGCCGTTAATAGCCGGGAGGGCATTGTAATTAATGGCACTAATCTGCCGCAGTGGCACAACGTTCCTCTGAAGCGCTGGATGGAAGCAGCTCTCAGCGTTGAGGTACAGGTCGTTAATGACGCTAATGCTGCGGCTTGGGGCGAGTATGTACAAGGTGCTGGCAGAGGTGCCGAGAACATGGTCTATGTAACATTCAGTACGGGCATTGGAGCGGGAATTGTGATGGACGGCAAGCTGCTGTTAGGCACACACTCCTTCGCCGGTGAGCTGGGCCACAATATTATCGATCCGGACGGTCCGTTATGCAGCTGCGGAAGAAATGGCTGCTGGGAGGTATTCGCATCAGGCACGGCAATCCGTGATACGGCGATACAGCTCATGGAGAACCGTTCCTCACTCATTACGGAGCTGGCGCATGCGAATGGGGATATGATGACATCCCAGCATGTATTTGAAGCGATGAAGTTAAACGATCCGTTAGCCGTTCAGGTGATTGACCAGACGATTCATTATATGGCGCTCGGACTTGCCAATACCGTTCATACGTTCAATCCAGATCGTATCGTTATCGGCGGAGGCGTGAGCAAAGCGGGGGATTTGCTATTCCCCGCGCTGAGGAAAAAGACGGATGAGCTTGTTATGGCACCTTACAGAGGGATGTTCGACATTGTACCGGCTGGTCTTAAGGATGATGTCGGGCTTATTGGAGCCGCGGCTCTGTTCCATACTTTTGATAAGAAATATGGAATGATGGTCTAGATGATCTAATGGAGGATTGCAGGCATGGGAGCAAGAGAAGATAGGGCGCGTTGGTTTTTGCAGGACAGATTAGGCATGTTCATTCATTGGGGCCTGTATTCGATTCCCGCTAGAGGCGAGTGGATTCGTGGCAACGAACGGATGAGCAAAGAACACTATATGACGTATTTCAATGAATTCGACGCCTCTCGTTATGATCCCAAGGCATGGGCGAAAGCGGCGAAGGCTGCCGGACAGAAGTATGCTGTACTTACGACGAAGCATCATGATGGATTCTGCCTGTTCGACAGTAAGCTGACTGACTTCAAAGCGACCAATACGCCGGCAGGCCGCGATCTTGTCCGTGAATATGTGGATGCCTTCCGGGCAGAAGGGATCGCAGTCGGCTTATACTATTCCATTATCGACTGGGATCATGAGGATTATCCGGGTTATGGGGATAAGGCTCATCCTGACCGGGATAATGAAGCAGCCAAAGGCAAACCGATTGACTTCGACCGTTACTTAACGTATATGCACGGACAAGTGAAGGAGCTGCTGACGAATTACGGCCCAATTGATATCATGTGGTTCGATTTCTCTTACGACAATATGACGGGCGAGAAATGGAAAGCGACGGAGCTTGTCCGGATGATTCGCTCGATACAGCCGAATATTATTATTGATAATCGCCTGGGCGGCAATATTCGGGCAGCAGAGCCGGAAGAGTATGCCGGCGATTTCTTCTCGCCTGAGCAGATCATCCCGCCTGGCGGCATTACGGATGTGAATGGGCGCTCGATTCCTTGGGAGGCGTGCATTACGCTCAATGATAACTGGGGCTATTGCTCCGATGACAAGAACTATAAGTCAGCTAAGCAGGTCATTCGCTCCTTAGTCGAATGCGTCAGCAAGAACGGGAACCTGCTGCTTAATGTCGGACCTGATGCCAAGGGTGAAATGACACGGGAGTCTCTTGAAGTTATGAGTGAGCTTGGCGAGTGGATACGATTGAATGGAGACAGTATATATGGCTGCGGCCATTCGCCGCTACCGAAGCCAGAGTGGGGACGATACACGCAGAAGGGCAATAAGCTGTATGCTCACGTCTATGACAGAGGGATTGGGCCTATCTATTTCCAAGGCTTGAAAGGGAAGATTAAGAAGGCTAGACTGCTGCGTGACGGTACGGAGCTGAAGATTGAGGCGCCATGGATGGCCGAGGAATATTCCGATGTTGAAGGCGGGGCATTCATTACCTTGAAGGGTGCGGAGCTGCCCGATGAGATGGACACGGTGATTGAGCTTGAACTTATCTAATTGGTCATACAGAGCATGCTGGAGGATGACTTCAGGTGCTGGTTTTTTTGTGTGATTTATTGGCGTATATGAAGCTTTATAATCCAGATAATGTTACGAAAAGAGCTCCATCCCTTAAGTGGGATGGAGCTCTTTTTGTAATAGAGAATGTCTACCTCCTATGGGGAAGGAGTAGCTTGGGAGGCTGCACTCTGATATCTACGTTAGCAGCAGCTTGAGCTGGCGCAAATACGAGCGCAGCTCGGGAACAGCCTCGAGATGTGCCTTCAGTACTCGCAGCAGCGTGAGATTCGGGTTCTCGGACAGCACTTCCTCACGAAGCAGTTCAACGACATCCTTCAATTCCGTACGTGAGGCTAACGGTAATGGCAGCGTCTGAATACGCTCCTCCATTGCTGCTAGGAAGTCTTGGACGGTTCCTTTCCTAGCCGCTTCGTCTGCTCGGTGTGTCGGACCGGAATGGACGATCCATTCGCCGATAATCAATTGAGGCGTCGAGCGAATGAAATCCTGAACGATGGCTTCCATTCGCTCGACAATGAAGTCGGCTAGTTCCGCGATAGGCGTGGAAATTACCTTATCTAAGACGCCGTTCATATATTCGTGGAGTATGCCTTGGAAGATGATAACGGCGTCCCATACGTACGGCTCGAGCTGCTCGCTGAAAGCTTCTAGCAGCATCTCCTTGCGCCAAGTCAGCAGGGCGCTCTTCATTTTTTTCTGGGCTTCTATGAATGCCTCGTTCTGTGTAATAGGAAGCTCGAGGAAGTCAATCATGAACAAATTATTTTCTAGAATATAGTACAGATAGAACTCGATTTGACGACTAAGCTTCTCCTTGGGTGACAAGCCAAGCGGCATTCCAGTACGATCGAGCTCGGCAGCTTGCTCCAGCAGCGTCTGATGGCTGGCTACGAAAGCAGCTGTGAACAATTCTTCTTTGGACGGGAAAAATTTATAAATGCTTAGTTTGGCGACGCCGCACGCTTCCGCGATGTCCTGCATGGAAGCAGCGCTGTAGCCCTTCTTGCGGAACAAATCTATGGCTGATTCAAGAATTTTGGCTTTTTTCAAATCCATCATATTTAACTACCACCCCACCTTATATTGACATGAGTCGCGAGCGAGGTCAACGTTCTGCTGTTGACAATAAAACTAAATGGTTTTATATTGAACTCATAAGTTTTATTCTCAATTAAAGGGAGGTGTGCCGATGTTCGGCCTAGTGCTGGCTCGGCAGCAAATATGCGTATTGCAGAAGGGTTATTTATGTTGGATCTGGAGATGAAGCTTGGCGGCCGTTCGATGACGATTCATCCTGCCATCATTCATGACAACTACGCCGAGCAAGCCGGCATTGCAGTAGACCCTCTTCAGGCGATCATTCTGACACACCAGGACATCGATCACATCGGCAGCTTGCCGGAGTTCATGAGGGATGAGGCATCGTTCGAAGTATATGCCCATGAAGACGACAGGGATACGATCGACGGGAAAGCTCCGCTTCTGAAATTCCCCCCTGACAGATTAAGTGCAGAGCTCGACACCCTGCCCAATGAGGTGCGCATTCAGTTTGAGAATATTTTCCTTCATTCATCTAAGCCGAATGTGACGCGGCTCCTAGCGGACGGAGAGACACTCCCTATAGGCGGCGGTCTAACGGTAATCCATACGCCAGGTCATACGCCGGGCCATATCAGTCTATACCACCAGGCGAGCAAGACACTAATAGCAGGGGATGCATTGGTAATCCATAACGGAGAATTGCTAGGCTCATCTCCTTATTCAACGGTTAACATGGAGCAAGCTATTCAATCGTTGGAGAAATTCAAGCCTTATGAGATTGAAGCTGTCGTATGCTATCATGGCGGACTGCTGCGAGGCGATATGAATAAGCGGATCGAAGGGTTGATGGTGTAGTTCTACGTGAGGCATTTTATTGAAATCCATTATAATAAAAGCCAGGAATCTCTAGCGAGAGAGTCCTGGCTTTTCTAGGCATTATCCTTATCCCTTCTGGGCGACGAGTCTGGATATTTCCTCTGCTTTCATTCGTGCTTAAGTGCCTATCCAACCAACCTCAAGTTCAAGTAACTGAGGCTGGTTTGGATGCTTTGGAGCGGATGCGGGCTTTCATCCTGCTCGACGAAATAATAGATAACTCCAGCTTCGTTGAAGCTGCTGAAGATAGGAGCCCAATCAATTACACCTTGCCCGACCTCCGTGAAATTCCCGCTCTCATCCATGTCCTTGACGTGAATAAGAGGGGATAAGCCCTTATAAGCGAGCAAGGTAGAATAAGGATCTAGCCCCGCTTTCTTCACCCAGTACATATCCAGTTCAAGCTGCATGATGTCAGTACCGACACCCGCAAGCAAACGATCGATGATTCGGCTTCCATTCCGCATTTCAAATTCTTCCGCGTGGGGATGGTACAGTAGCTGCATGCCGCGGCGCTTGATTACAGAACCGAGCTTTCGCAGCGAAGCGATAGACGCTTTAAGGGATTTCTCATCGGCGTAACTCTCCTGTTCTAAGTAGGTTACGATATATGGAATGCCAATGGTCTGGGCATAGTCGAGCTGGCTCTGCAGATTTGCCATGGTTAGAGGATATACGTGAGTCGACACACTTCGTAAACCAAGACGGTCCAACTCCGCTTTCATTCGTTCCGCTGGGATACCGCTATGTCCCCAATCGAACAACTCTACCAGCTTGTAGCCCATAGCTGCCACTGTGCGGAGTGTGCCGAAATAATCTTTCTCCAGTTCATTGCGGAGCGTATAAAGCTGCAATCCTGGAGGGATTGTCGTGAGCTCTCTAAGACTGGCCCCGCATTTAATAAATTTCAATGCTATCCCTCCCTTAGCTGCTCTTATTCAATTGCCTTGCAATTTCATCCGCCGTACGAAAGGCGAGAGCAACGGTCGTCAATGTCGGATTGGCGGTGCCGCTCGTTGGAATGACGCTATTATCGGCTACGTAAAGCCCATTGACGCCATGAATTTGTCCGAATCGATTCGTTGCTGAGGTTAAGGGATCATCACCCATTCTACAGGTTCCCATTTCATGAATGTCTGAGCCGATTGGCAGGCGGCAAACGGCGGGGCCGATGTCTGAGCCCAAGGAGATGTTCATCGCGGATGCTGCTCTCTTGATGCCTTCATCCATTTGCCGGAAGACCTCCTCGTCCCGCTCGCTATACGCAAAGTGTATGTTAAGCTTCGGAACTCCGTCTTCATCCCGGTTGTCCGGATCAAGCGAGACGTAATTGTCGTAGCGAGATTCAACTTGGCCGAGACCACCTAGAAAAATGCTCCAATTATTCTGCAGAGGCTGCTGGGCATACTGCACCCACGGATAATCGCCTGGTCCGATGATTTGAATTTGATAAGACCGGTCAACCTGCCCTGGTATCAATAAACGAAGTGGGCCGAGCACTTCCGGGAATTCATTACGGTTGACATGGCCAAAGCCAATTACCCTAGAGTGGTTGGTCATATAATGACCGATGGCTCTTCCGGAAATGTCCGAGTTGAGCAAGATTTGCGCACTTCCGAATGTGCTGGCCGATAAAACGATGTTTTTTGCGTGTAAAACGTATTTCTGTTTATTCGCTGACATAACCTCGACGCCGACACACCTGTTCTGTTCCGTCAACACTTTGATGGCTCGTGCGTGGATAGCCAAGTCATAAGGCCGGTTCAGAGCCTTCGCCAAGAAGTGAATAGAGCTAAAAAACGGGTTTGAGTTCATCACACCGAATGTATTGGGCGGTTCCAGATTAACGGCGAGCGGTTCATCAGTGGCGTCCGGATAACCGTTCCGCTGCAGACGATTGAGCAGCTCTTGACTGAGGGTAGAGCCTTTCGTAAAGCTTTGAGTGACGCTCAGAGCCTTTTCGGCTTGGGTGTAATACCATTCCATCTCGGTGAGAGATAAGGGCCAATGTTTAATTTCAGAGTCAGACATGCGTGGGCAGGTTGTGGTCCAGAACAAGGTTCTGCCACCGAGGGCATAGGTTTGGCCGGATAAATAATTGCCAATAAAATGAGCGGTACTAGCGTAATAATCGAAAACTCTTCTTGGATTCATCGTTTCGATATTTTGAGCATGCGATGGAATTAACAGTCCGCCTCTTTCGATAATGCCAATCCGTGTCCCGTTGGTTGCCAATTGCTGCATTAATCGCGACAGGACGGCGCCCCCTCCGGCACCGGTGCCGACAATAAGCAGATCGTATTCTTTGTGCTGCATATCGTCGAGTGAGGTTACAGGAATCCACTGTTCGCGGGCTTCTGGGTTAATGAGCTGAAAAGTGCATGGAGGAACATTCGACGGCGGCTTATGCGTATGCGGCACGGCTTCGAGAAACGGAAGGTTAATCTGGCAACCCGCAATATTGGCTATTGGATTGGTGATATGAGGATTGAGGGCGATAAGTTCGTCGATACCAACCCTGTACTTAAGCGCTACCGATCGAAGATTGTCGGTATGGTCAGCGATATAAATCCTCATCGTTCGCATCCTTTCTCGCATTCTTCTTTCTAGATGTATATGCAGCGAGGAAGAAGCTATGAGTCAGGACATTATTTTAGACTTTGCTTGATCATCACAATGGCGGTCATCATAAAGAGTGGCAGAATATACAAGGCGTTAATCGCAAGAGGCCAAATCACGTCAACGAATTCTACAAATTCAAGTTCGGTTGCATACAATGTATTTGACAGCAGGAAGCAGACGATAGACAGGGGGAAGAACAATAGCCGGTTGCTCTTGACGTTGAATAACTGAGATATCACAGCATTTAACAGATATAGGGATATGGTCGCCTTCATATAGGAGCCGGCAATTAATGAGAATCCTATGACAGATTCCACCCGTTCCAAAACTTCTTGAAAAGTGATCAATCGCGCAAGCTGATACAATGTATATTTGTAATAGCCCGCCAGAGGACCGGTCACCATGATCGAACTTATGACCGAGACAATGAGGGTAATGCCGTTTATAAGTAACGCCAGAAAGAGGGGCTTCCCGTACTTGGCATTGTCTTCTTTGCGGATATAAGGAAGAATCATGGCGAATAATCCGATTTCCGCATAAGGGAATCCGTTAGCGATGTAAGCCCCTTGAAGGACAGGACCAATGCCGTCGGGCATGATCGGCAATAAATATTCAGGGTGATAGTGGGGAGCTACCAGTATTAATACGAATAGGATGAAGCCGAACATAGAGACTAGCAGCAAGACAAACATTCTAGCCATCACTTTAATGCCCGCGCGGGCGGTTAAGGCAGCCAGGAAAAAAAACATAAAATGAAAGATGGGTGCAGGCGTTTCTTTCATCATCGTGCTTTTGAAAAAACCTCGAATATCGATGACGATGTTGCTCAACTGCAGGATAAGGAGTAAGAGGGCAGGGAACGCAATCGCCCAGCCCAGCCATTGTCCGAACAATTTCTTGCTGTATTCGATATAGGTAAGGCCGGGAAAATGCCGATGCAAATAGAGGATACAGGCTAAGACGATTATGCCGCTGCTCAGCGCGAGCAGCTCGGATATCCAGGCACCGTTACCGGCTACGACCGCTAGCGGTGAGGGAATGATAATGACGGCTGAGCCTGTTATATATGCCAAGAATAGCATGGACAGTTGGAAAGAGCTGATGCGCTCCTGATTATTCATAAGCTCCTCCTTACTTAGGGTTTAATAATTGATTAATGAGCTTGGCCGGTTCCGCAAACAACAGACGGAAGAGGTGGTCCATATTCGGCCAGTCGAGATCGGCTACGTAGATGATGCAGAGATAGGCTGAGAATGTTAGCAGTAGACCATAAACGAGACGGTCCTGACTACTCGCTTTCCTCCATGCTGGAAGGTCGTAGGCAAGCACGGCAGTGTATATAAGCAGCATCGTGACCATATTCCCAGCCAAGCGCTATCAACCTCCGATGAATGTTCTCTATTTGGCAAAAGGGGCGGCTGCATTCAATCCAGAATTCAAGTCTTTAACCTCGATTTTGAACTCAAAGCTGATAGTAGAGAAACGCTCGCCCCAAGTTGGCTTCCACTTTTTCCACAGGGTATGGTTTTTACGGTAAATTTGATTGCCTATATCAATCGCGTCGATACGTTTTTTTTGCAAAAGTGTAATCGTATGCTGCATATCTTGTTCGATTTGTTTCTCGATCATGTTCTTGAGCTGCGTTTCATCCTCTATGCTGCTTAAGGATGAACACCGCAGCTCGCCAACCGAGCCTTCAATGTTGGTGATCACTTGAACGGTTATCTCCTCGTTGTTGATCGAAGTGCGCAGTCTCGTATTCATGTTGATCACCTCGAATGCTTCCTTCTTATTACCCTCTGTCTGATCAGAGCAAGGATATTCAATAATGCCTCCGTCATATTCATTCCGAAGCATGAACAGGTTTTCAGTCGTCTTTGACGACAGGGTTGTCTTCAGCTTACCGCCTTGCAGCAGAGTAACTCCGGCCAACATAGGACTCTTCCCGGAAGCATCCTTCAGGATGCGGGGGATAACGGTAATGCCGGTTTCGCTTTTTAATTGAATGGCTAGGTCAAGCAGGGTAAGCTCTTTTGTTTTTCCCGAGTATTTAACGGTTGTCTCTAGAATCTCTCTTAATTGTTGAGCAATTGTGTTCTCGATATACGGTTTTATATTTAAGAACGGACTGGCTTTACCTGAAGCCATGAGTACATAGACAGTAGCTCGAGGCTCCTGGTCTCTCGAGAAAAACTCAAGCACTTCTCCGATGCTCTGCTCCTTCGTGATTTCTTCACCAACAATAATGACGCGAATATGATCCCACTTCGCTTTACGACCTAGATGAACCGGAATATCCCGAACGGCCTCGAAGACGGTATCGGCGGTTGTGCTTATACTAAATCCTTTTGAACCTTCTTGAGAACCAGACATTTCTCCGCCGCTTGAAGGCGTATAGAAGAGAGTCGTAAGCTTTATCTTTCCTTCATCGTTCTTATCGATGGCGATAGCTTGAACATAGCCGAATTCGCTTAATTCTCCTTTATCCCAGCACCCCGTCATAAGGAGACACAGAAGCAGGGGCAAGCAGATTATCGAAGGTCGAATACGCATAGCGTTTATTTCCTTTCTCTAGTCATTCGATGAAGATGCCGGTTGCGCGGCGAATGCAGCAGTAATTTTCGCGGAGCGGCAATAATGATGTTCCTGAGCTGCTTCATATTAAGTTGAGCTCCCGGGCCGATGTAAGACTGGCCTAGCGGGCTCAGGCAAGTCAGATGCAGAAGGGTCAGCAGGAAGCCGAACATAATTCCAAGTCCTCCGAACGATGCTGCGAGTATCATGAATGGAAACCTTGATACTCGGATGGCGGTTGCCATATTGTATTGAGGAAGCGAGAAGGAGGCTATGCCGGTGAGGGCGACTACTATAATCATACCGGGTGATGCGATTTTGGCTTGGATCGCTGCCTGTCCGATGACAAGCGCTCCAACTATACTTACGGCTGAGCCGATCGGACGTGGAAGCCGAATACCGGCCTCACGCAGCATTTCGAAGAAAAATTCCATAATTAACGCCTCAATAAAAGCAGGGAATGGAATGCCTTCTCTCGTATCGAGAATCGCCAGCAGCAGCACCGTCGGCAGCAACTCGGAGTGAAAGGTCGATAAGGCGATATAGGTGCTCGGAAGAAATAGAGAGATGAGAAAGGACCATACCCTTAAAAAACGAACGAGTGACGAAAAAATAGGTTTATGGTAATAGTCTTCGCTTGAACTAAAAAACTCCAAAAAGAGACCAGGACATATAAGGATCGTTGGCGTGCCGTTCACCATTGCAATGATTTTTCCTTCCAGCAGTGCGGCAACTGCGGTATCCGGCCGTTCGGTATAACGGACAAGGGGGAACGGAGAGTAAGGATACCCGCTAATACAATCCTCCAAATAAGACGTCTCTAGTATTTCTTCTTTATCGATAACAGAAATTTTCCGCTTGAATTCGGCCAGCATTTCGGAATCTACTGCACCTTCCAAGTAGCCATAAGCGATATCTCTCTGACTCTCTGTTCCGGCCGTGAACTGTTCAAATTTAAACCGGGGAGATTTGAGAAGTGTCCTTAATAAGCCGATGTTTTTAGCAAGCTCCTCAACTGTACTCATATGAGGTCCTTGCACGACTGGTTCTGTGACTGGTTCACTGACTTGACGCGACTCCAGTCCTACCGCGTTGTAGGCGAGAGCTTTGTTCCAGTGATCGAAGAAGATGACGATATACCCTTCCAAAACGTGCTGCACGGCGGAATCGAAGGTGTCCAGTACAAGTGCCGATTGAGCGGACACCCCATTTTTTTCGAAAAACTGAATGACATCTTGGGGAGAAATCGACGTTGCCGGCCCTATTTCGTGCATGACGAGGTCCTGCAGGGTTTCCTTCATATAATTCATCTGCTTGTTCTGAATCAGTGTGCGGAAATAAATGGACAGCGCCTTATGTTCAAGGTCTGGCCCGTAATGCCATGGTAAGTACGCTAAATCGCTGCAGTCTGAGAAGGTTTCTTGAATCTTCTCCAGATTGTCCGCTAAATTTGTTGTTATGGGGTGTGTTATTGTATCATTCGTTTGTGTTAATGCCATATAGGTGAATTCCCCTGTCATAATGATCCTATTGTGGATTAAACGATTGAGTTCTGCAAAATCGATAGTTGCTATTATCTCCTCAGGATGGAAATATATGCAGCAGTAAGATGATCGTAACTAATGATGTATTCGCAGGAGGATTAAACAGATCCCCGCACAACTAGCAGTCAACACTGCGTGTTTTGCGGGGATTCTTTTATTATTCCGTATGTAGGTGAATGCCACAGTATCATAAGAGAAAACGACAGCCTCCCATTAGAGCAAGCTAAATGAGTAGCTCTAATGGGAGGCTGTGTTAGGGTTTATTTATAATCTGGCGCAAGAGTGATCCGATTCCTGCCAGCGCTCTTGGATGCATAGAGCGCCTGATCCGCTTGATCAAGCAAGGATTGGGGACCAGCTCCTTCCGTTATCGTGGCGATGCCGATGCTGATCGTTATTTGATAGGAATCCCATGAAGCTGCCTCCGTATCGGCGCGGTATTGCTCCGCCCTCAGGGCAGCAGCCTCTTTATCACTGCCAGGTAAAATAATAACAAATTCCTCGCCGCCGAACCGCGCTACCGTATCCTCAGCCTGAGACAGGGATTGCAGCAATTGGGCAAGGCTCGTCAGAATCAGATCACCTACGGGATGCCCGTACGTATCGTTGATTTTTTTGAAGTAATCAATATCAATGATGCAGAGCGAGAAGGGCGTCTGGAATTGCTCGAATTGTGCAATATTCGATAGCAGGCTTTCTTGGAAATAACGTCTGTTTTTGAGTCCTGTCAGTGGGTCAGTTGAAGCGAGAACTTCGAGCCGGTCATTCAATTCCAGCAGCTCCTGCTGCTTCACTTCATACTCTTCGTGCAGCAATTCAAGCTTCTTATTCGCTTCGTTCGTCGCCAGATACAATGCCTCAAGCTTGGTCTTGGTCTGAAGAATGTCCTTCTCATGCTCAATCCGCTTGCGCATGGCAACAACGACGCAATCAATGACGATTTCCCCGTCACGTGTATGCCGCACTCCATTGAGAAGCACGGGCAAGTCCAGACGGTCTCTTGTCTTGAAAGAGAGATACATCTCATTGACTCGCCCATAGAGCTGTATATACGGATAGAAGTACGTATGGAACAGCATTTTATTCGGGACGGACATGATCGACTCAATATGCTTGCCGAGCAGCTGCTCTCGTTCGAATACGAGCATGTCCAGAAAAGTCTGGTTAACCGATAGAAGGATTCCTGCGCTCGAGATTGAGAAATAACCGCATGGAGCGTTATTTAATTGAATATCCATGTACAGACTGCCTTTCTATGCGTTCTAATTCGCGATTAAGTATTGTTTGATCAGCCGCGTCGTTTCCTCAGGATGGCTTAGGTGAGGATAATGACCGGTCGCTTTCATATGCTCTAGCGTGCTGTTCTTCAGATGTGCGTGCAAATAATCACCGACTTCAATCGGTGCTATGCTGTCATCCGAGCATTGAAGAATAAGCGTTGGAACTGATGCAAGCTCAAGCTGGCTGCGGCAATCGGAGAAGAAGGTCACTTCTGCAAATTGCCTAGCGATATGAGGATCTCTAGAACAGAAGGTCTGCTCCAGCTCCTCAGATAATTCCATCCGGTCGTGATTCTGCATAACGATGGGCGCAAGATAGCTGGCCCAGCCGATGAAGTTCATCTGCATCATATGCAGCAGCTCTTCGATATCCTGCCTATCGAACCCGCCGTAATAGTCAGGAAGATCATTGACATAGCAGGGGGAAGGTCCGAGCATGATCATCTTCTCGAAGTAGTCGGAACGCTCAATGGACGCAAGCATGCCAATCATGCTGCTGACGGAATGTCCTACGAATATGGTATTACTCAGTTCAAGCGAATCCATCACATCCATGACATCCTGCGCATACCCCTGTAAGCTATTATATTTATCTGAATCATAGAAGCCGAGCTGAGATTTGCCCGAGCCTACGTAATCAAATAGGACGATGCGATAGCTGTCCTCGAAGTTCGGAACGATATAACGCCACATGTCCTGATCACAGCCGAAGCCGTGAGCGAACACAATCGTCTTGTCGCCGTTGCCGAGCACTTTTACATTGTTGCGTTCTAAGTAATCTACAGTCATTGGAATGCTCCTCTCGAAAGGCAAGCATGAATTTATTTATATGTATTATATCGGATTAGAGAGGTTTTGAGTAAAGATTTAGAAGAATCGCAGCGGCAGTTTGACCTAAGGGGATTAATCTATATCTAGCATTTATGACTAAAATTTCTTTTAAAATAGAGCTCTTACAGGTAGAATATCTTGTAAGATCGTTTGTCCGGGCAATAAGAGAGCTGATTGCTTGACTATTTATGTAAGCGCTTTTTTTGTATTAAGCGGATCAAGCCTGCACCTTACCTATGGAGAGGGAGAGAAGCCATGAAACGATTCCCAATGATTCTGCAGCTGGCATTAATTCTGTTCTGCGTCATGGCTATTCCATTGGCGATCCTGACATGGTATAGCGGCGGGCAGATTCTTCACAATTCAGAGAGCGCCATCGCGGAATCCTCATTAGCGGGTCTGAATGCGAACCGTAAGCTCAATGAAAATGCGCTGAACAACCTCGCTCAGGATGCTGTGAGGCTTACGGCAACTAACATTTTCGATCGTATTCGTGCTTTTGAGACCTTAGATGAGCTTAATAGTGATTACAGCAATGTGAGCAAAGCGCAAGAAATACTGCTGGAGCTGCTCAATTTGAATCATAGAGTGAATGGTGTGTATTCCTCTTATTTCTATTTAGAGGGCTCGGATTATGTGATATCAACCGATAAAGGCATTACGATGCTAGGCAGATATGAAGCGTTAGATTGGACAGAGGAAGCATTTGTTGGCAGAAGAGGAATCAGCGGTGTATGGTATCCGCGCAGGCTGGACTCGGGGGTGAGCGTTGTGTCGTATGTGCTGCCGCTTAACAGCTTGTTGACTACGACGCGCGGGTTTCTAGTCGTCAACCTGCGCGAAAGCCAGATTGGGGAGTACCTTCAGTCTTCAGAGCCAGGTAAGCATCATTATCTCCTTATGGGCTCGGATGGCACAATTATCTCACATAAGGACAAGAGCCTGCTGCTGACAGATGGGAGACAGCAGCCCTATATACAAGAAATACTGGATAATGACTCGAAGGAGGGCTATACGTTTCATGAGACGGAAGGAGAGCGGCTAATCTACACATGGTCCCGCTCACCGATGTTCGGGTGGTGGAGTGTCAATATCTATTCAATGGACGAATTAATGACGAAGACCCACTCCTTGCAGAGCAACATTATTGTTCTTACGGTCATTATTATCGCTGCAGGAACTGTGCTGACCGTCTTTCTCGCGACCTGGCTGTCCAAGCCGCTGCGGGAGCTGGTTCGGTTGGTCCGCGCACGCAGTAAGAATCTGGTCGTAGGGAATAAGAATGAGCTGGTTTTCCTCGATGCGGCATTCCGGCGAATGCAGGATGAGGAGGAAGGACTATACAAGCTGCTCGAGGAGCGGGAACAGGATGCACGGAGTCTAGCGATCCACAACTTGCTGCGGGGGGAAGTCACGAAGCAGATCGAAGAGTTGTTTCCTAACGCTTATTATTATGTTGCCATTGTGTCGATCGATCAATATAGGCAGTATGTGAGCAAGACCAATCCGGAGACCCGTAATTACCATCGCTATCTGCTTATTGCACAATGCGAGAGCTTATTTCCGGAGGGAATTCACGCACGGAGCGTCTATCATGGCGAGGGCTGCTTCGCCATCGTGATCAATTATGGGCCATTCGAGCTCGAGAGTCAGTTGGAAGGAATTAATCAGACGCTTGCCACGATCAGGGATGCAGCGATGGAGCTGCTCGGCCATTCCGTAACCATTGGGGTTAGCAGCCAGGAGACGGATAGAGCGATGATCGCCGATCGGATCGTCGAAGCGATGGAGGTCATCAAGCATCGAATGATTGAAGGCAGCGGCGGTATTACCTATTGGAAGCAAGAGGTCGATCAGAGCAAAAAATATATTTATCCAACGAACAGCGAGCGGCGAATTCTTAACTTTCTGGATAGTGGGGATCAGGGAAGCATTATGAAAGAGCTGGCGTATATTAGGGGCGAGATCAAGTCAGTCGAATACATCTCCTACGATAATATCTTGTTCATCTATACGCAGCTAGTTGGTGTTACAATCAAGCATCTAAGAGAAAATAATATTAGCACCTCGCGGTTCTTCGCTAGACGTGGCAATATCTATTCTGCTATTGCTTCCTTCGATACGTTAGACGAGCTGGAGGAATATCTGCAAGGCTTCTTCGCTGAGATTATTCCATATATGGCTCGCAATTCTGTTGAGGTTAACTATGGCGAGCGAATCATTCGTTACCTGGAAGAGAATTTCAGCGAGGAGATTGTGTTCGTAGAGATGGCGAAGGAAATCGGCATCAGCTATTCCTATATGCGCAAGATTGTGTATGAGCTGTCGGGCAAAAGCCTGATCGACTATACCAATCAGCTGCGAATCGAGAATGCGAAGCAGCTGCTGCTGCAGTCCAAGCTCAGCATCGCTCAGATCGCCTCTGAGGTTGGCTACTGCAATGTTCAGAGCTTCAACCGTTTTTTCCGTAAGTATGAGGGCATGCCGCCTAGCAGCTATAAGGCTTTGAAGCACGAGAGAGTATCAGAATCAGAATTGATATAACGATATGGAGCTGATCTTCGGGTCCCAAGGGACTATCGGAGGCTGCTCCATTTTTGCTTATACTAATCAGAATTGATCATTTAAGCCTCAAATCAAGTGTTATGACTGGGAAAAAATCAAAAATGAATGCTCGAATCAATAGTCATGATTTACGATTCAGGTGTGGGAGGGATATGATGCTGACATAACCCCGCCAACGTCTGAACGAACAGTCGACCGTGGAAGCCCTATTGTGTAGGAGGTGAAAGTGTGAAAATTGAAAGCGCTTCACTAGAGCATAAGTTGAATTTGAAGAAGCAGGGTAAGCGGAGAATGTCACATTATTTTCGGCGGGATTGGCAGTTGTATTTGTTGCTTCTAATTCCATTCTCCTTCGTTGCTGTTTTCAAATACGCGCCGATGTCGGGGCTCGTACTTGCCTTTAAGGATTATAAGATCGCCAGGGGGTTCTGGGGCAGCGACTGGGTAGGATTTCAGGTATTCCAAGAGATATTCGACAAGCCTGACTTCATACGCGCTGTACGCAACACAGTAATGCTCAACAGTCTTGACCTCATATTTAGCTTCACCATGCCTATTGTGCTCGCGCTGTTACTCAATGAGATCAAAAGTGTCAGATTCAAACGTATTAATCAAACGCTGCTGTATCTGCCACACTTCCTATCCTGGATCATTATTGGTGCGATCGCCTACCAGCTGCTCGGACTAGGGAGTGGTGCAGTCAACAATCTCTTCGAATTATTGGGGTTTAATCGTGTCCCGTTCCTTCAGGAGGATACCCATTGGCTGTTCAGTTATCTCGCAATTGGGGTCTGGCAAAGTATGGGCTGGGGTACAATTATTTACCTAGCCTCAATTAGCAGCATTAACCCTGAGATGTACGAGGCTGCTATCGTCGATGGCGCAGGGCGGTGGAGGAAGGTATGGAACGTCACGCTGCCATCCATCCGCGTCACGATTGTAACCTTGCTGATCATGAATCTGGGCAAGGTGATGGAGGGCTCTTTCGAGCGGATTTTTGCCCTGCAGAATAAAGCTACGACGGAATTCACCACGACGATCCCGGTACTGATCTATCGATGGGGGATCGAGAGCGGCAACTTCAGCCGGGCGACGGCGCTCGGGCTGTTCCAGTCGCTCATCGGGCTTGCGCTGGTCGTACTGGCTGATCGTATTGCCAAAAAGCTCGGTGAAGAAGGACTGCTATAGAAAGGAGGCGAACCATGAGAACATCCAATGGCACTCTTGCCATGTATCGCAAAAGGCGCTTTGACATCTGGGATGTGCTGATCCGCCTCTGTCTGATCATCTCCTCGCTGGCCTGCGTGCTGCCTTTTGTTCATGTTGTATCGAAATCCCTTAGTAATGATGCTTATGTGATCGCGAATAAGGTATTTCTCTGGCCGCAAGGCTTCACCTTCGGGGCGTACAAGAAGATTTTTCAAGATGATAGCATTATCCGGTCGTTATATGTATCCATTACCGTGACGGTGCTGTTCACCATTCTGGGCATGATCATTACGATTTGCGCGGCATACCCATTGTCACGTCCGCAGCTCAAGGGCCGCACGGCGTTGACCGTTATCTTTATGTTCACCCTGTACTTCAGTGGAGGAATCATTCCTGAATACATGCTGATCAATAATCTAGGTTTATTAGACAGCATGTGGTCGATTATTCTGCCTCCGGCGTTCAGTGCGTTCAATCTGTTGATTATGAAGACTGCCCTCTCTAGCAGCATTCCGGTCAGCTTGGAGGAATCAGCGCGGATCGATGGCGCGGGGCACTTCCGAATACTATTGAATATCGTGCTCCCGCTGTCCAAACCGATTATGGCAACCTTGGCGCTCTTCTACGCGGTCGGACGATGGAACACGTACCAAGATGCTCTATTCTATATTAAGCAGAATGTAGATATGCGGCCTTTGCAGCTGAAGCTGTATTACCTGGTCATTCAGGCGAGCGAGAGCTTCCAGCTCGAGGCGACGCAAGTGCAGCTGAGCAATCCAGAGGTGCTCAAAGCCTCGTGTGTGGTATTCGCAACGCTGCCGATTCTATGTATTTATCCATTTATTCAAAAGTATTTTGTTCAGGGAGTTATGCTAGGAGCTGTCAAAGAGTAACACGGAGTCAGGTCGAATCAACAATAACAATAATGGGGGAATAAGGGATGAGCAAAAAGAAAGTCTTTTCATCATTGTTAATGACTTTTGTTATGGGGGCCAGTCTTCTTGCAGGCTGCTCGAATAACAATAACGGCAATTCCAATGCTGTGGAGAATACGCCGGCGGCTACCAATGCCGCAACCAATGCTCCAAGCGCTGAGGGTGACTATGCGGATTACTCCAAAGGCTTCTCCGAAAAGGTTAACCTCGAGATCCCGGTCTATGAACGTGCATTCGAAGGCTGGAATGTTACCGACAACTACTATACGCGCTGGATTCAGAAGGAATTCGGGGACAAATACAACGTGAACGTTAAGTTTGTACCGATTACTCGCAGCAGTGAAGTGACGGATTTCGAGCAGCTGCTGGCTTCCCACAAGGCTCCAGACATCCTCTTCCATTACGATATGCCGCAAGCGCTGGCCTACTATAGCGAGGACGTTATGCAGACGCTGGACTATGATGAAATCGCTTACTATGCGCCTACCTACTGGAAGAACATGAGTGAGACGATTGATCAGTACGGCAAGGTAGACGGCAACAATGTCTTCTTCTTCGCTGCTCGTCCGACTGTAGATAACTACACGACGCTCATTCGTAAAGACTGGGTTGAGAAGGTTGGCATGAAGGTAGAGGATCTGACTTCCCTTGAGAAGTATAACGAGATGCTGGTGAAATGGAAGGAAGCTGGACTTGGAGCAGGTGCTGGCAGCCTATTGCAGAACAACTACAATTATAGCTACGCATTCCGCGACTGGCCAATCGATGCCAAGGATCGCGCGCTCTATTCCGATCTCGGCGTAGCGGATCTGACGACTCCGGCAAGCGAACGCTACTTGCGCAACTTGAACTATCAGTATAATAACGGTCTGATTGATAAGGAATTCTATCTGCGTAATGATGAAGGTAAAGTCAAAGCGGAGTTCGTTGCGGGCAAGACGGGGACCTATGGCGTGTATCTCGCTAGCAATACGGATGTAATCGATGCAACCCTTCAGAACAATCCAGACGCACAGTTCGCTGTGCTTCCTCCGACAGCCGGAACTCCTGAGGGGAGCAAACCGCAAGGACGCGCTTACTGGCCTTTCGGCTTCATCATGGGCATCAACTATGAATCTACTGAAATGGAACGTGCAGCAGTCTGGATGTACCTCGAGTGGATGAGTCAGCCGGATAACCTGTTCTTCTTGCAGAATGGGGTGGAAGGTCAGAACTATACACTTGATGCCGAAGGCATCGCTGTGAAGAACGCTGATTTCAAAGGTGAATCCGTTCAATCCCAGAACAACAACAAGGACTACTGGGCGCTTGTTATCGAGAGCCCGCAATATGCTGATCCTGCTGTAACCCGCAAGGCTTACCTTCGTACATGGGCGCCTGCAGGCTATGAATACCTGGCGGAAGATCTGTTGAAGTATTATGAGCAAGTTGCGGAATATCGCACGCCTGACGCTATGTTCAGCGTTGTGCTTGAGAAGGTGAGTGAGTATAAGGCTGATCTGAACTCTCTCTTCCAAGAGCTGTATGTGAAGGTTGTTCTCGCGCCGGCAGACCAGTTCGATGCGACGTATGAGGCGGCTAAGAAAACCTATCTCGAATCTGGCTATCAAGAGATTCTGGATGAGAAGCAAGCAGCAATTGACGCAGGCAAATTCAGCTAATGGCTGACTAACTAGCTTAGGAGTAGCTATAGAATAGAGAAGCCGGGAGTCTCAACTGAGACTCTCGGCTTTTCTATTGCTAGGGACAGGAAACGCATGGCATAAAAGAAATTACTTGACCCTCCACTAAACTGGAGGGTTATTATTTTTATAACATTGTAATGTTATCGGAATTAAAGGAATAATAAGCTGACTATATTTTGGAGGGGAACAAGATGAGGATGAAAAAAGCTTTAGCTGTACTTTTGCTTGGAGGAATGGCTGTGATTGCTATATCGGGCTGCGGCAGTAATAAGGGAAATGAGTCTGGAGAAGCGGGCAAGACAGCAGTTAGCGTCATTCTGGATTGGACGCCTAATACGAACCATACGGGACTTTACGTAGCTCTGGAGAATGGCTATTACGCAGCGGAAGGACTCGATGTCTCGATTGTTCAGCCATCCGAAGGAACGACAGCAACACTGATAGCTGCGGGAAAAGGGGATTTCGGAGTCAGCTATCAAGAGGATGTCACTTATGCTCTGACAAGCAGTGATCCGCTGCCTATTAAGGCGGTTGCCACTCTTCTGCAGCATAATACTTCGGGCTTCGCTGCGCCCAAGAGCAAAAATATTGAGAGTGTCAAAGACTTCGAGAACAAGGTGTATGGAGGCTGGAGCTCTCCTTCGGAGGAGGCTGTGCTTCAATCGGTTATGGAGAAGAATGGAGCGGATTATAGCAAGCTGCAGCTTGTTGACATTGGAGCAGATGATTTCTTTGCGGCAACGGAGAAGAATATCGACTTTGCTTGGATTTTTGAAGGGTGGACAGGAATTGAGGCGAAGAATAGAGGCGTTGAGCTGAGCTTTATTCCAGCACGGGATTTGGACCCTGCCCTTGATTACTATACGCCAATATTAATAACGGGCAACAAGACGATTACAGACAGTCCTGAAAAAGTGCGCAAATTCCTGAAGGCAACGGAGCAAGGCTACCGCTATGCTATTGAGCATCCGGAGGAGAGCGCTGATATTTTGCTGAAGCACGCATCGGAAATTGATCGCAATCTAGCGATTGAAAGCCAGAAATATATGGCCTCACAATATATCGCTGACTCTCCGACATGGGGACAGATGAAGGATGAGGTATGGGATGGTTATACCGAATTCCTGAAGGCTAGGGGACTGATTGAGAAGAAGCTGCTAGCGAAGGACGCTTATACGAATGAATTTTTACCGCAATAAGAAGGGGCGATCTCCAGTATGAGCTGCAGAATTAGAAACTTTCTATTATGAAGGGGGACGCAACCATGGTCAAAAAAGCAAATTTCTCTCAAAGGGTATATCCCCTCCTTACGATCGCAGCGGCCATTCTATTATGGCAAGCTATTGTAACGCTTGCTTCTGTGCCTGCTTATATATTGCCGTCCCCGCTCGCAACGGTTCAAGCATTAATAGGTGACTTTGGCACGATCGCCGGGCATGTTCGCGTTACTTTGTATGAGTCCGTCATCGGCTTTGCATTATCGGTTGCACTGGCATTCGTGCTTAGTGTATTGATGGATAGCTTCGCGCTATTGAAAAATTGCGTGTACCCGATTCTGATCGTCTCCCAGACCATTCCTACTATAGCGATTACGCCGCTGCTTATTATTTGGTTTGGGTTTGGACTATTGCCCAAGGTGCTGATCATTGTCATGGTGTGCTTTTTCCCGATATGCATCAGTCTAGTTGACGGCTTCGATAAGGTTGATCGGGACTACAAAAACCTGTTCCAATCGTTTAAGGCGACCAAGCTTCAGACCTTTGTCCATTTGAAGCTGCCTTACGCGCTTGTCAACTTCTTCTCTGGTCTCAAGATTGCAGCAACCTACATGCTTATGGCAGCAATTATTGGCGAATGGCAGGGTGGCTCTAAGGGAATCGGAGTATATATGGTTCGGACTAAGAACGCCTATGCACTGGACAAAGTTTTTGCTTCCATTCTCGTTATTGTTCTATTAAGTGTATTCATTATTTATCTCATTAATTGGCTAAGCCGAAGGGTGATCCATTGGAAATAACAGAGAGGAGCATTGCTATGCAAGGATTGCAGGTCAAGGCGCGGAGTGAATACAGCAGGGAAGAGATAAGAATTGAACTGGATCAGGTTAGCAAGTTTTATGGCTCCAAGGAGGTATTAAGCCAAGTCTCTCTACATGTCCGCAAGGGGGAGTTCGTATCGATACTGGGGCCAAGCGGCTCTGGCAAAAGCACGATCTTTAATATCATTACCGGACTGACCCCAGCAGATCAAGGCTCTGTACATGTCAATGGTGAAATCGGCTATATGCAGCAGCGCGATCTGCTGCTACCTTGGAAATCCGTCATAGACAATATTGTGCTGCCGCTGCGGCTGAAGGGTATGGACAAGAAGCAGGCACGCGCCCGGGCAGATGAGCTTATTCAGAGAGTGGGACTAGGCGGCTATGAGGACAGCTATCCCAGTCAGCTCTCCGGCGGAATGAAACAGCGGGCCAGCTTTCTAAGGACCTTTCTATCATCTGGGGAAATCATGCTGCTGGATGAGCCTTTTGGCGCTTTGGATTCGATGACCAAAAGCAGCATGCAAGCCTGGCTGCTAGAGGTGCAGCATGCTTTTGGCGCAACGATTCTATTTATTACCCACGATATTGAGGAAGCGGTTTTACTGTCTGATCGCATCTATGTTCTTTCCTCTAGGCCCGGCGTAGTGAAGCAAGAGCTGCCTGTTAATTTTGGCTGTGAGAATAAGCATGAGCGATTGCTGGACCCGAAGCTGCTTCTACTGAAGAGCGAAATCAAGGAGCTGCTGTAGCGGTAAACCCGACAGATGGGATCGAATCATAGCCACTCTGCTAGTTTCTTTTTTAATAGAGGGATATCCCAGCTGGGGCCATTGAAGTACAGGGGCTGCGCTCCTTCTCTCAAGGGGAGAGGGTTGCTGCCTGCAATAATAGGAAGCTGGCTGCTATTAAGCAATGGAATATCCGCAGTGGCGTCTCCCATGCTGAGCAGATGAATGGCATCTGGAGCTCGGAAAAGCGGATCATTCAGCACTCTTTGTTTCTCAAGTCCATAATTGCAGGCTGCATTGCCAGTGAGCAGATGATCTCGCTCCTCTAGATCAAACGCATAGATGCTATGGAGGTTGAAACGATCGGTGTAAGCCTTCAGCACCTCAAGCGGAGCGCCGCTGACAAGGTGCACTTGGATATGGCAGGAGCGCAGTAGATCGAATAGAGAGTAAGCATCCTTGAAAATAGCTTCTTCGGTGAACGGCACATAGGCAGCCACGCATTGTCTGTAATCGTCAGCCCGGCAGCCTGCCAGTTCCATGGCGTAGGCGTTGCAGGTTAGCTCCGTATAGGCCTCGTAAGTAATGATTCCTAACTTATAGTTGTTCTTCAAATGCTCAAATCTACGAATTAGACCGGCAGTGACAAGACCTTCAGTCAGCAAATGCTCAGCCAGCCCATAGATGGTATAGCCGCGATGAATCGTATTGTCCCAATCGATTAAAGCGTAATGCACGATAATACCTCCTGGTTATAAGCGTCTAGGCCATTGTCTCATAAAAGCTAAGGAATAGCTTGACCCTCCAGTAAAGTAGAGGGTTATGATTTTTTATAGCACGGTAAGCAGATCAGAATGAAGGATTATAGATGGGATTGAAAAGGGAGGCTACGTCAAGATGATTCATCTGAAGGTTATGCTGGAATATTTCTATCCATGGACGAATTCAGCAGGTTTTTATTATGCACGGGAGCAGGGCTGGTATCGTGAGGCTGGCTTTGACGTTGAACTGGCGGTACATGACCCGGGCCGAGGAGATACGCTGGCTTATTTGGCCAGAGGGGAAGCGGACTTCGGCGTGTTTCCGAGCAATCGATTGCTTGTCCAAAGAGAGCGTCAGCCCGTCGTCACTGGTGTAGCTGCTATTAATCATCAAGGAATGGAGACGATTCAGACGATCAAGAGCACCGGAATCCGGCGCCCTGCCGATTTGAGCGGTAAGCGGATTGCCATGAACCCGACACCGAGAGGACTTGCTATGGTACGTCATCTTGTACGTCAGGATGGCGGAGATCCCGATACTGTTGAGATTGTGGATAGCGGCACAAGGGAATGGACACCGGATGATATCGCCTCCGGCGCGGCAGATGCCACCTTCGGAAGCTATTGGGCATGGGAGGTTCTAATGAACACAGCAGTTCCGGAGGAAGAGAGGATAGTATGGCGAGTAGACGCCATTGGAGCCCCGCCCTACCATAGCTACCTGTTGGGAGCAAGGGAGGAGTGGGCTGCCAACCATGCGGAAGCGGTGCAAGCTTTTCTCGCCGCTACAGAGAAGGGCTACCTCGCTGTAGCGGCCAATCCTCATCTAGCAGTGCCGCTGTATGAGCGTGTAATTCCCTATTTCCCTACTGAGCTATTATCCCGTTCATTGCCGCTAATAGCAGATACATGGCTTCATGAGGGAGCTTGGGGCAGGCAGCGTCAAGAGCTTATCGAGCCATATGCGGCTTGGCTTGCAGATCATGGTATCCTCTCCGACAGAGACAGCTGGAGATCAGCCTATACCAATGCTTACCTAGGAGGGGGAAACCATGAACAAGCAAGCCGGAACGGCTAGCGTTCAGGCTCACGGAATGGGGACTGAGCTTGTTCGTCCTGATTGGGCGCCCATAACGCTGGGTGAAGTGAATGAATTGTTCAGCCGCTATCAGGGCCTCGGCCCTGCACTTACACTCCAGTGGCATAGTCCCCGGCCATTCTCCAGCGCAACAATCGTAGAGACAGAGGCTGGGCAATTGTTCGTCAAGCGTCATCACCGCACCGTAAGGGATGTGGAAGGCCTTCATGAGGAGCATCGCTTCATTCATCATCTGAGCAGCTGCGGCATCCCCGTTAGCCGAATTGTAGCGAGCACTAATGGAGCAACCGCCTATGCCATTGAGGAATGGACCTATGAGGTTCACCATATGGCTAGAGGAGTGGATATGTACCGGGATGCTGTATCATGGAGCCCGTTCCTGAATGAGGCTCACGCTTATGCAGCTGGAGAGGCGCTGGCACGGCTGCATCTTGCATCAGAGAGCTTCGAGGAGCCTGCAAGAGCCGTTCGCCCGCTTGTATCCAGCTTCTCAATCTTGGCATCCTCGGACCCAAGTGCTGAGCTTGCAAGCTATGTCTATAAGCGCCCTGCATTATCTGATTATTTGAAGCAGCGCACCTTGCAGCTGGACTTTAATCGTATCCTGCTGCCGTTGTATGACAGGCTTGCACCTTTGTTAGGAGAGCTGCGGCCGATCTGGACGCATAACGACTGGCATGCATCCAATCTGCTGTGGAGTGAGGAGGAGGGAGGCTGCAGGGTGGAGACCGTGCTGGACTTCGGCCTTGCCGACCGCACTAATGCCGTATACGATCTGGCGACAGCTATAGAGCGTAACGCTATCGATTGGCTTGCGATGGGCGAGAGCAGTGGGAGCGGCATCGTATCCTACAGTCATATGCAAGCGATTCTGGATGGCTATGAATCGATTCGCCCGTTAAGTGCCAGAGAGGCAGAGGCTCTAATCGCTATTCTTCCTGTGGCTCACGCTGAATTCGCCTTATCAGAAATTGATTATTTTGCAGGAATTGTCCGATCAATTGCCAATGCAGACCTGGCGTACGACACTTATTTGTTGGGTCATGCCCAGTGGTTCTTGGATGCGCCCGGGCGCGAGCTGCTCGCCTGGCTAGAGAGAAGATACAGCATATAAGGTGTATCGGATTACAAGTATGGCGGTTTGCATGCTCTATTCATAGTAAATTCATTGGAATTATATGATATATTCTGATAGAATGCAGTTAATGAGGCTGTGGTACAGCCGTGGTGAAAAGGGGGAGCGTGCGTGGAATGGCATACTATTGGGGAAGTATCGAAGCTGTGTAACATTCCAGTGCGTACGCTTCGATACTACGACGATATTGGTCTGGTGAAGCCAGACCGCATTTCTGAAGAGACCAATTATCGTTATTATTCAACAGAGGGAATACGGACAATCCCGCTTATTAAATATTACAAGCAGCTCGGCTTTAAGCTCGATGACATTAGAAAAATGCTGGAGCGTCAAAATCTTGACGTGCTGGAAGATTATATGGCGAAGGAATTAATGATTGTGGAGCATCAAATAGCGGAGCTGCAGAAGAAGCATTTTGCAATAAAGGAATGGCAGTCGCTTCTTCAGCAAGGCGAATCCATGATTGCAGGGCATCGTGGCGATGGGGAGATCCGAGTAATTGACTTCCCGCGCTATCGTACCATCAAATATCGGTATGAGCTTAACCGGAATCAAAAGCAGGATATTGAAGTGATCTACAGCAATCTGCTGGTTGAGCTGTGCAATCGCTACAATGTTTTTGCTTATGGGCCTTTTATGCTTTTTTTCGAGCGCATTAGTGAGCGCGTCAATCATACCTTCACGGAAGCGATATGCTATACGGCGGTTATCGAGGACGGGGCAAGTGACGCCTTGACGGCAGATATAGGTGGTATTCAGGCCTTAAGCATCGTTCATAGAGGGAATTATGACAGCATAGGTGATACGTATCGCGAGGTGGAGGAATGGGCGAGGCGGGAAGGGCTTGCGCTTCAGGGAACCACATACGAGCGATATATTATAGACCCTTGGAGCACTAAAGACAGCAACAATTACATGACGGAACTCATTCTTCCATTGGGAGGCAGTGGCTATGACCCATCTGATATCAACGTCTGAGGCGTTCAGCAAGCTAGGGAGCCAGAATATTGTATTTGCAGATGTTCGTTTTGTGCTAGGGCAGCCTGAGGAGGGATATCGCGCCTACTTGGAGAGTCATGTGCCGGGCGCGGTTTTTTTTGACCTGAACAAGGATTTATCTGGACCGAAGCAATCGCATGGAGGCGGTCATCCGCTTCCAGACATGAGTTGGCTGGAGCAGATATGGGGCGAGGCGGGCATTGATGCCCATACCGAAGTGATCGTGTATGACGATCAAGGAGGCAGTATCGCTGCGCGGCTGTGGTGGATGCTGCATTATGCGGGGCATAAGCGAGTTAAGCTTATGACGGGAGGCTTCTCCGCTTGGAGAGACGCCGGGTACCCTGTCACCAGTGAGCTGCCGGTACCAGTGACGAAGTCTTTTGTTGCTGTTCCAGATAGCAGCCTTATCGCGGATATGGAAGATACGAAGGCTGGACTGGGAAGGCCTGATCGAGTGTTGATTGATGCAAGGATCGCTCAGCGTTATACGGGCGAGGACACGAGCAAATATGCGAAGGCGGGCCATATTCCGGGAGCTGTCAACTATTACTGGGAGGAAGGCTCGCCACAAGGTTACTTCCTTGATGGAGCACAGCAGCGGGAGCGGTTCAGCGCCATTCCACTGGATCAAGAAATTATTGTATATTGCGGAGCTGGTGTAACAGCTTGTCCCAATGTGCTGGCTTTGACAGAGGCAGGCTACACCAAGGTGAGGCTTTATGTTGGAAGTTGGAGTGATTGGGTCTCGTATAGTGAGAATCCGGTTGCGGTGGGGGACGAAGAGAAGACTTAATCGGCAAAAAAGCCGCCAAAGCTATGGCGGCGATGATCGATTTACTATTCTGATTTTAATATCAAGAACCCCAAACGGACAGGGTGGCAAATAAGTAGCTAGCTACACTTCATCAAAATTTTGACCATCTGAATACCGGTCTCAAAATCCTGCGCATCCAATAAGCGATTATCGTCCCTGAGTTCCATGAACCGGGATTCTGCAAATATTGTTGGTATTGATCGTTGATGATATAAGTCCAAGTGGAGGTAGGGTTCTTCAGCCCGAGCTTTTCCCACATCGCCGGATCATTCGAACTCCGAGCTTTACGAGCATATTCGCCGACTCTCTATTTATTTTAGCCGGAATTTGCTCGTATGCCTCGATGATTTGCGCAAGAAATTCGTCGATTGGATTGCGGTGAACAAGGCTTGTCAAATGGATGCCTTCGCGAATGTAAGAAACGTATGCCAGATGATCAGCCCAGAATTTGTCGAGATAATATAGCCGTACCCGCTGCTCCGAAGGGCTTATCGGCGTCTCTCCTTTCAAAAGAAGTAAGGAATGGTGAATACATCGCTGCAAGGCCAAGTGTCTTGGGCGGTGTTTTTTTTATACTGTGAATTAATCTCATGCTACGAAAAAGCAGTTCAGAGCAATCCGTGACAGATGTGTACTAATTTCTCGTTTTTTTGGCATGCTAGGATAGGCAAGTGCTTGTTATAAAAATGACTAAGGGGAGTACATATGAAGAAACTTGTTGTTCTGCTAATGCTGGCAGCATTACTTATGACGGCGTGCACAAGCACCAATAATAACATGGATGAAAATGGCGGCGACACAGCAGGGAATGAAGGGGGAGCAACCGAGGTAACCGTGTGGGCTTGGGACCCGAAGTTCAATATTAGAGCGCTCAACATCGCCAAGGAGCTCTATGCGCCGGATCATCCCGATACCACGGTCAACATTGTAGAGAATGCACAGGCGGATATCATCCAAAAGCTGAACGCTACGCTTAGCTCGGGTACGACGAAGGGGCTGCCGAACGTTGCCTTGATTGAGGATTACCGAGCGCAATCCTTCCTCCAAGCGTATCCGGATATGTTCTACGATCTGTCGAGCGTTATCAAGGCTGCGGACTTTGCCGAATATAAGATCGGACCTACGAGCTGGAATGGCAAGAACTATGGCATTCCGTTCGACTCTGGGGTTACTGGACTGTTCGTCAGAACGGATTACCTGGAGCAGGCGGGTTATAAGCTGGAGGATTTGAACAATATCGATTGGAAGCAATATATTGAGATTGGCAAGAAGGTGAAGGCAGCAACAGGCAAGGATATGCTGTCGCTTGACCCTAATGATCTGGCGATTATCCGGGTTATGATTCAGACAGCGGGCTCATGGTACTTAACAGAGGACGGCACGAAGCCGAACCTCGCCGGCAATGCAGCGTTGAAGGAAGCCTTCGAGCTGTATAAGCAGATGATGGAAGCGAACATCGTCAAGCCGAATTCCGACTGGAGCGAGTATGTGGGAACCTTCAACAGCGGCGAGGTGGCTTCTGTACCGACTGGCAACTGGATCAGCGCCTCCATCAAGGCCGAAGCCTCACAATCCGGCAACTGGGCTGTTGCGCCCATTCCTAAGCTGCGAGATCAGCCGAATGCCGTTAATGCATCTAATCTGGGTGGAAGCTCATGGTATGTGCTAAATATACCGGGCAAGGAGCAGGCAGCAGATTTCATGGCTTCAACGTTCGGGTCGAATACGGAGCTTTATCAGAAGCTGGTAACTGAGGTCGGGGCGATCGGTACCTTGAAGGCAGCGGCCGAAGGCGAGGCTTATCGAGCAGCTGACTCCTTCTATGGAGGGCAAACAACGCTTGAGGACTTTGCCAAATGGACGGAGCAAATACCACGAGTGAATTATGGCGCACATACGTATGCGATTGAAGATATTCTAGTCGTTGAGATGCAGAATTTCTTGAAGGGCAAAGCGATCGATGATGTGCTGAAGGATGCTCAAGCACAAGCGGAGTCGCAAATAAAATAACGGATGAATGACAGAGGCCTGGGGTTGCGCGCGAATGCCATTACGGATTGCGAATGCGCGACCGAGGCTTTTTACAGTTTTAATAATAGAGGGGGACTACATCATGAAATTCGATCTGGGATGCTGCTTGTTGCATGAACGGTTAGTGCAATATGGAATGACTATTGAAGAATTAGCCCAAGCCCTGCATTATAAACGTGAGCGAATATCTGATTATATCGACAATAAGAGAGTGATGCCCTTGAAGGTTGCGATTTCGATAGCAGATACGATTGGATGTACCGTAAAAGATCTGTATGAATGGATTGCAATAGAGCCATCGTCAGAAAAGTCATAAGCACGAACCGGGTCAAGTTGTTATTTTACGAATGATATTATTGAAAAACTCCCAGACTTGAACACACCAAGCAATGCAAATTTCAATATATATTTAACTGCGGGAACTCCATATTATATAGGTATGTGGGATGCAAACAATAACATTAACTATTATGTGCTTTGGTGTTATTAAAATCGATGGATGGAGGATATGTAAAATGAAGAATCCTAAAAGGTTTTTGGTTGTATCACTATCATTGACTCTTGTATTGACTTTTTCAGCAATAGTGTTTGCAAATGAAAATAATACAGTATTGCCCTGGATGCATAAGGCTGACGCAGAGATTGATGAGATGATTCAGCAAAAACAATCTTCACAGAAGGTGGAAGTATCTTCAGAGCAAGAAGGGGGTAATTACTCCTATTATTACGAAAAAGCATTTACGCCAGATCAAGTAGCTGCGATTGACAAGCTTAAAGCGGACAAAAGTCTGGGTCTAGGGGAATGGAAAAGGGAGTCGTTAAAGATTATTGGTGAGCTACCAGAAGAAGTCGGGCGTCTTACTCTTGAATCCGCTGCGAATGTAATATCGAAGAAGAATAATGAATCAGATATTATTAATGAATTCGACAAAATAGCGGGGGCACCAGATTGGGAAGGAGGGAGTGGCGTTCATAGAGTTATTTATTTTCTTGATGAACAGCATAAAGAAGCAATATATGTCCTCTCGGGTAATGTAATGCACGTGATTAATGAAAAGGACGGTAGTGAGACTGTAAAGTCACTCACTGGAACAACGGATCTAGAACCAAGACCAACAATAGAACCTTAGACTGGATCACCTATAGATTTAATTACTAGCAATGCCGCTAGACAAGAGCACAAACAGGCTATAAAAGCCCCTCATATGCTATAACAACGAGGGGAGTTGGAGCATATCAGTTACCGAAGTACGACGATTAAGAGCAAATGGATCAAGACGAAGTGGCTGCTTGGCCATGCACAATCGCGAGCTTATATTCCGAAAACACGGCTGTTCAACAGAAGCAATCTGAGCCTCATGCTGTCGCAGTATTCAACCGTCTTTTTCAAGCCGACGGGTGGGACGGGCGGCTTCCATATTGTGCGTATTAAGAAGCTGAGTGATGGCTATCAAACTCAGCACAATTCGGTTAAGAAGCATTATTACACACTCGAAGGTCTATATAAGCATTTGAAGAATCGTGCCAAGGGACGCTCTTATTTGCTGCAGAAGGGCATCAAGCTCGCTGCTGCGAAGGGCAGGCCATTCGATATTCGTGTCATGGTGCAGAAGACAGATCATGGCGTCTGGAAGAGCACGGCATTGTTCACCAAAATAGGAAAGCCCGGTAAGGTCGCGACTAACTATCATCAAGGCGGGCAGCTCGGATATTTCAAATCAACGATGTCCAGAGCAGGGTTCGGTTCAGCCACTATTGAACGAAAAGAAGACGAATTGAAGAGGCTTGGTAAATCGGTGGGGCGAATATTCGACAAGCATAGCAGAGGCTTCCGCGAGCTGGGACTCGATGTTGCCTTGGATGCAGCTGGGCACACTTGGATTCTAGAGGTGAATACAAGACCGCAGTTCTATCCGCTGAAGCACCTTAATGACGACAGCATGTATCGCCGTATTATGTCCTACGCTAAGAAGTATGGAAGGCATAGATAATAACTTCTATATATAGAAAGGGCTTCTGCGAGCAAATGCTGGCGGAAGCCCTTTTGTTTGTTATGAACCACAGTAGAATCATCACCTATTTGAGCTTGCTGAATATGGTGAAATGGAGTGAAAATCAACTCATTTAGAGGAGGATAGTCCGTTCATATATGGGAAGACCGATATCTATATTAAACTTAACTCTGCCGTTAAAGATCATTAACTACACCAAACGTTTTGTCGGAGGATCCTATAGAAGATATCCTCGATCAAGAGGAATGGATTGTTCCTCCTTCACCCAAATGATCTTTGCTCAATACGGTATGAAGCTGTATCGTACAGCCATAGAACAGTCAGAGCAAGGCGTTACAGTCGCCAGAGCTAATCTGCGAGTCGGTGATCTGTTATTCTTTGATGTACCTGACAGGTATCCCGTCAGAAGCATTGTAGGGCATGTAGCGATCTATATTGGAGATAACAAAATGATACACTGCATTCCGCAATCGAAGATTGTGGTAACGAGTATCCATAAACCGCATTGGAGGAAGGGCTATCTCTTTGCAAAAAGAATCATAAAATAGAACTTAGAAAGAGAAGAGGCGACAATCTGCAGCGCACAAGGTATATCGGTTGCTAAAGGGCTTCTGCCAGCACTTGCTGGTAGAAGCCCTTTTAATAGCAGGGAAGACTTATTCAGTATGGCTTATCAGCTTAAGAAGCTCTGTTACTACAATGCTGGGCTGATAGCTGTGAATGTAATGGGAGCTGTCCTCCACGATTATTTGCTTGCCGGATACGGACCATTCTGACAACGCTTCTTGGCTGTTCATCCAGGCTTGGTCTTCGTCAAGCTTGCCGAAATAGTCTGCGGTCATGACGGTTATAGGGATATTAAGCGGTTTGCCATTGTTCATAACAATCTCGGCATTCTCATTGCTTTGGCGCAATTCATCGGTCAAATTTCGGTTTCCGGTCTTGAGAAGTGTCGCTTGGCGGTTCAATTGCTTGAGCTTCTCGGGCAGCAGCTTATCTCCGTTGCTCTGGTCGGCAACCCATTCGGGGAAGCCGTTCATGTGGTAAAGGGCCCGCAGGATTCCTGTCGTCCGTAATGTTCGGTATGTCCATGGGATTAGGAGCAGCTCGGAGCTTGAATAATAGTATTCGGGGCTGCCGCCATCTATCAGCAGAATGCCCTTCACTTCTTCGGGAAATCGCTGGGCATATCGGATGACCTCCAATGCACCGAGCGAGTGGCCGGCGAATATAAAGGGAGGTTTCTGCCCAGACACTCGAAGCAGCTCATGAATTTCGTCGGTAATGGTATCGATATCACGTTGTCTAGTCGTGGTATCACTGAAGCCATAGCCGAATCGGTCATAGACCGCAAGCTTCGCATGGGGTTTAAGCTCCTCATACAAAGGATAGAAATCAGCATAAGGATTAGCCGTTCCCCACCCTGAAGCGAATACGACCGTAGTATCTCCTTGCCCTTCCGTATAGAGATGCATGTTGCTGCCCATCACATTATATAGCTTCCCGACAGACTGGTAGTTTTTTTTATCCTGTGTGCTGCCGTACCATTGATAGACGGCTCCGATGCCTGCAAGAACCATAACAATAAGGAGTAGACGAAAAAAGATGATGCGAGTGCGCCTCCACATGTGTTCCAATCCTTCCATAAAAGGGTTTAGCGTGCTTTACCATTTTACAGGGAAATAGTGGTCGATATAACCTGCTTGGGAAGGGGGAGAGCCCCGCCTTTGGTCCGGTTGCTTATAGGATGGAAGATGATTCATTTTTCTTTTGATGATGTCCAGCATCGCCCCTGAGGTTTGTGGAACCTTGCTCCAGCTCGTGATAAGCCCTCATATGTTGCGCAAACCTGTGCCATAAATCCTGTTATTTTGCAGCTCTATATTGCACCTAACCCACCGTACACTAGGCATATAAACTTTACAGACTGTATTTCCTGCAGCCTTTTTATAGTTTATCGACAGTAGCTTTCTGCACACTGTACTTATGCAGCTAGAATAAAAAGTGGACACTCGTTAAGTGTATGAGGATAATGACAATAACGAGAAGGGGTGTCCTGTATGGAGAAACAACCACGTAATCAATATACAGAAGAGTT
>NZ_JCAALS010000033.1:0-70276 GCF_059686975.1 Paenibacillus xinjiangensis | reverse complement strand
TCCTACGGGGTATAACCCCCAAAAAGCAGACGTTCTCCCGGCTACCGCCATCGTATAACGGCCATAAAGAAAGGCCAACCAGAACATTCTGGCTGACCTAATAATACGAAAGTAGCAGTAGTGGGCGGGTTTAGTGCTACTAGGTACGGGATTGAGTGAATATGAAAGAAAAAAAGGCATTAGCTACAGAAATAATGTACCTAAGTATAACGTTCCCTTCAAACAAGGAAATCCTGGGAAAAGACGTTGTCCTGCGCGGGGAGTAGAATATAAGTAAAGTTTAGGATAATGATGTCAATAAATGCACATTGAATATTTAATTTTATATCTGGATAATTATAATGTTAAACTAGTAATTGTTGATTGATAAATTGCAGAACAAGAAATGGGGTTGTTCTGGTGTGGATGGTCTATAGGAATAAAATTAAATTTATGCTTGCCACGCTTATTTTTATCCAGATTATTACTGCATGTGAACATGACACGGTTGAAGAGCCGGCACAGGAAGCGAAAGACGAATCACAGTATCAAGATCCAGGCTTAACGAAATATAATCCGCCTATTGAGGTTTCGTTTGTCAGGGAAACTAGCAGCGAATTAGAAGAATTGCTGACCTACTTTCCGGGGGACACGCTGGAGGATAACAGGTGGAGCCGGCTCTACGAAGATGTGCTCGGCATCAAGATCAAGTATGATTGGACTGCCAAGGGCGATCTTTATCAACAGAAGCTGGGCTTTGCGCTCGCTTCGGACAATATTCCCGATATCGTAAGAGTCAACGCGCAGCAGCTTCGGCAGCTGGCCAATGAAGGGTTAATTCAAGATCTAACCGAGGTCTACGAGCAGTATGCGGCACCATTCACTAAGGAAGTGCTTAGCCAAGAGGGAACGGGGCCGTTCGAAACAGCAACGATTGATGGGAAGCTGATGGGAATCCCCGAAACGATGGCTTCGATCGAAGGAGCGCAGTTTATTTGGCTTCGAACCGACTGGCTGGATAAGCTAGGCCTGCAGCCTCCGAAGACGATGGATGATGTGCTTGCTATTTCGAAAGCGTTTACAGAGAAAGATCCTGATGGAAATGGGAAGGCCGATACGTTCGGGATGGCACTTACGCAATATTTATGGGATCCGGTTATGGGCTTGACGGACTTTATGGCTGGTTATGAGGCTTATCCGAATATGTGGATTAAAGATAGTGGGGGTAGGCTTGTATACGGGGCCGTTCAGCCTGAGGTGAAGAAAGCGTTAAAGGTGCTGCAGGAGATGTATCAGGCCGGTCAAATTGATGATGAATTTGCGTTTAAGAACGGTAGAAAAGAGCTTGCGCTGATCACCGAAGGGAAGATCGGAATGATGTATGGCGAGCAATGGGGCTCGTTCCCAGTTCAAGCTAGCTATGAGAGAGATAACAAAGCCGATTGGCAAGCATTTCCGATCGTGTCGGAAACAGGACAATTGCCTAAGGTGCCGCTTCGTTTCCCGACTAATCAATTCCTTGCCGTAAGGAAGGGCGTTGAGCATCCCGAGGCGATCATTAAGCTGATCAATTTGCATCTGGAGAAAAATTGGGGGACAACGGCTGAATACGAAACGTACTACAGCACGCCTTATCCGGCTTGGCAGCTTTCGCCGGTTACCCCGGCTCCCGCACTCAAAAATCTGGAGGCGTATCGTCAGATCGAGGAGGCTCGCAGGACAGGAGATACATCCAGCCTTCACGATGAGGCCAAAGCGATCCAAAAAAATATTGATGCTTATTTAGAAAAAAATGATACTACCGGTTGGGGTTGGGAAAGAACCTATGGACCAACTGGAGCATTCGCCGTAATGGATCAGTATGAAAAAAATAATCAGTTTTTGTACGATAGGTTTGTAGGCGTTCCAACCGAATCGATTATTGAGAAGCAATCTATTCTGGAATCGATGAAGAACAAAGTCTTTATCCATATTATTCTTGGTCGTCCGCTTGATGAGTTTGATGAGTTTGTCAGAGACTGGTATCGGCTAGGGGGACAGGAAATGACAAACGAAGTCAATCAGTGGTATGTGGAGAAAGGCAGGAATACAAGTGAAGAATAATAGGACTTCGTCCTGCAATAGAAGACCTGCACGCATTGCATTCGCTGCATCTGAAGGGGTGCATTTCGATGCTTAAGATTCCTGTTAATTCAATGCGCCACGCCCTGTTCATAAGGCTTATTTTCATGTATTTAATCGTCATTTTGCCCATCATCCTGCTTGGTGTCTATTTGTATAACTGGAGCTACAAGAACGCAAGCGAAGAGATTTCGAGAAATACGCTGGCGCAATTGTCTTCTTATTTAGAGGATTTGAACCGAGAGGTAGAGTGGCTGGAAGTTCAACAGTTCGATATGCTTCAGGATGCCGAGCTGAATAAAATCGCAGTTATTTGGAGGTTGATGGATAGTGCCGAGAAGAAGGAGCAAATGGACTATCTAGTGCATCGCCTGACCTCCATAAAGAACAGCAGTGCCTATATTCAAGATATTTATGTACACATTCGATCGATAGACAAAACGATTTCAGTAGCAAACGGCGTCCATGATTTTGAGCAGGACAGGTATAACCACATACGAGCTGTGTCAGAGCTAGGCGCAAGCAGATTGGTCAAGCAAAATGAATCTCTTCATCTTAGTGCCTCCAAGTTTGGCGGCAGGAAGGGGGAAGAGCCGCTCTTTCTCGTTCAGATTGAAATCGATACCCAGAAGATGAAGGAATCCTTGGTACAGCTGAGCATATATCCTGAGAGCGGTTCTTTCCTGATCGCCGAAGAGGTGGGATTTACACTTAGTGGCGGCGGTCAATCGGATGCCATATTAAGTAATTATGTAGTTAATGCCTCCAAATTAACGGGAAATTCCATGATCATGGAGGTGGAAGGGCGCAACTATCATATCGATAAAGCCGATTCGGCACTATTAGGGCTTTCGGTCGTGACGTATTTGCCGGAAGAAACGGTCAAGCGGCCGTTAAACAAGTTTGATTATTGGGCTTTGTTGTTTGCAGGGACTTCCATATTGGCGATCATTGTGTATTCATTGTCTACTTATAGACTTGTTCATCGTCCCTTGCTGCTGCTAGTGCAAAGCTTCAGAAGAATGGAAGGGGGAGCCCTAGATATTCTCATTGAGCATGGAAAGAAAGATGAATTCGGTTATTTGTACGATCGCTTCAACCAGATGCTAATCAAGCTGCAGACATTGATCGATCAGGATTTCAAGCAGAAGCTTATGATGCAGAAAGCGGAGCTGAAGCAGCTCCAATCTCAAATTAATCCGCATTTTCTTTATAACAGCTTTTTTATTATGAACTCGCTTGCCCAAACAGGGGACACGGACAGAATTGAGCGGTTCACCAACATGCTGGGCGAATATTTTCGGTTCATTACCCGTAATGGCGAGGAAAATGTGTGGTTATCGGAGGAGATCAAGCATGCTAGAATGTATACGGAAATTCAGAAGCTCCGATTCTCCAGGCGCATAACCGTTCAATTTGATGATTTGCCTAAAAATATGGATCGAATTCGCGTGCCAAGGCTCATTGTTCAGCCTATTATTGAGAATGCGTATGAGCATAGTCTGGAAAAAATGCCGGAGGATGGTATTCTACGCGTGTCGTTTGAGCAAAATCGGTCAGAGTCATTGATTATCGTAGAGGATAATGGAAGCAAGGTGGACGATGCTGCTATTGAATTGCTGAATAAACGATTGAGGAATACGGACGAAGAGCATGAAATGACAGGGATCATTAATATTCATCGCCGGATTATGCTGACGTACGGCGAAGGCAGCGGATTGTTCTTGTCGCGAAGTGAGCTTAACGGATTGCGTGTCGAAATTCGAATCAATTGCAAGGAGGAGGATGGAGATGCACAGACTGCTGATCGTCGATGATGAGGAGATTATTACTGATGGATTATACGAGGTGATGAGCAGCCTGATGCCGGATCAGCTGGATGTCTGCAAGGCCTATTCAGCCAAAGAAGCATTAGATTGGATGGCACGTACCCGTATCGATATCGTCATGACAGATATTGCGATGCCTGGCATGAACGGCCTCGAATTGTCGGAGGAAATTCTGACGTACTGGCCAAGATGCAAAGTGATCTTTCTGACTGGACATAGTGAATTCGATTATGCTTACCGGGCATTCCAAATGCCGCATGTCCGCTATTTACTGAAAACAGAAGGCTATGGGAAGGTAACTGAAGCGGTGAAAAGTACGTTAGAGGATATTTATCGCAGCAATCTGGAGAGCAAGCTGCTGGAGCAGTCGCGTGAGCAGATGCATACGTTCGAATTCATGGCACAAGGGAATTATATGAGGCATTTGCTGCAGGAGAGCGATGTGCTATGTGCGGAGCGTGACGAGATCGTCAAGGAGTTCCATGAACTGAACATTCCGCTGGACCCGACTAACACCGTCGTTCTGGTTCTTGCCCGTCTATCTTATCCCTGGGGGATGGCTTATACGGAAAGGAGCCAGCTTCTTGCATCTGCCAGAATGCTGTGGGATTCCTACTTGAAGGATCAGACGACCAGTATAGGTATTGAAGACAAATATGGAGATATGCTATGGCTGCTTCAGCCGTTAAGAGACATAGATGAGAAGCAAGACAGCCGATTGCTGCGTTATTTGGAGGGGACGCTGGAGCTTGTCCAGGAAGCCTGCCATGCCTCGCTGGGGCTCCAAATCTCTCTCACTATAAGCGGCGCAAGCTGCGATTGGATTTCTGTTACCCAACAATACGAGAGGCTGCGCCTTCTACAGCATTTGAAGATCGGTGACGGCATCTCCATGATCCTGCGGGATGGCAACGCGCCCATCGATTGTTGCGGCAAAGAGGGTTTTATGCCAAGCCGCAAAGTGGAAATCATGGCAGCACATTTGGAAGCAGGCCGTGGTGATGAATTTTATGCTGAATTGGAGCAATTGACGAGCACTGCACTCCAGCAGAAGGAGCATCCACAGCGGTTGATCGAGGCGTATTATTCGATTGCGCTTATGCTGTATTCCTCCCTCCTCAGGCTGGGGCAGCATAACCGAATGGACGATAATGGCAAGCTGCTCCGTCTGGATGATCATCCCTCGCTAAGAGAAGGCTTCTCTTATCTGAGGCAAACGGCAGAAGCGATCTTCCGGCATAAGCAAAGTGATGAACGGGATCGAACGTCTCAAGTAATCGATCGGATATGCGAGTACATTGAGGATCATCTGAGCGAGGATATTTCGTTAGTCCGACTGGCGGAAATCCACTACTTCAATCCCTCGTATTTATCACGCCTATTCAAGCAGGAACGTGGCATCAACCTGTCTGAGTATATCGATACATGCCGGGCAAGACAGGCAAGGGAGCTGCTTCGGGACAGTGATTTGAAGGTGCGGGAAGTGGCTGTAGCCGTCGGCTACGAGGCAGCGCACTCTTTTACCCGCTTCTTCAAGAAGGTAACGGGGATGACCCCTCAGGAATATCGGGATACACTCTCTTGAAGCAACAACTAGATAGCTGCACAGCGTATAGACTAATGGATCGCAGGACTTCCTCTAAGCAGGAGGACTTGCGGTCTTTTTCTTGTTTGTGAATTAAAAAACCTAGTGTTTCCTAGGTAAACGAACATGATCGAACGGGTATTGTTCGGCAATGGCAAGCGTTAGAATGATATCATGCAGGGAGATCGCTATATTGTTTTGATTGCAGCACATGATTCAGAATACTCGAGGGGGATGTCAATGACCTCTTTGCAAATGGAAGCAAGAGAAGCCAATGACCAACTGATTGTGAAGGCGACTGGCTTGAAGCGGGTATTCGGTAGAGGTCAGTCTGCCCTCACGGCATTGTCAGACGTTCATTTGGATATTCCGACAGGCACGATGGTAGCGCTAAAGGGAAGATCAGGCTCGGGCAAGACCACTCTGCTGAATATACTAAGCGCGCTTGATGAGCCGACGGAAGGACAGGTTATTTTCAGGGGACGAGAGATTACGCAATTGCCCTGCAAGGAACGCAGCGCGCTGCGGCGCAAGGAAATCGGATTAGTATTCCAATCGTTTGGTCTACTCCCGTTAATGAGTGCTTATGAGAATGTGGAATTCGGGCTGCGCATCGCTGGTGCACCGGTTAAAGGCAATCGCGAGGCAGCGGAACATGCTTTGGAGCAAGTTGGGATGAAGGAGAGAATGAAGCATAGGCCAGGGGAGCTGTCAGGAGGAGAACAGCAGCGGGTGGCCATTGCCCGTGCGATCGCGCATAAGCCCGTGCTGCTAATCGCGGATGAGCCGACGGCCGAATTGGATACGAGGATGGGGCTTCAGGTTATGCGTGTGTTTCGGGAGCTTGTGAATGGTTCCGGCATGACCGTGGTGCTCACGACGCATGATCCGGGCATCATGGAGCTTGTTGATCATGTTATAGCATTGGAGGATGGGAAAATTGTGTCGCAGACGATTATCGAATAGGAGCTTAAGCAGTGCGATGCCATATGCCAAGCGCGTTGTCATGACACTGGCAGTTATGATGGCGCTTACAGGATGCAGCCTGCTTCCAACTGAACAGAACGCCCTTCAGCCGCCGCTCGTACAGCCTGCTCAGGAACAATTGGATATTGTGGAGGTGAGCAGGGGCAATATTCAGACACAGCTCAAGGGAACGGCTCATTTCGTATCCTCAAGCACGGAGAATCTGTCATTCAAGGAAGCTGGAGGGAGGCTTAAGTCGATTAGTGTGTCGCCCGGACAAGAGGTGAAGGCTGGCGATTTGCTCGTCGAGCTGGAGACAGGTGATTTGGAGCTTCAGGTTAAGCTTCAGCGGCTCAATGTCGAACGAACGCAGCTGCTGTACAAGCAGGCTTGGAATAACCAAGCAAGTGATACTGAGCTGCGGCTGCGTGAAATTGATATGGAAAGAGAGACGATATCGCTTCAGGCGATGGAGAGCCGCCTACAGAAATCGCAGATTCATGCATCGATCTCAGGAACAGTGACCTTTGTCGAGAAGCTGAACGCTGGTGACATGGTTAACGCCTATCAAACAGTCGTATCCATTGCCGATACTACGCGTATGCAGCTTACTTATGTAGCGGCAGAGTCGAAGGAGCTTCAAGCTGTAGCAGCAGGAATGCCCGTCAAGCTGAAGTACAAAGGCATTGATTATACGGGCAATGTCGTGCAGTCTCCATCCAATGTGCCAATAGGAGCAGACAGCGCTAAGGCCGAGAGCAATGCGGTAACGATCTATATCGACATAAAGGATGAGCCGGAAGGCATTCATATCGGTGACAGTGCCGAGCTTACGATCGAGCTCCAGAAGCGCGAGAACGCAATCGTGCTGCCTCGCTCAGCCGTTCGCTCTTATATGGGCCGATTGTATGTGCAGGTCGCTGATGGCGAACGCCGCAAGGAGGTTGATGTCGAGGTGGGGTTAATGACGCCTACCGAGGCGGAGATTGTCCAAGGACTTGAGGAAGGCCAGCAGGTCATTCTTAATAATTAACGAACTACGAATGTCCGGTGCATCCGGGCGCAAGGATGGGGTGTACATATGGGGTTATGGACGATGATTCTCCGCAAGATGGCAAATAACAAATGGCTGCAGCTCAATCTATGGATCGGTCTTACCATATGCGTAGCCTTGTTCAGCTCGATGCCGCTATACTCAGAAGCCATTGTGCAGAGGACGTTGTTGAAAGAACTGCAAGAGGTGCAGCATCAGCAAGGCGTGTATCCGGGATATGTGCGAATCAGTACAACCGTTTCCGCTGCGAAGATGGACAAAAAGACGATAGAAGCAATTCAGCGTGCGGATCGGTTCGTGCTCAATATACCGGCGCGAGCAGGACTAGATGCATTATCCATGTATCAACAACGAAGTACAGCTCGAATGAAAGTGTACGGAGCCGACGCATCGGAGCAGGAGAAGCTGTCCCAGAAGGCGGCTGGCAGCATGAAGTCGCTCTCTGGCATGGAGGAGCGCGTCAGACTCGTCGATGGGCGGATGCCGGTTGTACGAACGGACAACGTCATTGAAGCGCTAGTTACGCAGAAATTTCTAATCGCAGTGAAGCGAGATCTTGGAGAGGAGCTAATTGCCGAGTCTCCTGATAAGGAGCGATTCAACGTTATACCCGTCGGGATAATGGAGACAGATCCTGACGCTGACCCGTACTTGCCTTTTCTTACGAATGAAGACAGCGATGGCTTTATCATCCCGTACGAGCAATTTGAGCGCGACTTCGTCATTGGCGGCAAAGTCAGATTATCGAGCTTGGAATGGCGTCTTGCACTGAATTACGAACAGCTGACTGTCGATACAATCGACGAATACGTTCAAGCGGATAGGGATATTCGTCGATATTTCCGTGGTAAGATCGGTGTCGATGAGATTAATAGTCCTGCTATTTCTACCGTTGCGGATTATCTGGGCAAGCAAGAGAAGCTCGATATTATGATGCTGTCTTTGTACTCGCCTGTTGTGCTGATGCTTGCTTTTTACTTGTATATGGCAGCCAATCTCATAATCGAGCGGCAGAAGACAGAGATATCTGTGCTCCGCAGCCGTGGGGCCAGTCGACTGCAAATTATGACGGCATATACACTCGAAAGCTTGTTCCTTGGCCTTAGCGCGCTTGCTGTCGGGCCCTTCCTCGGGGTCACTTTCACCAAGCTGCTGGGAGCGTCTAACGGTTTTCTTGAATTTGTACAGCGTTCCGCGCTTGATGTCAGCCTTACCAGCAACGCTTACAAAGTAGCAGCAGCAGCGGTCGCAGCAGCGATTGTGCTTATTCTGATTCCTGCTTATATGGCGACGCGTGTCAGTATTGTAAGCCATAAGCAGCAATCTGCTCGTATGAATCAGACATCCTTCTGGCATAAGGCTGGGCTTGATTTTGTACTAGTTGGCGTGTCGGTCTACCTGCTGGTTAACTTCAATAAACGCCAAGAGGATCTGCAGCGGCTTGGTCTTGATTCCGATGCTCTGCAGCTCGATCCGATGCTGTTTCTCATGCCCTCCTTGCTGGCGCTTGGCGGAGGCTTGCTGCTGCTGCGAATATATCCTTGGTGCATTCAATTCGTTTATCTAGCTGGACGAAAATGGTGGTCGCCGGCGCTGTATAATACGCTCGTGCAGATTAGCCGATCATCCCGCCAGTACCAGACGATCAAGCTATTCTTAATCATGACGGTTGCCACAGGATTGTTCAGCGCGAATGCGGCCCGAACGATCAACGACAACATGGAGAGCAAGATTAAATATGCCGTAGGTGCCGATATGGCGTTGATGACCCGTTGGCAGAGCGACATGCCTCCGCCTATATACGGTTCTTCCAATCAGCAGGCTCAGAACAATACGGGTATCGGAGAAACGAGAAGGGTGCAATATACAGAACCGCCGTTCCTTCCTTTCGAGGAGCTTGAGGGCGTTGAAGCAAGTGCGAAGGTATTCAAGAAAGAGTCGGCAAGGTTCGCTGCTGCGAGCAGCGGCAAGAGTGGGGCTGCTACGCTGTTTGGCATCGACACGATGGATTTCGGGAATACGGCCTGGATGAAGAATGGGCTGCTTGATTATCCGATTAACAGCTATCTGAACCTGCTTGCTCCTAGTCCCAAGGCGGTTCTTATCTCCCGGTCATTGGCAGACATAGCCCAAGTGAAGCCTGGAGACAGCATCGGCATATCCTGGGACGGGCTCGATCAAGCGCAGTTCGTCGTGTACGGCATTATCGACTACTGGCCAAGCTGGAATCCACTGCCAAGCGGTACTGGAGAGAAACCGGAGAAACCGAATTTGATCGTCGGACATTTGGGTACGATTCAGAACAGGCTTGCTGTGGAGCCCTACGAGGTATGGCTCAAGCTGAAGGATGGCGTTAGCAGCCAATCCATCTATGATCAATTGGCTGAGAAGAAGCTGTTCATTGCGAGCTTACGAGATGCGACGCAAGAGCTGATCGAGTCCAAGAACGATCCGTTCCGTCTAGCGATCAACGGCGTCATGACGCTTGGCTTCGTCATATCGATGCTGGTGAGCTTCTTCGGTTTCCTGCTGTTCTGGATTCTTACTCTATCAGGCAGAACACTTCAGTACGGCGTGCTGCGTGCGATGGGCATTCCGTTCTCACAAATTATCGGCATGCTAGTAAGCGAGCAGCTGCTCACCTCTGGAGCGGCTGTCTTCCTCGGTGTAATAATGGGGAATCTGATAAGCGATCTGTTCGTGCCTTTATTCGAAATGTCGTTTGCGACGTCGGATCAAGTGCCTCCATTCGAGATTGTTCATCAGCTCAGCGATTACTTGCAGCTGTACGGTATCGTCGGATTCATGCTGACAGCCTGCTTGCTTATACTCGGCTATCGGTTATCGCGAATTCGAATTGCACAAGCGCTGAAGCTGGGAGAGGAGTAACCATGATTCATTGCGAAGGTCTCGTTAAAATTTATAAAATGGCGGATCTCGAGGTTTTTGCTCTGCAAGGGCTTGATCTGCAGATTGAGGACGGCGAGCTGATGGCGATTATCGGCAATTCAGGCAGCGGAAAGTCGACGCTGCTGAATATGCTCGGGGGTCTTGACAAGCCCTCGGCAGGCAAGCTGTTTGTGGACGGCAAAGATCTGCTGAAGTTTGGTGAGAAGGAGCTGGTAGCCTACAAGCGAGATACCGTTGGATTCGTATGGCAGAACAATGCTAGAAATTTAATTCCCTATTTGACCGCGCTGGCCAATGTCGAGCTGCCTATGCTGCTGCGCGGCAAACGCAAGCGGGCACGCGCGATGGAACTGCTCGAGGCTGTTGGGCTGGGCCATCGGATTCACAATAAACTTAACGAGCTGTCTGGAGGGGAGCAGCAGCGCGTGGCGATTGCCATCGCGCTGGCTAACGAGCCTAAGCTGCTGCTCGCTGATGAGCCAACAGGCTCGCTGGACACGAGTACGTCGAATCAAGTGCTGGATTTGTTCCGCTCGCTCAATCGCTCCATCGGCATTACGATTGTGATCGTCACGCATGATCCGCAGCTGGCCCGCAAGGTTGATCGGGTTGTTCAGATTCGAGACGGCAAAACCTCATCTGAGATGATCCGCAAAATATCGTATGCCACGATGCTAAGTAACGAGAGCGCTCAGCCTGAGGCTGAGAGCCACTTGGAGTACGCCGTTCTCGACAAGGCAGGGCGGCTTCAGATTCCGGTTGCGTTTCTCGATGTAGAAGGCTTTAGGGGAAGCAATAAAGTACGTGTGGAGATGGAGGACGGCCATATCATTCTCTATCCGTCAGATGCAATCAAATCGAGTTAGCTAGGGAACGAGCGGTGCCTATACATGGATTCCCCAGATGGTCTAACGATGCCATGTAGATTCCCGTCAGGGAGTTTGATGGAATATAGCTCAAATTAAGCTTGAGGAGAGGTGTTGTTCACACAATGAAGAGACTGTTGGTGATGGGATTGGCAGTTGTTCTCATGTTGTCCGTCTTAATGGTTGGACCATGGACGCAGCAGACAAATGCGGAGGAGGTACCGCCAGGGCAATCCGAGCGAATCGCAACGGATTTCGAGGATGGTACGGTCCAAGGCTGGCATGGAAGAGGAGGGAATGAAGTATTGTCCGCAGTTAGCGAGGCTGCTCATACAGGCTCCTACGGACTGCAAGTGACGGGCAGAACGGAGGGCTGGAACGGTCCGCTGCTCGATTTGAGCACCTTTATGGAAGTTGGCAACAATTATGGGTTTACAGCGTGGGTTCGACTGCCGGCAGGTATGAGCAGCGGCTCTATCTCGATGTTGATTCAGCGTACAACAGACGGCAATCCCTTCTATGAGCATGTTGCAGCCAAGACGGCTACCGCTGACGGCTGGGTGCAATTGTATGGTGAGTATAAGCTTGAGCATCCCGTTCAGAATGTAGACGTTTACTTGGAATCGTTTGACAATCCGACGCTTTCCTTTTATGTAGATGATGTTGTAATCGAGCGGGTCCCGGAGCCGGTTCCGATTGAAATCGAGCAGGATATTCCGAATTTAAAGGATGTGTTCGCGAATGATTTTTTGCTGGGATCTTCCCTTCTCGTCAATGAAATTGAAGATCCCACTGGCCCGGATGCGCAGCTGCTGAAAAAGCATTTTAATAGTCTCACTCCAGGGAATGAGCTGAAATGGGATGCGACCGAGCCGTTGGAGGGACAATTCAACTTCACAAGCTCGGATAAAATGATAGATTTCGCTGTGGATAACGGCATTGCCGCCCGTGGACATACGCTAATCTGGCATTCCCAGACTCCGGATTGGGTTTTCTATGACGAGAACGGCAATCTAGCCAGCAAGGAACTGCTGTACCAGCGGATGAAACGACATATTGATACGGTAGTTGGTCGATACAAAGGCAAGATATATGCGTGGGATGTTGTGAACGAGGTCATCGAGACGTACGACCAGAAGCCAGGCGGCTTGCGCAATAGTCTCTGGTACCAAATCGCAGGCGAGGAGTATATCGAGAAGGCATTCGAATACGCGCATGAGGCAGACCCTAATGCTATTCTCTACATTAATGACTACAACACGAATATCCCTGACAAGCGGCAAGCTTTGTATGATTTGATTAAACGGCTGAAGGATAAAGGAATTCCGGTTCAGGGAATTGGCCACCAGACGCATATCGGCATAGAGTATCCGCTGGTGAGTGAGCTTGACGATATGATTGCAGCTTTCCGGGATCTTGGCATCGATCAGCAGATTACCGAGCTGGACATGAGCATCTACACGAACGATACGGATTCTTATGAGTCATTACCGCTTGATCTGCAAATTAAGCAAGCGAATCGCTACAAGGAAATATTCGATGTATTCCATAAGCATGCGGATCAGATCAGCGCTGTCATCTTTTGGGGCAAGGACGATTGGAACACTTGGCTGCGTACCTTCCCTGTCGTACGCAATAATTGGCCGCTATTATTCGATGAACGGCTTCAGGCTAAATATGCATACTTGGCGCTTGTCGATCCCATGAAGGTTCCATTAGAAACGAAGCACGAAAGTGCTGTCGCCTCCACAGTGAAGGTAGACGGCAAGCTGGATGAGTCCTGGAGCTGGGCGAGAGCTGCTTCCATTCAACAGGCTGGAGCGACGGTGGCAGCTTATAAGACGTTATGGGATTCGAAGCAGCTGTATGTATGGATTGATGTAGTGGACGCAACCCCGAACAAGAATGATGCAGTTGAGCTATTCATTGATGCTGATCATAATAAGTCAACGGTCTACCACAAGGACGATAAGAAGTATATCTTCAAGCGGAATGGATCGGGCTCAAGCGACAAGTCCAAGTATAAAGCGGTGAAGACAGCAACAGGCTATCGTATTGAGGCGTCTATCTCTGGACTTGGCGCATCCATCGGCAAAGAAATAGGGTTCGATGTGCGAATCTCCAACACTTCAGGTACAACGGTGACAAAGACTTCGTGGAATGATATCCATAATGGGCAGGATTCCGATACTTCGAGATTCGGCGACCTTACCTTCATTGAAGGTCCACGCGTTGCAACGGCTAATTATGGAACGCCGGTCATCGACGGCACAATTGATGCTGTGTGGCGCAACGCCAAATCAATGACGACCGACCGCTGGGTACAGGGGACATCCGGTTCAACTGCAAAGGTACGGACGCTTTGGGATGGCCATCGCCTGTACGTACTGGCGGAGGTAACGGACTCGCTGCTTACAAAGCGCAGCGGCAATGTATGGGAGCAGGATTCCGTTGAAATCTTCATCGATCAGAATAATGCAAGAAGTGCTGCTTATGATTCAGATGACGGGCAGTATCGGATCAACTTCGACAACGATGTGTCTGTCAATCCGGATTCGTCCAGCGCCAGGCTGGTCTCTGCTGCGAAGCGTACAAAAAGCGGATACATTATTGAAGCTTCCATTGCATGGAGCGGAAAGGCGCCGAGGTCTGGCAGTATAATCGGGTTCGACGTTCAAGTTAACAATGATGAGAATGACGACGGTGTTCGCGACAGCATCGCAATATGGAATGATGCATCTGGCATGTCATGGAGTCAACTGTTCGGGATCGGAGTCTTAAAGCTTGCCGGATCACATTAATGTACGCCATAGATCGTTATACTTCTTCTTAAGATCATAAATAAAGACAAAGGCCCTGCACTCTGCTCCTGCAAAGTGTCAGGGTCTTTTAACACAACATGTTGTGCATACAAGAATCAGTCGGAAAAGAAAGCGCTTACGCTGTAATGAAAATCATTTTTCTATATTCATTAGCGCTTACCCCGGTATAAGCTTTGAACTTCTTATAGAACCAGTCCATTTCGGTATATCCGACCTCGTTCGCGACTTCATAAACCTTTAGTTCCGTATTCTCGAGCAGCAGCTTCGCCTTTTCCATTCGCTGCTGAAGTAGGTACTCGTTAAAGGTCATATTCTCATAATATTTAAATTTCTGGCCGAGATAGGAACAGTTAAAGTGCAGGATGTTCGAAATATGCTTCAACGTAATGTTCTGATTCAGCGATTCGTCGACAAACTCCTTCACCTTCTCAATGATAGGACTGGAATTCTGCATTTCTAATTCATTTGACCGTAATGATAGCGCTTTATTTTTATCGTTAGAAAAATCCAGCTCACGTTTGATGGCTTGCAGGCTTGCTATGAGCTCTGCTTGTGATACCGGATTAGGCAAATAATCGTTGATCTGATAGAAGAGAGCCTTGCGGGCAAGCTGGAAGTCATGGCTTCCACCGACAAAGATGATCGGAACGCGGCTCTGCTTGCGGATATAATCACATAAAAGCAGAGCCTCGTTATGTGCGTCGTTCATACTAATCAATATAAGAGAATATCGGCTTCTGTCGAGCAATGAGACAGCAGCTGCGGGACTGCCAGAATATACGTCCAGTTCAAATCCCATTTGACTCCATTCCATCATAGCTTGCAGCGTCTCCATCGACCGTGGGTCGGATTCGACAAGCAGTATTTTATACATGATGGTTACCTCCTATTGTATTCGCCATACATCAATCATCTTCATAGCAGCCTTGAGCGTATGCCGCCTTCTTCGTCAGATACTACACTACCCTTTTATTATGTAAATTGGAGAGGCTCTAAACAATGTGCTTTTCTTTGCATAGCCCGCAAGTTTTTACCTGTTATTGCAAACATGCGAGGGTGAGAAATACGGACCTAGAGTTTGAGGGGTAGAACAACTGATATCCAGCAGGTTGTTGCTTATCCTATGAAAGCGCTACACTTTCGTTGTAGTTATCACAGAAGGGGGTATGAAAGTGAACAATCGTAAGACGATGTTAACCATGCTATTTGTGTTGATTCTAGTTCTCACCGCGTGCAGCGGCAATTCAGGCAACAGTGTGAACACGGGGACTAACAACGGCTCGAGCAATGGCTCAAGCAACGGTGCAGTCACGGAAGCGACAGTGCCGGAAGAGGAAGAAGAGGAAGTGACCAGTACGCCTGAAATGGATTTTGACATGGGCGGAAGAACAATCAAGGTCGTAGCTTGGTGGAATATGGAAATACCAGAGGACAACCCTGATAACATTCAAAGAAAGAAAAACCTGGAAGAATTAATGAAGAAGCACAACTTCAAGATCGAGTACGTCGCAATTGATTTCGGTGAGTATCAGCAAAAAGTAACGGCTTCCTTATTGGCTGGAGAACCAGTCGGCGATATCGTGCGTTTGGGTAAAAACTATACGATCCCGACGCTGGTCAAGCAAGATTTGTTATGGCCGATTGATGAATATACGAAGAATGAAAAAGTATTCAATCAGAAGGTTACGAACGAGTTCATGCAATATGAAGGAAGAGGCTATGGCTTTACTGAAGATCACTCTGGTCTTGTTCAAGGGGTATTCTATAACCGTACCTTAATGAATCAGCTTGGTGTGAAGCCGCTTCAAGATTATGTGAACGAAGATAATTGGAACTGGGATACATTCGTACAAGTTGCTAAGGAAGCGAACAAAGACACGAACAACGATGGCAAGCTGGACACATGGGGGCTGGCGAATTCTCAAGTGGTGGAGCACGCGATGTACTCTAACAATGCTCACCTGACCAAAGGGAATATGCAGAATCTCGATGACCCTGCAACGCAAGAAGCGTTGAATTTCTTGTCTAAGCTGGCTACTGAGAAAGTATACAGACCAACAGAAGGCGGCGATTGGACGGAGCCGGGTCAATTCTTCCGTCAAGGAAACACATTAATGATTGCTGGAGCAATCTATGATCTTGCTGGTTACCAAACGGATATGCCAGATGCGGATATCGGCTTCATTCCATTCCCGAAAGGCCCAAGCGAAACAGAATATCATTCTGGTGAAGGCGCATTCCAGTCACTAACCATTCCGAAGGCGGTCGAGAATCCGGAGCAGCTGATTTACATTTGGGAGAAAATTAACGACATCGAATCCGAATATGATTATCCAGGTCAAGCGAGTCTGGAATCCTTGTTCAAAACAGAGGATGACATCAACAATGCCAAAATGGTAGGAGCTGGCATGATTGTATTCGACCATGGAACATTCGGTGACAACCTGAAGTTCTGGGACTTCGTAGGCGAGATTAACAGCGGAACCTCGGTGTCCACAGTCGTTGAGAAGTATAAATCCGTGTTCCAAGCGGCGATTGATGCCGTGTATAGCAATTAATAGGTAAACAAATCGTGCAGAGCAGTCCCCATTTAGAAGCTTCTATTATGGGGACTGTTGTTGAATGTAAACTTTTGCAGCAGGAGGGAGAAAGGTTGAACTTCAGAAAAAAGAACTACGTCATTGCTCTACTAGTTCTTGTCGTGCTAGTAACGTCCATTTGGACTTTCTACCCTTCCCGTTCATCCGATACCATGAGAGCCTCGGCGAAGGCAGAATTCACCGCTATAACATCTTCAGTTGCAGAAGGCGATTATGATAGCTACTTGGCTAACCATTCGAATGCCAAGAGGCCAGACGAGATTATACGGATTGAGGGGGAGAACTTCTCGGAAACGACTGGCGAAGGATTTGAAATTTCGGATCAGCTTGATGGATTGAACGGTAAGGCGGTCATTACACCGGAATCTGGAAGCATCACTTGGGATGTATCATTGGCACATGCTGGCCTGTACAATGTGAGGCTTCATTATTTGCCAATCGAAGGAAAAAGCTCGGCCATCGAGAGACATTTATCTATTAATCAAGAGGTTCCGTTTAAAGGTGCGGATATTATTTTGTTTGATCGTGTATGGGGAAATCGATTAGAGGAAGTGGAGAGAGACGATCGTGGCAATGATCTTCGTCCTAGGCAAGTGGAGAAGCAATCCTGGCAAATCTCTGCCATTACGGATCGTAACGGTTATTATGACGAGCCTTATTCCTTTTACTTCGAGAGCGGGCAGCAATCGATTTCCTTGATGGCCCTAAGGGAACCGATGGCGATTGATTATATTGAGCTGTACCAAGATCCTGAATTAAAGACGTATGAAGCGGTTAAGAGCCAATACGAGGCAGATGGTATCAAGCCTGCTGAGGGTAAGTACATTGAAATTCAAGCGGAGGATGCTGTTTATAAGTCTTCACCTACCTTGTACCCCGTAACCGATCGATCCAGCCCAACTGTTATTCCTTACGATGTATCGAAGATTAGAATCAATACGATTGGCGGAACGAACTGGAAGCTGCCAGGGCAATGGGTTGAGTGGGATGTTGAGGTGGAAGAGGATGGATTGTATCAAATCGCGCTTAAGCAGAAGCAGGATCAGCTTCGCGGGGTGTATGCTACCCGCAGCTTGACGATCGACGGGAAAATTCCTTTTCAAGAAATGAAGCGTTTACGGTTCGATTTCAATCTGGATTGGCAGATGAATGTGCTGGGCGGCGATGAGCCTTATTTGTTCCACCTGACGAAGGGAACGCATCGCATTCGCATGATGGTCTCACTTGGCGACATTGCTCCATTGATTCGAACCATCGAGTCCAGCGTGCTGCAGTTGAACGAAATGTACAGAAAAATACTGATGATCACATCCAATACGCCGGATACATTCCGTGACTATCAATTGGAGAAACGGATTCCAGGGATGGTAGAGACGTTCAGGGAACAAGCGGAAATTATTAAAAGCGTAGCTGATTATTTGGAGCAAGCAACCGGCGAGCGAAGCGATAAAGTAGCTGTTCTTCACACGATGGTCAGTCAACTGGAGGAGATGGTGGATGATCCTGAGACGGTTCCTGGCCGATTGCAAGCCTTCAAGATAAATGTCGGTGGTCTCGGAACCTGGATTCTTACTGTACGTGAGCAGCCGCTTGCCTTGGATTATTTAATCGTCTCTTCTCCAGGCCACAAGCTGCCAAAGGCGGAGGCGACGTTCCTACAGGAGGTTAGACATGAGCTTGGTGCTTTTGCTGCCTCTTATTTCGAGGATTACGATAGTATCGGAAATACTCAGGGAGAGCAGGACAGCAAGATTACGGTATGGATCACAACTGGACGAGATCAGGCACAAGTATTGAAGAGCTTGATTGACGATTCCTTCACACCGGAATCGAATATCTCGGTTGAACTCAGACTTGTACCGGGCAACATCCTGCTGCCGGCTACGCTCGCCGGCGAAGGGCCTGACGTTGCCATGCAGATCGGCGAAGATGTTCCGGTGAACTACGCCATGAGGGAAGCCGCAGCTGACTTGACGGAATTCGAGGATTTCAGCGAAATCGCCTCCAGATTTCATGACAGCGGGCTTGTACCTTATAAATACGATAAAGGTGTATTTGCTCTTCCAGAGCAGCAGTCGTTCCCGATGCTCTTCTATCGCAAAGATATTCTTGAGGAGCTGGGCCTTACACCGCCACAGACCTGGCAGGATATTTATAACATGATTTCTGTGCTTCAGAAGCACAATATGGAATTTTGGCTGCCCATTGAGGCAACGAATGCGAGCTTGGTTCCGAATGCAACGTATTCCATGCTGTTATTTCAGAATGAAGGCGAGTTTTATAAGGACAACGATAAGAAGACTGCGCTGGATTCCGAGATTTCTATGGAAGTATTCAAGAAATGGACGCAATTCTATACCAACTATAAATTCCCGCTGCTGGCGGACTTTCCTAACCGTTTCCGTACCGGAGAGATGCCAATTGGCATAGTCGATTATACAACGTATAACATGCTGACGGTCTTGGCACCGGAGATTAAAGGGCTGTGGGACTTCACGCTTGTACCTGGAACCATGAAGCCGGATGGCACTATTAATCATGAAGTAGCCAGCCATACAACCGCAGTGATGATGCTTGAGAATTCGGATAACAAAGAGGCCTCGTGGGAATTCATGAAATGGTGGACGGGGAAGGAAACGCAAATCGCATACGGTCGTGAGATGGAAGGTCTCATGGGTGAAGCAGCTCGTTATCCGACAGCTAATGTTGAAGCGCTTCAGGAATTGCCGTGGCCTGTTAAGGATTACAATAACCTGGCAAGTCAGTGGGAATGGGTTAGAGGGATTCCTCAGGTACCTGGCGGTTACTTCACGGGCCGTCATCTGGATAATGCGTTCCGCAAAGTCGTCAACGCGAATGAGAATTCTCGGGAAGCATTGAATGATTATGTGCTGTATATTAACGACGAAATCGATATTAAACGGAAAGAATTCAATTTACCGCAATAGTTTGGGGGTGGAATCCATTGCAAGCCGAAACAACAAGTCAAGCCGTATCTAACGTTATCCATCCGAAAAAGAAATCCAAATTAGCGAATACATGGACGGAGATGAAGAAAAACAAGCATTACTACATTCTGATGAGTCCGTATATGCTGATCTTCTTTACCTTCACGGTCATCCCGGTCGTATTCTCGTTAGTGCTTAGCTTCTTTTATTTCAATATGCTTGAGTTTCCTAGGTTTGTCGGATGGCAGAACTACTCAAGACTTTTCCTGAACGATGATGTCTTTATGATTGCAGTGAAGAATACGTTCATGTTCGCGGTTGTTACTGGACCGGTCAGCTACATTGCCTGCTTTATTTTTGCATGGATCATTAACGAGCTCTCACCCAAGGTAAGGGCATTCATGACTTTGATCTTCTATGCACCAGCGATTTCTGGCAACGTATTCTTTATTTGGCTAATCGTATTCTCTGGTGACAGATACGGTTATATGAACGGTTTTCTAATTAAGTTCGGGTTCTTATTGGAGCCTATTCAATGGCTGACGAATGAAAAGTATATTCTTATGATTGTCATCATCGTTCAGCTCTGGCTTAGTCTGGGTACCAGCTTCCTGGCGTTTATTGCCGGTCTGCAGACGATTGATCAGTCGCTTATTGAAGCTGGTGCGATGGACGGAATCAAGAACCGTTGGCAGGAGCTGTGGTTCATCACGCTGCCCTCGATGAGGCCGCAGCTGATGTTCGGCGCAGTGATGCAAATTACGGCCTCACTGGCGGTAGCTGATATTACAATCGCGCTTGCCGGCTTCCCGAGCGTCAACTATGCGGCTCATACTGTCGTTACGCATCTTATGGACTTTGGTACGATTCGATTCGAGATGGGCTATGCGTCCGCCATCGCAACCGTACTCTTCGGAATTATGATCGGAACCAATATGATCACCCAAAAACTGCTCAGAAAGGTGGGTGAGTAACGTTGGTCAAAATGTTGGCAGCCTTCCGAACACCGAGAAAGCTGAATCGCTCGTTTACCGTCAGCTTTCTACTGTTCGCGTTCCTTGCCTTATTCGGAGCCTTCATGGCGTTGCCTTTGCTGTATGCGGTGAACAATGCCTTTAAACCGCTGGATGAGTTGTTCGTTTTCCCGCCGCGATTTTTTGTGAACAATCCGACTATGGATAATTTCTACGATCTGGTAGCTCTGATGGGCAATTCCTGGGTACCCTTGTCCCGTTATATTGCCAATACGCTGCTGATTACTATTCTCGGGACAACTGGCCATATATTGCTGGCCTCGGCTGCGGCTTATCCGCTTGCGAAATATCGATTTCCCGGCTCGAATGTCTTGTTCTCGATCGTTGTACTGGCATTAATGTTCTCGGGTCATGTTACCGCCATTCCGAACTATATGGTCATGTCCTGGCTTGGCTGGATTAATACACATGCTTCCATTATTGTGCCGTCGCTTGCCTTCCCGCTAGGACTGTTCCTCATGAAGCAATTCATGGAGCAGGTTCCGACTGCGTTGCTGGAAGCGGCCAAAATTGACGGAGCGAACGAATACCGGATTTATTGGAGCATCGTCATGCCGAATGTGAAGCCCGCCTGGCTCACGCTTATGATTCTGCAGTTCCCTGCCTTATGGGGAACCGATGGAGGCAGCTTCATATACAGCGAGAACCTGAAGACGCTTCATTATGCGTTAGGGCAAATAACAGCGGGAGGAATAGCACGCGCTGGTGTTGGGGCAGCGGTTGCACTCATCTTGATGGTTGTTCCGATCACACTCTTCATCATCTCTCAGAGCAGCGTCATTCAGACGATGGCAACCTCAGGAATGAAAGAGTAGAAGGGAGATTTGCACGATGTTCAAGGGCAAACCAAAATTAAAAGTATATCTCCTTGCGGCGCTGTGCTGCCTTATAAGCTTAAGTACAGTCGGAGCGCCTATTCATGCATCAGGCGGTGCACCGTCCTATAATTATTCATTCTGGAACGATACCGTTGCAGCACCTTCTGCCTATGAAGCGACAGCCTTGCTGGACGGTGCAAGCCTCGGCGTCGGTCCATTCAATAGTCCAAGCGATATTCATGTCACGCTGGATAATGAGATTTATGTGCTGGATTCCGGCAATAACCGGATCGTTGTACTTGATCAGCAGTTTAATAGGGTTACTGTCATCGATTCCTTCGAGCGCGATGGGCAGACGGATACGTTCTTGAATCCGCAGGGCCTATTCGTTACAGATCAGAAGCATGTGATTATTGCTGATACAGACCATAAACGGGTTGTTCATCTGGATCAACAGTATAACTTGGTGAAGATTGTAGAGAAGCCAGAATCTGAGCTGCTGCAGGATAATTACGAGTTTAAGCCTGTTCGGGTTGTCATGGATCAGGCGCAGCGTATTTATGTGATGGCGCTCGGCGTATTTGATGGATTTATGGAGTTTAACACGAGCGGAGCATTTACATCTTTTATTGGCGCCAATAAAGTGCTTGTGGATCCGGTCGAGCTGCTCTGGAAACGGTTATCCACGCAAGCACAGCGAAGCCAGATGATCATGTTCACACCGACGGAATTTACTAATCTGGATATTAACGATGAAGGCTTCATCTATGCAACGAATGGAGATCTGTGGGGAGACAGAATCAAGAAGCTGAATGCCCAAGGCAATGATATTCTGAGGAGAAACGGATATTTCAGTCCGAATGGCGATATTCGCTATACGAGCGATATCGGGCCGTCAAGACTTGTGGATGTTGATGTTACGGATAGTGAGATCTATTCGGTCCTCGATTCTAAGAGAGGGCGGATCTTCACATACAGCGGTGACGGACATCTTATGTATATATTCGGCGGCTTAGGAAATAAGATAGGCGAATTCAACGAGCCGGCGGCTATCGATCGGTTAGGCGACGACTTTCTCGTTCTGGATAGAGCATACGGAGAAATAACCGTATTCCGTACGACGCAATACGGCCGGACATTGAACGAAGCAGTCAGAAGCTACTTCAGAGGCGAGGAAGAGAAGGCGCATCAGCTCTACGATCAGACGGTAAATATGAACGCTAATCTAGATTTTGCTTATTCGGGCATAGGTAAGGCGCTGCTCAGGCAAGGCGATTATCAGGAATCATTGGCGTATTTCAAGCAAAGCTATGATCAGAAAAATTATTCGAAAGCGTTCCTGCTGTATCGCAAGCAAGTGCTGAGAGAACATTTCGGGACAATTATGACCGTCATTATTGCATTAATTGCAGGTGCACTGCTTATAAGAGCCTATCGGAAAATGAAGGGTAGAAAGAGGGTCGTTTCGATTGAATAGAGAGAACATCAGATACCCGTTTTATCTCATCTTTCATCCCTTTAACGGCTATTGGGATCTTAAATATGAGCGCAGCAAGAAGACGAACCTAATTCTATCCTTTGTCATTCTGGCATTACTGGCTATAACGAATATATTAAGCAGCCAGTATAGCGGCTTTCTAGTCAATATCTATAATCCAGAGGTTGTAAACAGCCTTATGGAAGTCACGTACGTCGCACTGCCGGTGTTATTCTGGAGCGTAGCCAACTGGTCGCTTACGACGCTAATGGGCGGAGAAGGGAAGTTTGCAGAAATTTTCACCTCCACCTGCTTTGCCTTGATTCCCCTCGTCATCATTAACTTTCCTTGGATCTGGATAAGCAATTTTATTTCAACCCAAGAGACGGCCTTTTATTATTTTAGCAGCAGCGTTGCCGTGTTCTGGTCCTTATATCTGCTGTTTATAGGCAATATGACCGTGCACCAGTATTCACCCAGCAAAACGATTGCCACGATTATATTAACCATTGTGGCGATGGCGTTCATGGCATTCCTGTGCTTGCTGTTCTTTAGCCTGCTGCAGCAAATTATTGCTTTTGTTACCGTTGTTTACAAAGAAATCGTCATGAGGAACTAAGGAAGGAGTACCCAAGATGCCAATGGCCAGACATGCCTTATTGTTCGCGTTACTCTTACTCGGGCTTCTAATCGCGGGATGTTCCGGTTCCGACAATGCGAATCTAGCGGATAATAGTGAAGAGGCGACGACTGCGTTCACGAAGGGAGCGGCGCTCAAGGCTGCTTTCACGGATAGCAGCGTCGCTGGAATGAAGGGGATTGCTGAGAATGAGCAGCTGCGTTTGTTCATCGATGATGCAACAGGTGCAATTGCCGTGCTCCATAAGCTGAGCGGTGAAATCTTCCGCAGTAACCCGCTCGGCAGCGACAACGATCCCACAGCTACCGGGGTGAACAAAGCATTACTGACATCACAGATGAAGATCGATTATTATAACAGCTTCGGCCAGGTGAACTCAATTAATTCCTTCACGGATAGCGTTGCTTACGATCAAATGAAGTTCGACACGATTCCGAACGGGGTTCGTGTGACTTACCAATTCGGCAAAGCTGTGCGAGGCCCATCGGATCTTCCGTTGATGCTCAGTCCAGACCGGTTTAAGGAATTGTCCAGCAAGCTGGATAAAAACGGACAACGCACATTACGTATTGCTTATACAGAGGATACCGAGAAATCTGCCTACGTCCGCAATGACAAGGCGCTTGTTGGTCTTCAATTGGAACGCGCATTCCAAGCATTCGAGGATCTTGGTTATACAGATGAGGATCTGGAGCGCGATATGGCCGAGATGAACTTTACGCAGGAGGAGACTGCAGCGAGAATATTCCTTGCTTCCGTCGAGTATACGCTTGACAGCGATAGTCTCATTGTTAGGGTTCCTGTTGACGGCATTCAGGCACCGCCTGCATATCCAGTCGGCAGTATATCGGTTCTAAGTTTCTTCGGAGCTGGAGGAGAGGATGAGGCTGGCTCGATTTTCGTTCCAGATGGCTCCGGAGCACTTATCCACTTCAACAATGGCAAAACCAAATATCCGGCCTATCAGCAATCGGTATACGGTGCAGATCTAACGATGGAGGTTGTTGATTATGCCATTTCAGAACAAACGGTTCGACTGCCCGTATTTGGAATCATTCAAGAGGGCAGCGCGTTCCTTGGCATCATCGAGGAAGGGGCGCCAGCTGCTACTATCAATGCGGATATAAGCGGAAAATTAAACAGCTATAATTATGTCTACCCATCGTTTACCGTTATGAATAAGGGTGAAGTTACGCTGGAAGCGAATGGACAGGAGCGTACGCTGCCGAAATTTCAAGAGACTGCGATGAAGAGCGATTATACAGTCCGTTATGCCTTCCTAAGCGGAGAAGACGCTTCTTATCAAGGGATGGCCGATTACTATAGGAGCTATCTGGAGCAGCAGGGCGGACTTCCTGAGCGTAAAGCCGATAACGAATCGAAGGAGCTCCCGTTCTATGTTGGGCTGGTTGGGGGCATAGCCAAGCAGAAGCATTTTGCAGGTGTTCCTTACCAGACGATTGAACCACTTACTACGTTCGAGCAGACACAGCAAATCATTAGCCAGATGAAGGAACGAGACATCACTAATATTAAGCTCAAGTATGCAGGCTGGTTTAACGGTGGACTCAATCATAAAATTCCTGACGGTATCAAAGTAGATCGAGCTGTCGGCGGCAGTAAAGGATTACACAATTTGGTGTCATTCGCACGGGAGCAAGACATAGAGCTTTATCCGGACATTTCCATTCTTACAGCGCATACGGGAAAAGGGTTAGACGAGAAAGATGAAGCGGCTCGTACGTTAAGTGAAGTGCCTGCCTCATTCTATCCGCTTGATCTCGCGACTAATCGGCGTGACAGGAGCAAATCGCCATCGTTTGTCGTATCGCCGCGGAATGTTGGTTCGTATGTGGAAGCGATACTGAAAGACCTCAAAGGCTATGAGACGGGCGGCATTTCTCTTCGGGATATGGCCGATCAGCTTAATAGCGAGTTTTTGAAGAACAAGCAAGTGGACAGGACAGAGTCAGAGGATATATCGATTCAAGCATTAAGCGATATTCGTAAGGGGAATTTGAAGATATTGGCCGAAGGCGGCAATGCCTATGCGCTGCCATACTTGTCTGATATCACGAATGCGCCGATGTCTAACAGCGCCTTCAAGCTTGAGGATGAGGCCATTCCATTCTATCAGATGGTCATTCGCGGCTATATCGATTATACCGGAACACCTTACAATTTAACCTCGTATACCAATGTTCAGCAATATATTCTGAAATGTTTGGAGTATGGCTCCGGCGTTTATTTTGAATGGATCCATGAGCCTAATTACAAGGTGAAGGATACAGAGTTTAACCAGCTGTACGCCGTCAATTACAAGCTCTGGCTGGATCAAGCCGCGGACATTTATAAGGAAGTGAATGCCGTTCTGAACAATGTCCAGAATGAGCCGATCATTGCGCACGAGAAGCTTGGCGAAGGGCTATTCAAAACCGTCTATCAGAATGGCAGGTATGTCATCGTGAACTACACGGATAAGCAAGCGACAGTCAATGGGGTAACGGTGGATGCCGAGGGTTATGTGACGGGTGGTGAGCAATCTTGAAGCCGATAATGAAGCTTGTCTATAAACAAAGGACGTATGCGCAGCAGAAGGCGGTGTGGGGATTTCTCTATGTTTTGCCCTGGCTGCTTGGATTTGTGTTCTTCTTTCTCATTCCATTATTGTCTTCCTTGCAGTACAGTCTTAGCTCAATCAAGGCTAATTCCAGTGGCATGTCCATTCAGTACATCGGTTTTGCCAATTATATAGAAGCGCTGACCATCAACACGAACTTTAACCGTACATTAGTAGATTCGATCGTCAATATGGTGGTCAACGTTCCGTTAATCGTCATATTCAGCTTGTTTCTTGCCGTATTGCTGAATCAGAGGTTTATAGGCAGAGCAGTAGCCAGATCAATCTTCTTCCTTCCGGTTATCCTCGCTTCCGGTGTCATCGCGACCTTGGAGGCGTCCAGCTTAGTGCAAGCGATCAATGAGCAAAATGCCAACGGCGGCTTTTTCTCTACCGGTACAGTCGAAATGGCTAACCTGATGCTGAGATCCGGTGTGAATGAAGATATCGTCTATTACTTGATGGACGCTGTTGAACGAATCTACCAGATTGTAAGCCAATCGGGCGTGCAAATCCTGATCTTCCTGGCTGGCATTCAGACGATATCGCCTCAGCTCTATGAAGCGTCCAAAATCGAAGGTGCTACGGGCTACGAAGCATTCTGGAAAATCACGTTTCCGATGGTTAGTCCACTTATTCTCGTCAACGTGATTTATACGATTATCGACTCCTTCTCGAGCAACAATATGACGATGCTTATTAAAGAAACAGGCTTTACGAGCTTTAACTTTGGGCTCAGCTCTGCGATGGCTTGGCTATATTTCCTAGCGATCATGATTATTTTATTCATCAGCACTTATTTCATATCCAAGCGGGTCTTCTACCAGGATTAAAGGAGCGTGAGAGCATTGATATTGTCCCGATTATTATCGCTAGAGACCTGGAAGCGATGGCTGTGGTCGATCGTCCGGCTGGTGTTGATTGCAGGGTTATCGTTCGTGATTCTGTATCCTATTATTCAGAAGATCACGACAGCGATCAAGGACAAATCCGACCTGTATTCGCCTATCGTCGTATTCATTCCCGAGCATTTTACGCTCGATAATTTCAAGCAAGCTATTGCTATTATGGATTATTGGAAAACATTGCTCAATACGTTCACACTAACGGGAATCACAACGATTCTAACCGCTGTATCTTGTGCATTAGCCGGATACGCATTCGCGCGACTTAAATTTAGAGGGAGCAATCTGCTCTTCGCTGGCGTTATTCTTACGATTCTGGTACCGCCTACGACGATTTTGATCCCGATCTATATGAACTTGAAGGATTTCACCCTAATGGGGCTGATTCCTTTATTGACAGGCAAATCAGTGAATTTGCTAGATTCGTATTGGCCGTTCATTCTGACCTCTATAACGGGAAATTCGCTTAAAGCTGGCCTATATATTTTTATATTCAGGCAGTTCTTCAGAGGCATTCCGAAGGAGGTGGAGGAAGCAGCTTATATTGATGGAGCGGGAGTGGGGAGTACATTCCTCCGAATCATGCTGCCGAACGCTATTCCAGCTATCGTAACGGTCTTGCTCTTCTCGTTCGTATGGCAATGGAATGACAGCTTCTTCACGACAACGTATTTGACGTCCAGCAACGTGATGTCTACACAATTGGCATCTCTGCCATACAATTTGTCCATCCTTCTTGAGGGCGGCGTAACGACCAATAAAGATCCGTTCTACATGAGCATGGTGCAGGATACCGGTATTCTGCTGGCAATTCTGCCGCTTGTTATTCTTTATTTGTTTGTTCAGCGGTATTTTGTCGAGAGTATTGAACGTACTGGAATTGTCGGATAATCTGATTTACGCAAGCGCCTTGTGGAATCGGCTAGTACTGGCCTAATTCCGCAAGGCGTTTCTTGCTCAATCACCTATATATACGAATAGAAAGGCGGGCAATGAAATGAATCGTGTAAGTCGAAAATGGAAAATGGGTATTACGACAGTTGTCCTATTAATTATTATTGCTGCCGTTCTCATGCTTAATAAAGACAAGCCAGAGGTACCCATGCTGTCAGACGTCTCGAACGAATCAATGGGAGGACAATCGGAAGCTCCGTCAGCAAGCGCGGGTGCTTCGGATGTAGGAGCGGAGCCGATGGGCGTACAAGCAACGCAGCCGCCCGAGCCATCAGTCGAGGCGGATATTCCGTCTCTCGCAGAAACGTATACGGATTATTTCCCTATAGGAGCAGCCATTGAACCGTTCCAGATGGAGGGGCTCAAGGCAGAGCTGCTGAAGAAGCATGTGAACATGCTTGTCGCCGAGAATGTGATGAAGCCGGATGCCATCCAGCCTACTGAAGGCAGCTTTAATTGGGACAACGCGGATCAGCTGGTCGAATTTGCGAAGCAGAACGGTATGGAGGTGCGCTTCCATACGCTCGTATGGCATAGCCAGGTGGGCGCTTGGTTCTTCAAGGATGCCAACGGTGAACCAATGGTTGACGAGACAGATGCGAGCAAGCGTGAAGCGAACAAAAAGCTGCTGCTCGAGCGGCTCGATACTCATGTCCGAACGATCGTCGAACGATATAAGGACGATATCAAGTCTTGGGATGTAGTGAACGAAGTCATTGAACCAGGCGATCCGGATGGGATGCGAGCGAGTGACTGGTACAAGATTACGGGAACGGCATTTATCGAGACCGCGTTCCGCGCTGCACGCGAAGCAGGAGGTCCAGATGCCAGACTGTACATTAACGATTATGGGACAGACAATCCTGCCAAGCGGGACAGACTGTATGAGTTAGTGAAGGAATTGCTAGACAAAGGAGTTCCGATTGACGGTGTTGGGCATCAGACGCATATTAGCATTCATGGACCTAGCGTTGAATCTATCATTGAAGCTATGAAGAAATACAGCGAGCTCGGGCTCGACAATCTGGTTACGGAGCTTGATATGAGCCTCTATGCGTGGAACGATCGCAGTGATTACGGAGCCGCGATACCGGATGAGGTGCTGAAGCAGCAGGCGGATCGATATGGCGAGCTGTTCGATGCGTTCAAGGCGAATGCAGATATCCTAAGCGGCGTCGTATTCTGGGGGATAGCGGACGATCATACCTGGCTTAGCTCGTTCCCGATAAAACGGACGGAAGGACCATTTCTGTTCGACCAGCAGCTGCATGCGAAGCCGGCGTTCTGGGCGATTGTCGATCCGGAGGATTGAAGGTTCGAAATACAAGTGTGATGGGGGAGCTGGTCATTATGGATACGAAGCGAGGAGAGAAGGTCATCCCAATCCGTCTAACGTTCTGAATAAGAGTTTGTTTGATTCCGATTTAACTAAAGGGAGTTTCGATCTTGTGACAATGATTGGTTCTGCTGTCATTGAAGTCGGTGATCTGGAGAAGTGTCTTGAAGCATCAGTCGGATTGCTGAAGCAGGGTGGCCAACTTATGCTAATGGCTCAATCGTGGAAAATACCTATAGAAAACGTTGAGCTTTATGTCAGAGACAACAGTCTTCAACTCGAACAGAGTTCTCGGTATGACATGTTCCCCAATTATCCGTTCTATATTTGTTTAATTCGCAATAACGGTTACTAGATTAAGCTTAGACGGCTGTCAATGTGTATGGAATTCATTGCTGACGTTGCAAGGGAGAGGCTTTGCAATTTGCACTTATTAATATCTATCATTTATTAGGTAAAGAACAATAATCTATAGGTTGTTGCCGTTGTCAGGTCAAGATAAACTGTTCTGATGATAGGTCAATCTATACCTTCTGAAGGAGGCAAATATGAACCAAACGACAATAACGAACCCGGTCATCTGGGCAGATATCCCGGATCCAAGTGTGATTCGCGTGGGTGCTACTTTCTATATGGTCAGTACAAGTATGCATTCGATGCCTGGTTGTCCAATTATGAAGTCAGAGAACTTAATGAATTGGGAGCTTGTCAATTACGTATATGATACGTTCGAGGATAACGACGCACATCAATTGCTGGATGGCAAAGGTATCTATGGACAAGGCTCATGGGCGGCCAGCTTGCGTTACCATAATGGTCTATTTCATGTGTGCTTTTCAAGTAATGATAGGAATCAGTTCTACGTTTACAGAACGGATGATATCGAGAAAGGCTCATGGGAACGCCACGTTATTCAAGGACTTCACCACGATCCAAGCATGCTGTTCGATGATGATGGCCGTGTATATGTCATTCACGGCAACGGCGATATTCGCATTAGGGAGCTGACGGCAGATGCAACGGCTTTGAAGCCGGACGGCCTTAATCAACTATTATTCGAGACAGATAGAGACGGTATTATGCTGCGCGGCGAAGGGTGTCATGCGTATAAAATAAAAGGCTATTACTATTTGTTCTTTATTGAGTGGCCGCACACCGGTAATAATCGTCGCAGAGTATTGTGTTATCGTTCACGAGATATTCTAGGCCCTTATGAACGCAAATTATTGCTCGATGACAATATGAACCATCGTAATAATGGCGTTGCGCAAGGAGGAATCGTCGATACCGAAGCAGGTGAGTGGTATACGGTGTTGTTCCAGGATCATGGAGCGGTTGGTCGAATTCCATACGTGCTGCCGGTTGCATGGGAGGATGAATGGCCTGTATTCGGCTATGAAGGCAAGGTGCCCAAGTCTTTCGAAGTACAGCTGCCTGAATCGACGACCAAACCTTTAGTAATTAGTGATGAATTCGAATATAGCGACAATCGTTTGGCATTGAACTGGCAGTGGAACCATAATCCGGACCCTTCACGTTGGTCTGTAACGGAGCGACCAGGCTTCCTTCGGCTTACGACGGGTCATACGGTTCAAAGCGTCGAATTTGCGCGCGACACCCTTACGCAGCGGACGGAGGGTCCGGCATGTACGGGAACGACAGTGATGGATATTACCCAGATGAAGCCGGGCGATCATGCTGGGGTAGTCGCCTTGCAGTATCTTTTTGGTACAGTAGGTATCCAGATCACAGACAATGATGAACGCTTCGTAGTGATGTGTATCAACGGGAGAGCGAATGGTGGAGACGGAGAAATTCCGGTTGAGCGCATTGCTTATGAGGGAGATCTCATTCATTTGAAGATTGATTTCCAGTTCGCGAGCAGTGAAGATATTGCCCGTTTCTATTATTCAGAGAATGGCGAGACATGGAAGACAATTGGAGAGCCTTTACACATGCAATATAAGCTGGAGCATTTCATGGGCTATCGGTTTGGACTGTTCAACTATGCTGCGAAGCAACCAGGCGGTTTTGTCGATTTCGATTACTTCCGCTATGAGCGGCATGTTTAAATAAATCGATACATGCAGAGGAGAGCGTATGTAAATGAATTATAAAAATCCGGTGATTAGCGGCTTCCACCCTGATCCTAGCGTTTGCCGTGCTGGTGAAGATTATTATCTCGTAACCAGCTCATTCGAATATTTTCCTGGCGTTCCGATCTTTCACAGCAAGGACCTTGTGAATTGGACGCAGCTTGGACATGTTCTGACTCGGCCCGAGCAGCTCGATCTTAGCCGGGCACCAAGCTCTGGCGGCATATTCGCCCCGACGATACGTGAGCATAAGGGCACATTCTATATGGTGACGACGAATGTGACGGCTGGCGGCAACTTCTATGTTCATACAGATGATCCGCATGGAGAGTGGTCTGATCCTATCTTTGTCGATCACCCTGGAATTGATCCAGATCTGTTCTTCGATGAGGATGGCACGGTCTATTTCACGTCGGCTGCTCATGGCGCTCAAGGGCCGGGTATCTATCAGAGCCGGATTGACTCTAAGACCGGTCAAAGGATATCCGATGTAATCTTCTTGTGGACAGGAACGGGCGGCCAATACCCCGAGGCACCGCATATTTATCGTATAGGGAATTGGTATTATCTAATGATCGCCGAAGGAGGAACAGAATACGGACATATGGAAACGGTGGCAAGAAGCGAGCGCCCAGATGGGCCATTCGAGAGCTGCCCATATAATCCAATTCTGACTCATCGCAGCCAGCCGAAGTCCATACATGCGACTGGGCATGCTGACCTCGTGCAAACACCTGAAGGCGATTGGTGGGCTGTCTTTCTGGGCATTCGGCCTCACGGTTATCCGAATCGCCATCATCTGGGCAGAGAAACGTTCCTTGCTCCCGTTACATGGACGGAGGATGGCTGGCCGGTCATTGGTCTGAATGGAACGGTGAACGAGACGATGCCTGCGGGCAATCTTCCATTGCAGCCGATAGCAGCCAAGCCGATTCGGGATGATTTTACGTCTTCTGAGCTTGCGTCCTATTGGAATTTTATGCGCACACCTGTTCCACAGAACTGGTCGCTTGGCGAGAAGGAGAGCTGCCTGACGCTGCGAGGCAACGCGACGACGCTTAATGAAATAGGAGCACCTGCTTTTGTGGCTAGACGGCAGCAGCATTTTGATTGTGCTGTATCCGTACAAATGGAGTTTGCACCGCAGCATGATGGTGAAGAAGCGGGGATCACAGTGTATATGAATGATCGCTTTCATTATGAGATTGCTGTATCCCGGATAGCTGGCGAGCGCAAGATTATATTCCGGAGACAATTGGGCAGCTTGTGGAAGATCGAGTACGAGGGGATATCTTATGAGGATTCGCTGATCTTATATGTGAAGGCAAACAGAGATCAGTACGGGTTTGGCTTCTCGAGCGTTGGCGAGCAGCCACTGTGGATTGGATATGGGGAGACTTCTCTGCTTGCGACGGAAGTAGCTGGCGGGTTCACAGGCGTGTTATTTGCCTTATATGCAACGGGCAATGGGGCTAGCTCCGAATCCCCGGCTCATTTTGACTGGTTCGATTATGAAGCGTCTGAATAGCCCATGATTGTTTCTTCCAATGCACCATTGGCAAATGAGTATAATTGTTGGTTTCTACAGCCATTACAAACAAGAAAATGGGAGTGATTTATAGCGATAATTGTATGCGCTCCCATTGCTTATTCTAGTTATCGCACACAGACTATCCACTATTAAAAACGCTGATCTAATAGTTGTAATTGAAGAGGGTAAGATTATTGAATCAGGAACAATACCATTTCTATTAGAGTTGGATGGAACATTCAAAAAATGTATGACATGCAGAAATTTTGTTGAACAAAGTATAGCGTTAAATGCTTGATTTCTCTCCAGCTTGTCGATCAAATGGTTAGAATGGTTCAATTCTGCATAAAATCTATAGTTTGTCGGGTTAAAATCTATATTTGAGGGGTTGTGCCCGTTATGGACAAGCCATACACTTTAACTATTCGTTCATAACTATAGGATAAGGAGAATTCAAATGACTAATAAACCAGTGCCTAACCAGCCGCTTGTCACTCATATTTATACAGCCGATCCTTCCGCGCATGTATTCGAAGGCAAAATTTATATTTATCCATCGCATGACCTCGACCACGATGGACCAAGCAATGACAATGGAGATCAATATGCAATGGAGGACTATCATGTATTGTCCATAGAAAATTTCGAATCTCCGGTCGTTGATCATGGAGAGGTTCTACATCTGAAGGATATTCCATGGGCCTCGAAGCAGCTTTGGGCACCGGATGCTGCCTATAAGAATGAAACCTACTTTTTATATTATCCGGCACGGGATCATGATGGGATTTTCAGAATTGGAGTAGCAACGGGTGCATCTCCGGCCGGGCCGTTTACCCCTGAGCCGACTTACATGGAGGGCAGCTTCAGCATCGATCCTGCAGTATTCATGGATGACGACAATCAGGCTTACATTTATTTTGGCGGTTTATGGGGTGGGCAATTGGAGAAATGGCAGACAGGCAGCTTTGAGCCTGAGGCGGCTGGGCCGGATTTGGAATCGCCAGCGCTGGGTCCACAGGTTGCGCTGCTGAGCGAGGATATGCTGTCCATCCAAGACGCTCCACAGGAAATTTCGATTGTTGACGATGCAGGGTTGCCGATTATGGCAGGTGACGAGGATCGCCGATACTTCGAAGGACCATGGGTTCATAAGCATAATGGCTGGTATTATCTTTCTTATTCAACGGGTACGACACATAAGCTGGTCTACGCTGTCAGCCGAAATCCATTGGGACCATATACCTTTAAAGGGACAATTCTAACGCCAGTTCTCGGCTGGACCACCCACCACTCCATTGTACAGTTCGAGGACAAATGGTATCTATTCTATCACGACTGCTCATTGTCTGAGGGCGTTAATCATAAGCGCAGCGTTAAATACACGAGGCTGTACTATAATGAGGATGGAACGATTCAGACCATTACATACAACGAGCTGTAATAAGGCGGGTCATCAGCTATGCATCGGCAGGTTGTTGCTAAGAGATGGAAGCGCTACACTTTTTCTTATGGAAAGCATGACGTTACTTTTAGGTTGACATCTAACAGCTAAGGAGGCAATTCAAGCGATGACAAGTTCTCATAATAATCAAATTCCCAGTCTGCATGAAGCGTTTAGTGAGCAGTTCCTTATTGGAGCGGCAGTAAATCCCCACACGCTGGTTAAACAGCGTGATTTGTTGGTCAAGCACTTTAACAGCTTGACTGCCGAGAATGAAATGAAGTTTGAGAGAGTGCATCCTGCAGAGGAGCATTATACTTTCGAAGAAGCTGATCGTCTGATCGCATTTGCCAAGGAAAACGGTATGGGAGTTAGAGGCCACACCCTTGTATGGCACAATCAGACGCCCAACTGGATGTTCGAGGATACGTCTGGGAATGCAGTTGACCGAGAAACCTTGCTGGCACGGATGAAAGACCACATCGAAACGGTAGTTAAACGTTATAAGGGGAGCATATATGCTTGGGATGTGGTGAACGAGGCGGTGTCCGACAGCGGCGTGGAATTGCTGCGATCGTCCCGATGGCTCGATATCGCTGGAGAGGATTTCATTGCAAAGGCTTTTGAATATGCGCATGCGGTGGATTCAGAGGCTATGCTGTTCTATAACGATTACAACGAGTCTATACCTGAAAAAAGAGAGAAAATATATAAGCTTGTCAAATCGCTGAAGGAGAAAGATGTACCTATTCATGGAATTGGACTACAGGCCCATTGGAATCTTGCGCATCCGACTATTGACGATATTCGACAAGCGATCGAAAGGTATGCCAGCTTGGGCTTAATGCTGCATATTACCGAAATGGATGTATCTGTTTTTGAATTTGAAGATAAGCGTACGGATTTGCTGGCGCCAACGGAAGAAATGATGGAGCGGCAAGCGGAGCGTTATCAGCAATTTTTCCAGGTGTTCAAGGAGTATAACGAGCATATTACGTCTGTGACCTTCTGGGGGGCGGCAGATGATTATACATGGTTGGATAACTTCCCGGTATATGGGAGGAAGAACTGGCCATTTATCTTTGACCAGAATCATAAGCCTAAGCAGGCTTTTAGAGACATTATTAAGTTAACACGTTAATCTATTGCATTTACGATAAGTGGAACTATATAAATGAGGATTGTTTTGAAAATGCTACCCATTGGATTTCCAATGGGTAGCATTTTTTGTTAGTCTTTCTTGGACTGTTCTCATGCTTTCCTATTGAGAATTAGCGTGTTAGAATATCTTAACATTCAGATTAATAAGAAAAATAAGGAACAGGAGGGGCGTTTAATGACTTGGATTGCTGCCCAGCCTTATTATAAGGTTCAGAGGGAAGTTAAACACTTAGAGCAAAGGACAGTCGTTGAAGAACGTGAGATGTTTCTGTTCAAGGAGAGAATTGTGACCAAACATCGGGAGTTTCATATTAGCGAGGTATTCGATATATCTTACAAACGGATGGGTGGTAACGAAGGCTTGCTCTACTTACACACTCTACAGGGTGTGTTTTCTTATATGGTATCAGCGGATCCACAGGCATTTATTCAAGCTTATAAGGAGCTGGTTCAATAGGGACAGGCTGAATGATTCTTACATATTCTCTAGGTCCAAACGGAAAAGGGCCATTGATCGTATTCGTACCATAGCGTGCAGTGTAAATGGAGTACGTGTCTTCACCAGAGATAGGGTCCCGTTCAAAAGAGTATCGTTCAACCATACGGTCATTTCCAATCCATCCGATTATAATGATGACTCCAAAGAGAATGGCTGAGATGGTAATTTTACGTGATAGCACCCGAGAATCTACTCCTTTCTTACTAAGAAGTAATTCCCAATAACGATTGGATTCATTCCTGAATTGCTGACGTTTTATCTTTTGACAAATAAGAGAAGTGAAGATATAATGTGTAAAGCAAATAAACCAATTCAATAATTGCTTTACCCGGAGGAGCCTGCCAACAGCGGGCTCTTTTTGCGTTTTTTTCCTTTTTTCGAAAAAATGATTTACTTTCATTGAAGGTTGGAAATGCTAGAAGGATGTTTCAATCATAATATTAAGGAGGATGAAAGTTGTCAGTATTACATTTCATTATTGCTTTGCCTTTTTTATTAGCGGTAGTCTGTCCATTTCTGTATAAGATTACACAGCGGATACATACCGGCTGGTTCGTTATACCTGTGCCTCTTGTTATCTTCGGCTACTTTGTTGGGCGAGTACCAGATATCCAGAAGGGAACAACAGTAACCGCAGACATACCATGGATTCCTTCTCTTGGTATTAATATCACATTGTATGTAGACGGGCTCAGCTTGCTGTTTGCACTGCTGATCTCAGGTATTGGAGCACTGGTCGTACTATATTCCATCTTTTATTTGAATAAGAGAAAAGAAGCAATCGGGCACTTTTACTTTTATCTATTGCTATTCATGGGAGCGATGCTCGGGGTTGTTCTATCCGATAACCTTATCGTATTGTACGGCTTCTGGGAGCTGACGAGTATTTCGTCCTTCCTATTAATCGCTTTCTGGAATCAAAAGAAAAAGTCGCTTTATGGCGCTTTGAAATCCATGCTTATTACTGTATTCGGCGGACTGTCCATGTTAAGCGGATTCGTATTACTGTACATCATGTCAGACACTTTCAGCATTAGAGAAATTATTGTTAATCTAGATAGCATAACAGACCATAGCTTATTTGTTCCCGCTATGCTGCTCGTTCTTCTAGGTGCTTTCACTAAATCTGCTCAGTTTCCTTTCCATATCTGGCTGCCAGATGCGATGGAGGCTCCTACACCAGTGAGTGCATACTTACATTCAGCAACGATGGTTAAGGCAGGACTATACTTAGTCGCACGGCTTAGTCCGATCTTCGCTGGAGAAGCGGGTTGGTTTTGGCTAGTATCCGCCTCAGGAATTCTAACTCTGATCTATGGCTCATATCGAGCACTGAAGCAGACGGACTTGAAATCGATGCTTGCATTCTCCACAATAAGCCAGCTAGGACTGATCATGAGCTTGCTCGGTCTTGGTTCTGCTGCAGCCATTTATTCGGGGACGGATGAGGCATTGTTCTATGTGAAAGCAACTATGGCAGGCATTTTCCATTTGATTAATCATGCGATTTTCAAAGGCGCCTTATTCATGGTTGTGGGAATCGTTGATCACGAGACGGGCACGAGAAATATTCGAAAGCTCGGAGGCTTAATGTCGGTTATGCCTGTGACGTTCTCTATCGCCCTTATCGGAACATTCTCGATGGCTGGGCTGCCGCCGTTCAATGGATTCCTGAGCAAAGAGATGTTCTTCACAGCTGTACTGAACATCATGGAAATGGATGTTCTCAATATGCAGTTCTTAGGCATCCTATTTCCGGTTATGGCCTGGGTCGCGAGTATTTTCACTTTCATCTACAGCATGCTATTGCTGCTTCGAACATTCACTGGGGAGAAGAAGTTCGACCAATTAGACAAAAAACCGCATGAAGCGCCACTAGGCATGCTTCTGCCGCCAATTGTTCTGGCATCGCTTGCTGTCGTATTTGGCTTGTTTCCTAATTTATTGTCCTACACGCTTATTGCGCCTGCCATGGCAGCGATTCACCCTACCATGCTCCTTCCAGGACAATCGTTCGAGGTAGCCATTCATTTCTGGCATGGCTGGACACTTGAAATATTTATGACCATTGGTGTTGTTGCTGTGGGAGCATTGCTCTACAGGCAGCATCAACGTTTAAAGGTGCTGAATCAGCCCCTCTTTACTACCTATAGCCTGAATCGCAGCTATGACGGTGGAATTAAGCTGCTCGATAAGGGAGCGTTCGGACTAACAAACCGCTATATGACCGGTTCCATTCGACATTATTTGATCTATATCTTTATATTCTTAATTGTTTCCATTGCTGTTACAATGGGCAGCACTACGAATATCCGGTTTGACTTCTCTGAGTTTGCACCCATGTCCGTATACGAAGCAGTTATCATAGGTGCGCTTATCGTATCTGTCATAGCTGTTCCGTTCGCCCGCAGCCGAATGATGGCCATTATATGGACCGGTTCTGCTGGATATATGGTTACCTTGTTCTTTGTGATTTTTCGTGCACCAGATCTGGCACTCACTCAGATGATTGTGGAGACTGTTTCTGTAGCGCTGTTCCTTCTCTGCTTCTATCATTTGCCTAAGCTTAAGAAAGAGCTAGGAACGCTGCGCTTTAAGCTGTCGAACTTTATTATCTCTCTTGGAGTGGGAGTCACCATGACCCTACTTGCTTTAAGTGCAAGCAGCGATCGGTCGTTCGAATCGATATCTGATTTCTTTATTAAGGAAAGCTATAACCTTGCAGGCGGCAAAAATATTGTGAATGTCATCCTGGTAGATTTCCGTGGCTTTGATACACTGCTTGAAATAACGGTGCTTGGCATTGCTTCGTATGGGATATATGCCTTAATTAGATTGAAGCTGGAGCCAGAGGAAACTACGATAGCTCCTGGCTATTGGGAGAGCGGGAGTAAGCTGCCGATTAATGGGATGAGAAGCAATGATGTTATATTGAAAACAATTGCGAAGCTGGTTATTTTCATCATATTAACCTTCTCCTTGTTCCTGTTCTTCTCTGGACATAATGAGCCTGGCGGAGGCTTCATCGGGGGGCTTTTGACAGCTGCTGCGTTTGTGCTGCTCGCAATGGCTTTCGGTATGAAAACCATTCGGGAAGTGATTCCAATCGATTTTCGTAAGGTGAGCGCAATAGGTATTCTAGTGGCTTTGTTGACTGGTATCGGTTCATTCTTGTTTGACGTGCCATTCCTCAGCCATACGTTTGGCTATCATGATCTGCCGCTGCTCGGACATAGTGAATTAGCAACAGCCATGCTGTTCGATTTGGGAGTTTATTTAACCGTAGTTGGCATTACAATGACGATTATTCTGTCGATAGGGAGGGATAAGTAAAGATGGAGCTTTATCTGTCACTTGCAATCGGCGTACTATTCACAGTCGGTGTATATTTGCTGCTGTCAAAGAGTCTGCTGCGCATCATACTTGGTACGTCGATTCTCACACATGGCGTACATTTGCTATTGCTTACGATGTCCCGTTTGAAAACAGGGGCTGCACCACTGCTAGGGGAGAAGGCGGATTCTTATGTGGACCCCCTGCCTCAGGCGCTTATTCTAACATCAATCGTAATTAGCTTCGGCGTTACATCCTTCTTCTTCGTTCTAGCTTATAAGTCGTATCAGAAGCTGGGAACTGACGATATGGAGCAGCTGAGGGGGGAGCGAGATGAATAATCTACTGGTGTTGCCTCTGCTAATCCCTTTGTTTACTGCTGCTATCCTTATTTTTTTCAAAAATAATATACAGTTGCAAAGATGGCTCAGTGTTGCCAGTATGCTCACTACTACTGCTGCAGCAGCAATCCTATTGTATCAGGTGAGAACAGATGGTATTCAGACCTTGAATATGGGAGGGTGGCTCCCGCCCTACGGCATTGTCTTCGTAGCAGATATGCTATCTGCGCTATTGGTTTTGACCACCTTGGTTGTTGCCATCTTTTGTTTGTTGTATTCTTTCGGCACGGTTGGCGAGCAGAGGGAGCGTTATTATTATTACCCTTTCTTTCAATTTCTGTTAGTTGGAGTAAATGGCTCGTTCTTAACAGGGGATCTGTTTAACCTGTTCGTCTGCTTCGAGGTCATGCTCATCTCCTCTTACGCCTTAATCGTCCTTGGAGGCACGAAGCGACAGCTGCGTGAAACTCTTAAATATATGTTGATTAATATCCTATCCTCGACCTTATTCGTTGCTGCAGTCGCTTATTTATATGGTGTTGTCGGTACACTCAATATGGCGGATCTATCGCTTAGGGTATCGGAGATGGGGCAGGATGGGGTATTGAATGTCATTGCCATTCTATTCATGATTGTCTTCTCACTAAAGGCAGGATTATTTCTATTCTATTGGCTTCCAGGATCCTATAGCGTGCCGCCGGCAGCTGTATCAGCCCTTTTCGGTGCCTTGTTAACGAAAGTTGGGATCTATGCGCTGCTTCGAACCTTTACTCTCATTTTCTACCATGAGCCAGGTGTAACCCACAGCTGGCTGGCATGGATGGCCGCGGGCACAATGATTCTAGGCGCATTAGGTGCGATTGCCTATTCTAACGTACAGAAGATACTCAATTATAATGTGATTCTGTCAGTAGGCTTCATCGTTTTTGGATTAGCAGTAGCATCTGATGAAAGCGTGAATGGTGTTGTGTTTTATCTGCTGCATGATATGATCGCCAAAGCGCTATTGTTTATATTGGGAGGCTTCATCGTTCAAGCAGCTGGAACGAGTGAGCTGAAGGAAATGGGAGGAATGATCAAGCGTCATCCGGCAATTGGGTGGATGTTCTTGATCACTGCGCTTTCAGTTGCAGGCATTCCGCCGTTAAGCGGATTTACAGGTAAGCTGCTTATCATACAAGGAGGATTGCAAGAGGAGTATTTCTGGTTAACAGCAGCCTCCTTGGCTTCAAGCTTCGTCGTGCTCTATTCGTTAGTTCGTTTATTCATGAATGCTTTCTGGGGAGAAGAGCAGGCACAGCTGAACCAGAATCCTCCTTGGACAATTTCGAGAGGGAAGCTTGTAATGACGACTGTCTTGTGCTTCATCATGATTATAATGGGACTTGGCTCGGAGTGGGTGTATCAGTTCGTTTCGGAGGCTGGATATACGTTAATGAATCCGGAAAATTACATTGAAGCCGTGCTGAAGGAGTAGATGAGATGGCTCTGCAACTTTTATTAAACCTGATCATTGCCTTCGTCTGGATGTTCTTATACAATGATTGGTCGACTCCAAGGTTTACGATCGGATACTTGATTGGAATCTTATGTATCGGACTGCTTAGCCGCTTCTGGCCTCATGAGTTTTATATGAAGCGCCTCTGGGCCGTTATTAAATTGCTTGTATTGTTTGTAAAAGAGCTGTTTATCTCCAGCTTCGTAGTCCTGCTCCAAATCATTCGACCGCAGCTTTCGATACGCCCAGGCATATTCGCGTACAAGACGGAGCTGAAGTCAGATTGGGAAATTACGCTATTGTCCTGCCTAATCTGCTTGACTCCAGGCACATTAACATTAGATGTATCTCGTGACGGTGAGACACTCTATATTCACGCCATGGATATCGAAGATGCGGACGAAATCTCAGCGCAAATTAAAGGCACATTTGAAAAAGCGATTATGGGGGTGACGAGACTGTGATGTCGAATCTACTGCTTTTATCCTTAGCTATATTGGCGCTCTCAATCATAGGCTGCATGTATAGGCTGCTTAAGGGACCGTCGATCTCCGATCGTATTGCCGCCCTTGACTTAATTGGTGTTCTATTGCTAGCAATGATTGCGATCATAAGCATGCTGCTTCGAACCATTGCTTATTTTGACATTATACTCGTAATAGGCATTCTGACCTTCATAGGCACGACCGCCTTTGCCAGATATATTGAGAGAGGAGAGGTCATTGACAGTGGGGATCATGGAACAGACGGGTGAGATTCTTATTGGAATTGTGGTGTTAGTGGGGGCTCTAATAAGCGCAGTGAGCGCTTTTGGTCTGGTTAGGCTGCCGGATGTCTATCTACGCTCACATGCTGCAACCAAGAGTGCAACACTTGGCGTGCTTTTTATTTTGTGTGGAGCTTTCTTATATTTTTCCTTTTACTTAGAGCATGTAAGCGCCAAGCTACTGCTTGGAATTGTGTTTGTATTTATCACCTCACCAGTAGCCGGTCATTTGAACGGAAGGGCAGCCTACCGATCTGGCATACCGCTCTGGAATAAGAGTGTGCAGGATGACTGGGCACGAGATCTGAAGCAAGAGGAGAAACAATAAGAAATACACAGCCGCCACAAGAAGACTAAGGTTCGATTGTGGCGTGTTTCTGTTAGGAAATCACTAATTATGGAAAAAGCGGTTTAGCTCTTATTATGTATTACGCTGGTTTGACAGATTATTAGATTCACTATAGTATAAAGAATACGCTTAGTTTTCGACTATAAGTTGAAAAGCGGGGGAACCAGTTAATTGGGGCGAGTCATTCCAGTGGAATGTAGGATACCATCTATCCGAGTCCGACAGCTAACCTCGTCAGCAGGGATGGGTCTGTCTTCCTTTTCTTACTACAAGACCCTAATAGGGTCTTTTTCTATGTGTAGGTCCCTCTGCGACAGGAGCTGATTACCGTCTCCCGAAGTAGGTGGGCCTTTTTATTTGCTCTGGATTCTCTCCATCATGAATATGGTGATAATGCTTATGGAATCAATAAAAACAGTTAAAAGATGAGCTGAATTGGCTCGTCTATTTGTCGTTTTTCAGCGATTTATGACAATATATCTTCATATTTCAGTATTTAAATGATATAAATCAGTATTATCTTTTATTATCTTTAATTTGCTTAATAGGAAGCGATTTATCTGGGAAACGCATAGGGGAGTATCAGGGAGGAATTGGTAGGAAAAAGCTGGATGGGGCAGGTCAACTTCCCTCATCCCTGCTTAGAGTAGGAGAGCCACTGAGAGAGTCGTTTATCAGGGGTGATCGTATTTGGATAATTATGTTACGCTTATTCTCGTGTTCTAATCGAATCGAAGGGAGTACGAGGAAATGAGGAATTATATTCACGCTGGACTTTGCCTGATGTTGTTTAGCATCCTTCTATTGGGGTGCGGCAGCAATGAGGGGACTGCTAATCAAGGAGGGGCTGAAGTCAATCAGTCAGAAAGCACACCCTCTGAAACGACATTAGCCAAAGCTCAACGGGAAGGCTTCATAACAGTTGGATTTGCCAACGAACAACCTTATGCCTATGCAACACCTGACGGGAAATTAACGGGGGAAGCAGTAGAGATATCTCGCAAAGTGTTATCCAATCTCGGGATTGAACAAATGGACGGTGTACTCACTGAGTTTGGCTCACTTATACCAGGCTTGAAAGCTGAACGATTTGATTTAATCACTGCTGGAATGTTCATTACTAAGGAACGCGCTGAGCAGGTATCCTTCGCCAATCCCGAATATAGTATCGGTGAAGCTATTGCAGTAAAACAAGGGAACCCGATGGATCTTCACAGCTATGAGGATATTAAAGCCAATTCAAAAGTAAAAATAGCGGTTATGGTTGGTGCCATTGAAGCAGAGTATTTGAAAAGTGTAGGAGTTATGGAATCGCAAATTGTGATGGTACCCGATCAGCCTTCTGCTATTTCTTCCTTACAATCAGGACGTGTTGATGCGATCACGATGACAGGACCCTCCCTACAGGCTATGCTGGAGTCCGCAAAGGATCCGTCAATAGAACGAGTAATGGATTTCGAACAACCAGTCATTGATGGCAAGAGTGTTAGGGGCTATGGTGCAGCAGTTTTTCGGAAAGGTGATGACGAATTCCGAGAAGCATTCAACTCAGAATTGAAAAAGCTTCAGGAATCTGGTGAATTGCTTGAAATTCTGCAAACATTCGGATTCACAGAGCAAGAGCTTCCAGGAGAAATAACGACGGAAGAGCTGTTGAAGTAATGGATTTGTTATCGCTCGATTTATTACCTCCCTTGTTTAAGGGACTAAAGATAACACTTCTCTTAACGGTGTATAGCATTGCTGTTGCACTGTGCCTAGCTTTTCTAACTGGACTTGCTCGGCTATCACATTCACGACTCATGCGAGGAATTGCAGCAGGTTACGTTGAGATATTTCGAGGGACATCGCTTCTTGTGCAGCTCTTCTGGATGTACTTTGCATTACCAATGCTACTTGATATTCACTTGTCAGCCATGACCGCTGCTGTTATTGCATTAGGGTTGAACTATGGAGCTTATGGTTCTGAAGTGGTAAGAAGCTCCATTCTAGCCGTTCCTAAAGGGCAAGTTGAAGCCTCTATTGCATTAAACTTAACGCCTTATCAGCGGATGAGAAGCATCATTCTACCTCAAGCTTGGGTAATGATGCTGCCGGGGTTCGGAAATCTGCAGATTGAATTGTTAAAAGGCACGTCGCTTGTGTATTTGATAACGCTATCAGATTTAACGTACCAGGGTATGATGCTGCGCTCGTATGATATCTCTCAGACATCTGCCATTTTCATCTGGCTCCTCGTATTTTACTTCGTAACGTCTTATGTGTTAACGCTGATTATTCGTATAGCAGAACGCAGAGCCGTCGCAGGGAGGGGGATTTGATGTGGAGTTGGGAATATACATGGTCGATACTACCCAAGCTTTTGGAAGTTATTCCGATAACTTTAGCCGCTACGTTCGCTGGATTTCTTATAGCCTGCATACTGGGAATACCTATAGCGCTGGCTAAGCGCTCCAAGAGAAAATGGATCGTATTGCCTGTTGGAGTCATGGCTGAATTTATTCGCAGTACACCGCTAATCATCCAATTATTCGTTTTGGTTTTTGTACTGCCTCAGAGCTTCGGAATAACGTTAACACCTTTTGTGGCAGGTATTGTTGGACTTGGCATTCATTACAGCACATATCTGGCAGAAGTCTATAGATCCGGAATCGAATCCGTTCCACGCGGACAATGGGAAGCAGCAAGAGCTCTGAACTTTAGCGGCAGGACTACTTGGTTTAGAATTGTGTTCCCACAATCCATTCCACCAACTATTCCAGTCATGGGCAACTATCTAATCGTCATGTTCAAGGAAACGCCAACCTTGTCAGCGATTACAGTGATAGAACTATTAATGACGGCCAAAGAAATTGGTTCTGCTTCTTTCAAATATCTTGAAGCACTAACCCTGGTAGGCTTAATATTTTTCGCTCTTAGTTATCCCTCTGCTGTACTCGTCCGAGCATTAGAGCGTCGAATGAAACAAAAAGAGAGGAGAGGACTGGCTAGATGAGTCAGAATATTGCGTCAACTAATCCTAAACCCATCGTAAGTTACAGGAAAGTAACCAAATCATTCGGCGATCATATTGTTCTTAATGAATTGGATCTGGATATTCAGCCTGGTGAGGTTATAGCGCTAATTGGGCCAAGCGGCTCAGGCAAAACGACAATAGCTCGGCTGTTGATGACATTAGAAAAGCCTTCTTCAGGTACGATTGAGGTTAATGGTGAAATGCTGTGGCATATGGAGAAGAAAGGGAAATGGGTTGCAGCCAATGAAAAGCATCTACATCGTGTGCGCAGTCGGATAGGGATGGTCTTTCAGCATTTCAACCTGTTTCCCCATATGACCATTCTGCGCAATGTGATGGAAGCCCTTATTCAAGTTCAGAAGATTCCAAAAGTCAGGGCTGAGCAACAAGCATTGGATATATTGAGTCGGGTAGGCTTGCAAGATCACATTATGCATTATCCTGCACAGTTGTCAGGAGGACAAAAACAACGAGTAGCCATTGCGAGGGCACTTGTCATGCAGCCTCAGATCATGTTATTCGATGAAGTGACATCTGCATTAGATCCAGAGTTAGTAGAGGAAGTACTTGAGGTTATAAAAGGAATAGCAGCAGGAGGAGACATGGCAATGATGCTGATTACGCATGAAATGGATTTTGCAAAGGATATAGCCGACCGCGTCTTATTCACGGATGGAGGCAAAATTGTCGAGCAAGGGACACCTGAGCAAATATTTGAGTCTCCGCAGAGTCCACGCCTGCAGACCTTCTTGACCCGGTTCCTGAAAGGCCGTCCGGATAATGGAGCAAATAATCAAGTTGCAGCTGGCGCCAAATGAGAGAAGCCTCTATAGATGCACCTCTGGTTATTCGTTCTCCAAACCGCTTGGATGGCTCACAAATGTGGGAATTGGTTAGAGATAGTGGGAAGCTGGACTTGAATTCATCCTATTTCTACGTAGCTATGAGCCACTGGTTCTCAGATAGCTGTAAGATTGCGATTAATCCCGAGAATGATAGTCTGATTGGCATGGTCATTGGTTTTCGATTGCCCTCTGATACTGAAACGCTATTTGTCTGGCAAATTGCAGTGAATGAGCGATATAGAGGACAGGGTATTGCAATGAAGCTATTAGAGGAAGTAGCGGTCAACTCAGAAATTCGTTATATGGAAGCTACCATTGCTCCGTCCAATCTTTCTTCTAAACGTCTATTTGCCAAATGGTCTGCAGCCAAGCAGACCCCAATGATTGTATCCGACGGATTCGGGTTGGATTGCTTCCCTAATCAGCAGCATGAACTAGAGAATCTCTATCGGATCGGACCCTTTAAGTGGAAGAAAAGGATCAAGGAGGAGTGAAAATATATGAATAATACAGATGAGTTAAAGGTTTTTAAACAGTTGGAGTCGGAGGTTAGAAGCTACAGCCGCTCTTTTCCCACAAAGTTTCACAAAGCTTCCGGATATCTACTGTGGAATATGGAAGGCAAGTCTTATATTGATTTTTTTTCAGGTGCAGGAGCATTAAACTATGGGCATAATCATCCGATTATGAAGGCTAAGCTGATTGACTATTTAATGGATGATGGTATCATACACAGCTTGGATATGGCTACTGAGGCAAAAGAGCAATTCTTGACAAAGTTTCATGATGTCATTCTAAAACCAAGAAATATGGATTATAAAATCATGTTTCCAGGACCGACAGGAACGAATGCCGTGGAAAGCGCATTGAAGCTTGCCCGAAAGGCTACTGGACGGCAAACCGTTATGAGCTTCACAAATGCTTTTCATGGCATGACATTAGGGGCGCTTGCTGTTACGGGCAATAAATTCAAAAGAGGCGGTGCTGGTGTCCCCCTACACCATTCAGTATCTATGCCTTATGACGGCTATATGGGTAAGGATACCAATACATTGGAGTTCATTGAGAACTTTTTGAAAGACAGCGGAAGCGGGATATCGCTGCCTGCAGCAGTGATTGTTGAGACCCTTCAGGGGGAAGGAGGCATAAATGTCGCCAGTACAGAGTGGTTGATCAGACTGGAGAAATTATGCAAACAATATGGAATGCTGCTTATTGTGGACGATGTGCAGATGGGCTGTGGAAGAACGGGACCATTCTTCAGCTTTGAACGAGGTGGATTGTCACCAGATATTATATGTTTGTCCAAGTCCATTGGCGGCTACGGGCTTCCAATGGCACTTACTCTAATGAAGCCAGAGCTCGATCTGTTTGGTCCTGGTGAGCACAACGGGACGTTCCGTGGCAATAATGCTGCTTTTATAACGGCTGCAGAAGCACTGAATTACTGGAGGACTCCTCAATTTTCTGCGGAGATCGCAACAAAGTCTGCCTTAGTACAACATACATTAGAGGCAATCGTTCAACGATTCCCTGAATTAAAAGGCGAAAGAAGAGGGATCGGCTTAATGCAGGGTATTGCTTTCGAGCCTGGCATTGCTGAGAGAATATCCATGCTTGCTTTTGAGCGAGGACTAATTCTGGAAACCTCAGGAACCGATAGTGAGGTCATTAAACTGATGCCGCCACTTACGATAGACGAGGAAGGCTTGAATTTAGGGCTCCATCTATTAAATGAATGTATCCAAGAGATAGCAGCTGAGCAAAAAGCGCCTATAGCCCAGCTATAAAAGGAGAGAATTGGCATGATAGTGAGGTACTTGGAGGAACGGATCGGAAGCATTCATGATGTGGATACTCCCACTTGGAACAGCCGAAGGTTGTTGTTAAAAGAGGATGGTGTTGGTTTTTCTTTACACGATACACGAATTAAAGCAGGGACAGAGACGATGATTTGGTATAAGCACCATATTGAAGCAGTCTATTGCATTGAGGGAGAAGGCGAAATCGAGTTAATGGAAACGAAGGAAAAGTTCCCGATTCGCGAGGGGATGTTATATGTACTTAATGGTCATGAAAAGCATTTGCTGCGCGGAACAACGGAAATGAGAATGGTATGCGTATTTAATCCGCCTTGTACAGGGCAAGAGGTCCATGATGAAGAAGGGGCATATGCGGACTCTTCCCAAACCATCTGAATAAAAAAGGAGTTTTGTTGATATGACTACAAATCAAGTATTGGATGATTACCCTACTCGCAAGTATGCCACTCCTAGGCTATTAGAGCGCAAAGATCCTGTCGTGCACAATACAGTGCTCGATCAGAATGAAATTGGTCTAGCAGAGCTTGCTTCTTACGAGGAAAACGGATATCTATTCCTTGAGAATTTCTTCAGTGAGGAAGAAGTGACACAGTTCCAATTGGAAATGAAACAGCTGCTGATAGATAGTCGCGGCTCCACAAATCCCGAGGTGATTCTTGAGCCAGAGAGCGATGAAGTAAGATCCATATTTGCTGTACATGAGATAAATGGTTCTTTTAGGGAGCTGGCAACATCTCCTCGATTATTGGCTATTATTGAACAAATTTTAGGCAGTGACGTCTATGTCCATCAGTCCAGAATTAATTTCAAACCGGGATTCAAAGGAAAAGAGTTCTACTGGCATTCTGACTTTGAGACTTGGCATGCTGAGGATGGTATGCCGCGCATGAGAGCTCTCAGTTGTTCCATAGCACTTGAAGATAATCTACTATACAATGGAGCGTTAATGGTCATTCCTGGATCTCATCGATTGTTTGTTAGCTGCACAGGAGAAACACCGGATGATCATTATAAGGACTCGCTCAGACGACAAGAGTACGGGGTACCGGATGAAGAGAGCTTAACGAAGCTCGTTGACCAAGGTGGAATACAAATGCCAATTGGCAAAGCTGGCTCTGTATTGTTATTTGATTGTAATCTGATGCATGGCTCCAGTGGGAACATCTCCCCTTATCCGCGAAGCAATGCATTCTATGTATTCAACAGTGTAGAGAATAGGCTTCAAGATCCCTATTCAACAAGTAAGCCAAGACCAGGCTTTATCGCTACTCGCTAACAGCTGAATAATAGAAATATATAAGGAAAAGAGCAAGTTGCGTATGAACCAGCAACTTGCTCTTTACGCATCGTATCGACTACGGATTCATTTTATACTTTCGCTTTTTCTTTTTCTCCACTTAATTTCAATTTGATCACAAGAGGTTTGATGGTTAGTCCTTGAACAAGCAGTGAAAAGAGCACAACACTAAAGGTCAGAACGAGGACATCATCTCTTCCTTCAAAGGATTGCGGCAAGCTTAATGCTAGTGCGATAGATAGGCTTCCCTTCAAACCACCCCAATTCAGCACAGCCTTCCACGAACCAGGAAAGTTGCGGATTCTGAGCATGCTGACGTATAAAGCAATAGTACGACTAATAAGCACGATTAGAATTGCACCAATGATATATCCCCATTTCCCGCTAAAATCAATGTTTTTAATTTCCAGTCCAATCATCAGGAAGATTAACGAGTTCGCAATTAGAGTAACAACATCCCAGAATGAATTAATGTTCGTCTGAGTTGTTTCTGACATGCCAATCTTAGCACCATAGCTTCCAAAGATAAGCCCTCCCACGACTACAGCGATTACACCTGATACATGGAAATGCTCTGCTATGAAATAGCTGCCAAAGAACAATAGCATAGAGAAGCCGATCTCAAGAGGATAATCATCATAAAAACGTATAATTTGTGAAAAAATATAGCCTAAGACAGCCCCAATTAGCATACCCCCTATAACAAATTTAAGGAATAACCATAGACCGCTTCCAACACCAGCCCAGCCCATTTCCATGTAAGTTAAAAGATAGACAGAAGAGATTTGAAACAAAACAACAGCGATTCCATCATTGAATAAAGATTCTCCTTCAATAATCGTGACCATAGATTTGGGTACTCCTAGTGATTTGAAGATGGAAATAACGCTAATCGGATCAGTAGCACTCATCAAAGCTGCAAATGTAAAAGCTATCGGCAAAGGTAAGTTGAGCAAATAGTAACAGGATACTGCAATAATGATAAAAGAGAGGAAGGTTCCTCCAAAAGCTAATGCGAGCACCGGTTTTCTTTGTTCTTTTAGATGAGAAAATGGCAGCTTCAGTGCAGCATCACCCAAAAGAATCGGTAGGAACAAAGAGATTATAACTGCTTGAAAGACATGAGATTGCGTGATATAAACCTCTGCTTCCTCAAGAAATGGGATTTGTGTTATACCTAACACAAGGCCTACGATAACCAAAGCAATAGAGTAAGGCTGATTGATTTTTTTAGCAATAGCGATGACGAACATCGACAAAGCCAACAAAATTAACAGTTGAATAAATGTTTCATTAAAAAGATGCATGCTGTTCTACTCCCCCTGAGACTATTTATAAGACTCCACCAAAATTTTCCTATGTATATCATTATAATTGGCCTTTTCATATTAAGTAAAGATTGATTAGTTCAACCGGTCTATCCCTAATATATAAAATCAATCTACTTGTCGGTTCAATAATCCATAAAAGAATAATCGGGTCAGTTCCTCGATGGTCTGAGGATTCTGAACACTTTGCTTGAACAGATTAGTAAGCTTCATTTCCTTAATCAGATTAAAGTACAGAAAGATGGTATCTGTAGAGATATCTTTGTCGATATAGCCTTGAGTCTTTCCGTGCTCAATAAATTGTATAAGCTCAGGTACGGCCTCAGCATAGATTTGTTCAACGAGTTCTCTCCACTCCGGGTCATCTGAGAGCAACTGCTGCATAATAGTGCTGTTTAATTTCTCTGTCCATAGAATGGAATCGAACATCATCCTCCGTATCTTTTCGGGGAAGGACAGATCGCTTCGCATTAGTTCAATCTGTCTTGCCCATTCCTCTTCTAAGAAGGAAGATAATACTTTCCTCACCAGCTCGTCCTTAGTGCCAAAATAATTATAGATCGTGACAGGGGATACCTTGGCACTCTTCGCGATTTCTGCAAGACTGACTTTATCCACTCCATAAGTGGAGAATAGTTCAAAGGAAGCTTGGATAATTGACTTTTTCTTTTTTTCTGTACGCTGTTGATAGCCATCCATAACATTCACCTCTCATTTAGCATACACAATGATTTGAATGAATACAATGGGATATATTCAAAACATTATTGCCAATAGAGTGTATATGCATTAATATGAATAATATAGGTGTAATTCATTCATTTCAATCATATAAGGAGGGTGGATAATGATTCAATTACAAGGATTAACGAAGATATTTAACAACGGGAGAGGCATATTTGATCTCAGTTTTGAGATAGAGAAAGGCGAGGTTTTTGGTTTTCTAGGACCGAACGGGGCTGGAAAGTCGACTACGATTAGACATCTAATGGGCTTTATAAAAGCCAATTCAGGGAAAGCATTCATTAATGGATTGGATTGCTGGAGCAAGAGTGCGGAGATTCAGCGCGATATGGGCTATTTGCCAGGTGAGATTGCTTTCCCGGATGGAATGAATGGCAAGCAATTCTTGAATCTGCTTGCGGGTATGAGAGGAATGAAGGATAGCCATTATCAGAATCAATTGATTGAGAGACTTCAATTCGATGTGAATACACCGATTCGAAAAATGTCTAAGGGGATGAAGCAGAAGGTAGGGATCGTAGCTGCCTTTATGCATGAACCATCTATTCTTATACTGGATGAGCCGACCTCTGGTCTTGATCCACTTATGCAGAGTATTTTTGTTGAAATTGTTCAAGAAGCTAAGCTGCAAGGTAAGACAATAATGATGTCCTCTCATAGCTTTGATGAAATTAATCGTACTTGCAGCCGAGCAGGTATTATAAAAGACGGGAAGCTGATTGCGGTTGAGGATATTAACAAGCTGCAATCGATGCAGCGGAAAATATTCGATATCACACTTCATTCTATGAATGATATTGAGATCATCAGACGCTCAGGTCTCACTATAATGAAAGAGGAAGGGCTGAGAATTCAGGTTGCTCTGCAAGGGGATTATGATCATTTTATCCAGAGCTTAGCGAATTGCCGAATTAGCAATATTGATATTCGTGTGCAAACTCTTGAAGAGAAGTTTATGCATTATTATGACAGGGAGGTGGTGAGTAAATGAATGGCGTGCTCTTCCGATCTGCTTTTCGAAGAATGTACCGATTGTTTGCTATTTTCCTAGCTCTTATCTTGTTCTATATCATTGTTATCATGGGAATGTATACGAAAAGTCTTGAGAGTGACCCATTCGCAATGCTTCCAGAAGGAATGCGAAATGCACTTGGTTTTAATGAAGGGATAAATGGGCTTACCGGATTTGTGGCAACCAGTTTCTATGGGTCTACCTTCGTTATATTTATGATGATCCTGTGCGTCTTGGCAGCAAATCAGCTAATGGCACAATACATCGATCGAGGTTCTATGGCTTATCTGCTGTCGACTCCTATATCCCGGCGTAAAATTGCGATAACACAAGCGACAATGCTAGTGACTGGACTTCTGATTATGATGATTGTTACAACGATTACCGGCTTAATCCTGGCTCCATTCATAGTGGAGGCAACTGACTTCAGCAAATCTGCATTCTTACAGATCAATATTGCTGGTTTTTTGCTATTTTTTGTTATAAGCGGCTACTCCTTTTTATTATCTTCCGTATTCAATGATGCTAAACACGCGCTAGCTGCTTCAGGTATTGTTTCAGTGATATTCTTCATGATTCAACTTGTGGGCAATATGCAGGATAATCTGAAGTGGTTAGATTATTTGACTATCCTTTCCTTGTTCCAACCAGGAGAAATAGCTGCAGGGACGGCTAGTGTACTGTTGAATTTTATTATTATGGCAATAGCGGGCATGCTCCTGTATGGTACGGCAGTATATGTGTTTGTACGCAGGGACCTGCCATTATAAAGGAAGCTTATTCGCAAAGGTCGCACTTTTGTCATCTAACGTCAAATTTTCTTTCGTTAAGCAATTTATTTCTCTATCTTCTACACAGACTTGGGTATCAGCGAGGATAAGGAACAAATAGCAGTAACAGCAGAACTTGATTACCGAACAAGGAATATAAAGCAGTAGTGGGTGGCTTTAGTGTTACTAGGGACTAGATCGAGTGGAATGGAAAGAAAAAAAGTCATTAGCTAAAGAATAAAGGTGCCTAAGTACACCATTCACTAGCAGTTGTGAGGTCAGGTTAAGGAGATAAGGCTTGGCATCATACCTTTAATGGATGATGTTGTGTGTGGTACATAATTGAATTGAAGGAAGGGGAATGTCTTAAAAGGTCATAACTGACCTTTTGAGACATTCCCCTGTCGGCTTAAACATTATTGAAATAGATTCTCCAAAGATTTACGTTGTGCAGGTTTAATATTTAGAATGGGACGGATTTGTTGTGCTTGTTGTTCAGCCTCTTCGATTGATGCTGCTAATTCGAGCTCAACCAGCGTACCATAAGCAACGGTTCCCGTACGACCCTTGCCGCCTCCGCAGTGGAATGCTACTTTGTTACCAGCTTTGTAGGCATTTACTACGGTTTGAATTGCATGATGAAGTAACTCCTCTTGAGGTAAGTCTGCATCATCTCCAAGCGGAATGTTGATCCATTCCACGCCTTCCCCAATACCAGCGCAATGGTCTGCTTCTTCACGCAAATCTACAACAATAGTAACACCCTCATCATCAATCATTGACTGTACATCTTTTGCTCCACCCATGAAGATACGATCAGGGATTAAAGCATGATATTGTTTATCCATAGGGTAAATCTCTCCTAGCGTCATAATAGTGGCTTTATTTTCTGAAAGATATGAAATCTACTTGAACAGGAGCAGATGGCGGCGCGCAGCATAATGAAAGGTCGCGTTGATCGCCAGCAGATTCAAACTCCGAATCTTCTTTCGTATAGAAGATCTCCCAAGCGTTCCCATCGGGATCGTACACCCATACCTTATCTTGAACAGCATAGCAGCAAGTTGTATTCATCTCGTCGATTAGAAGGAGGTCTGCCTGTCTTAACCGTTCTCCCATTGCCAATACATCCTCCGTACGATCTACTTGGAAGCCAAGATGATTAAGAACACCATTCTTATCAAAAGAACGAACGTTGAGAGAAAAATGTAGAGCAGGGTTATCTAGTTCAAACTTAGCATAATTCTCCTTCACTTTAGTGGGCTCTTCTCCAAAAAACTGGCGATAGAAAATGAGGGACTTCTCCAAATCGGTACAATTGACGGCTACATGCATTCTTTTGATAGAAGGCATCTTATTGACCTTCCTTCACAAACTTTTCAATCCGGGCTTTTATTGAATCGCGAACCTGTCTGAACTGTTCCATAACCTCTTCTTCAGTTCCCGTCGCCTTAGCAGGATCATCAAAGCCCCAATGCCATTTCACTACATTCGGATTAGATATGACTGGGCAGTGTTCATCGGCATGACCACATAAGGTAATGACATAGGTAGCACGATTTAAAATCTCCGGGTCGATAACATTAGAAGAGTTGCGGCTAATATCGATACCAGCGTCTTGCATCACTTGAACTGCTCTTGGATTAAGGCCGTGTGCTTCGAGACCAGCGCTCTTCACTTCATATTGCTCACTGCCCAGTGCTTGAAGAAAACCATCCGCCATTTGACTCCGACAAGAGTTACCAGTACATAAAAAATACACCAATTTCTTTTCCATTGTTCATTTCTCCTTCAAGTTTAATTTAGTGGATAATGCTTAACCATAGATAAAGGCCAATCAAAGTAAGGAGTAACACGGGAACCGTAATGACGATGCCAACTTTGAAATAGTAACCCCAAGTGATCTTGACACCTTTCTTAGATAAAACATGCAGCCACAGCAGCGTTGCCAATGATCCGATTGGGGTGATCTTAGGTCCAAGATCAGAGCCGATTACATTCGCATAAATAAGCGCCTCACGAATGACACCCTCTGTCGATGTTCCCTGGATAGCGAGTGCATCAATCATGACAGTAGGCATGTTGTTCATAACGGAAGAAAGGATAGCGGCAATAAACCCTGATCCAACTGTGGCTACGAGAAGCCCCTGGTCTGCAGTCCATTGAAATACCTTGCCAAGCTCATCCGTAAGACCTACATTACGCAGCCCATACACAACAACATACATACCGATGGAGAATACGACGACAGACCAAGGCGCACCCTTAATGACAGCACCCGTATGAATAGCTGGACTTCTACGTGCAACGAGGATAAAGATCAGAGCCGCTATTCCTGCAATAATGGATACGGGAATATGAATGAATTCACTCAGGAGGTAACCAGCCAATAGAACGGCTAATATGACCCAAGATAACTTGAACATACGTTTATCCTTAATGGCATCATGAGGCAGTTTTAGCTGATTAAGATCATAATGCCTAGGTATACTCTTGCGGAAAAATAAGAACAGAACAAGCAGACTTGCTCCGATAGAGAAGAACGTCGGAACGATCATCCGGCTTGCATATTCAGCAAAGCCGATGCCGAAGAAATCGGAAGAGACAATATTAACCAAGTTGCTTACAACAAGTGGAAGGGAGGCCGTATCCGAAATAAAGCCACTTGCCATAATATAAGGTAAGATCATTCGATCATCGAATTTCAAGGCTCTTACCATCGCGAGAACAATTGGAGTTAAGATTAGCGCAGCACCATCGTTAGCGAAGAAAGCGGCCACTGCAGCACCGAGCAATATGACGTACGTATACATAAGATACCCGTTGCCCTTGGCGAAACGCGCCATATGCAAGGCGGACCATTCAAAAAAGCCAATCTCATCGAGGATGAGTGATATTAGAATGACGGCAACGAAGGCGAGAGTGGCATTCCAGACGATTCCAGTAACATCCCACACATCTTGAAAGTTCACGACGCCGAATATAAGTGCAAGAATGGCACCACCAGCTGCTGAATAGCCAATGTTCAAGCCCTTAGGCTGCCAGATGACAAAGATTAAGGTGATGACGAAAATAATCGATGCAATAACTAACATAATTCCTCCTGATTGTTTAATTACAACATTGTTGATTTAGCCCGGCTAACTTATCCTTCATGGATGGAAGCACATCTAGAATGCCATTGAGGTATGCTTTATCATCAACATTTAGCGAATAATAAATCCATTGGCTTTTTCTTGTTTCATTGACTAAGCCACCATTTTTGAGTTTCTTCAAATGCTGACTAATGTTAGGCTGCGTCGTCTGAAGAAAATCGACAATATCACATACACACAGCTCTCGTTCCTTCAACAGAGCAATAATGGTCAGGCGCGTCTTATCTGCGAGCAGCTTCATGGTGTCTGCTAATACATCAATCTCTTGATTCACGTAATCATTCCTTTCTATGTGGTGAGGTTCTTATTTCATTAGGATCACTTCGTTCATAGTATATTATACATTGATTATATAAGTAAATCCTTATATTAGTACACAGTTATATAAAATGAAATTGAATATTTATACTTGCAATTTGCAAATATAAATTGTATAACTAATAGCATGAGGTGAACACAATGGAGAACAATCCCAGAGAATTGCTGCAAATTACGGCGCGTCGTTTTGGATTATTGAATAAAAACTGCTGTAGTGTTGGGAACAATGACATTTCATTAATTCAAAGTCATATTCTATTCGAAATTTCTCATCAGAATCAACCATCCATGCAGCAGGTTGCTGAATCACTTGGGATGGATATCACTACATTCAGCAGACAAGTTCAAACTTTAATCAAAAAAAATTTGGTTAAGAAAATTCCACTACCTGAAGATCGAAGGGTGTATATACTGAACTTGACGGTGGAAGGTCAATTTGTATCGGGTGCTATTGATCAAATGATGAATGAATATATGGATGACGTTTTCTCGCATATGAATGAGTTCGAGAAAGAGACGGTATTACGTTCCATTCAATTACTTAATGATAGTATGAAAAAATCCAAAATGTGCTGCACACCAATGGGGTAATCATTTATTGCTCCATATCTTTTTTGATAATACTTGCAAAATGCAAATAAAGGAGGCTTTAGGATGAATGAAGTGTTTGATGTAATTGTTGTAGGTGCTGGTCAGTCTGGGCTCGCGGCAGGATATCATTTACAAAAAGCAGGACTTAACTTCTTAATAGTAGAGTCAGGAGTAGAAGCAGCAGGTTCATGGCCACTTTATTATGACAGTCTACGGCTTTTCTCACCCGCGAAATATTCTTCGTTACCCGGTTTGATGATTCCAGGAGATGCGAATAGTTATCCTTCAAGGGATGAAGTAGCGGACTATCTTAAGCAATACGCCAGCACCTTTCAATTACCTATTAAATATCGAATGAAAGTAATGTCCATTGAGCGTTCGGAAGGTGTGTTCTGCGTGCGGACAGCTAGTGATGAAACCTTCTACAGTAAAAACGTCATTGCGGCTACGGGCTCCTTTCAGAGGCCTTATATTCCCAATATCAAGGGTTCAGAAAATTACCTTGGGAAGATTCTACATTCTTCAGACTATAAAAGCTCGGAACCATTTCTTAATCAAAATGTTATCGTTGTTGGCCGTGGAAATTCAGCTGTTCAGATTGGAGCTGAACTCAGTCAGTCAACGAATACGACTTTAGCTACCCTAAACCCCGTTAAATTTGTACCTCAAAAATTTCTTGGAAAAGATCTTCATTTTTGGCTGACAGTAACAGGGCTGGATCGCTTTCCATTCTGGCGCCTTGGTTTGAAAGCTGGAACAAGTACATCCGTTATTGATTCGAGAGATTATAGATGGATGCTTGAAAAAGGATTTCTTCGACAACGATCCATGTTTACAGCTTTTAATACAGATGGGGTAATTTGGCCCGGCGGGAATGCTGAACACATTCATGCAGTCATCTTTGCCACAGGATTTCGTGATCATGTTCCTTATCTGAAGGATTTGGGTGCTTTAAATCCTGACGGCAGTCCTATCCAGAGAGCTGGTGTAAGTAGTATTGTGCCTGGACTTTATTACTTAGGGCTAACTGGGCAACGATCATTTGCATCTGCAACCATTCGAGGAGCAGGAGGGGATGCTAAGATTATTACTCAAAAAATAATTCGTGAAATGCGCAAATGAACAAATTGTTGGATGAAAACGAACGAAAAAGAATTTATCTGGAGGGAAAAAGAATGAAAAACATGGAGCTTAAACAAACAGAATCTTGTTGCGGATCACCATCCACCAAGCAGGTTATTCATATTCAACCATACGTTAAATCAAATAGTTTGCCCGTAGCAATCATTGGGGCAGGACCTGTTGGGTTAGCTGCAGCAGCAAATTTAGCAGAACGTGGTGAAAAGTTTATACTCTTAGAATCAGGCTCGCAAGTAGGACAGAACGTATCGGAATGGGGACATGTACGCTTGTTTTCACCTTGGCAATACAATGTAGATAAAGCAGCAGAAAGATTGTTATCTAAGCAGGGATGGAGTGCACCGTTCCCAGATGAATTGCCTACAGGACAAGAGCTGTTAGAGCAGTACTTGCATCCATTAGCCAATCTGCCAGAGATTAAATCGCAGCTTATTTTAAATACAAAAGTACTTGCGATTAGTAGAAAAGACATAGACAAAATGAAGTCGGATCTTCGAGAGAGCAGCCCATTCGTTATATACACAGAAGTAAATGGTGATCTGCATCGTTATGAAGCAAAAGCTGTAATCGACGCTTCTGGAACTTGGGGGCACTCGAATCCCCTATATGCAAGTGGTATCTGGTCGAAAGAAGAACAAGCGATGCGCGAGAATATTTTTTATGGTATTCCAGATATTCAGGGAAAAGACAAGGAACGATATATAGGCAAAAACATCGTTGTTGTCGGCGGCGGCCACTCAGCTATAAATACATTATTAGACCTTGCTCAGTTGAAAGAGAATGATCCAGATATGAAAATTTGGTGGATCATGAGAAAGAACAGAGTGGAGGATGCATATGGCGGAGAAGCGAAGGATCAGCTTGCAGCAAGAGGAGATCTGGGAAGTCGCATCCATCAATTGGTTGATACTGAACAAATCCTGGTTGTTACACCATTTAAAATCCAACGGTTAAGCCAATCAGGTGGGACAATGACGATTAGCGGTGAGAACAAGGAAGGCAGAAGGGACCTGCAAGGGATTGATGAGATTATTGTAAATACAGGAAGTCGTCCTGATTTTTCATTTTTGCGTGAATTAAGACTAAGCATTGACCAAGCCACTGAAAGCACAGAAACACTTGCCCCACTTATCGACCCTAATGTCCATAGTTGTGGTACAGTTCGACCTCATGGAGAAAGGGAATTACGACATTCCGAAAAAGATTTCTATATTGTTGGAATGAAGAGTTACGGTCGCGCACCAACCTTCCTTATGGCAACCGGTTATGAACAAGTAAGATCGGTTGTGGCCTATCTTGCAGGGGATTATGAGGCTGCTCTAAAAGTTGAACTTGATTTACCTGAAACAGGTGTATGTAGGACAACGAAATAGAACATTATGAAAGCCGTGATCATTTGATTGCGGCTTTTTTTGATACCTTATCAGCAGCAGCCCATACATGCCAGTTAAACCGTTCATACGATAAATGGTATCTGCCTAATTTGTTAAGGAAATGTACGTTCATTTAATCATAGGGAGTTGGGTATGTGAAATCATTAACGAGGCTTACTGGGCGAGTGATATTCAAGGGAGATCCGGGTTATGAAGCAGCTCGGAAGAATTGGGATCCGCATACCGACAGATTTCCAAAAGTATTTGTTTTTGCTCAAAGAACGAAAGATGTAGCAAATGCAATAAAATGGGCCTGTAAAAATAACGTACCCATTCGGCCAAGAAGCGGAAGACACGCCTTGGAGAGCAATCTTTCGCAGGTCAATGGTGGCATTGTCATTGACGTTAGCGAAATGAAAAAAATCAAGTTAAATAAAAAGTGCAGGACTGTTGTGGTCGAGACAGGTAATCGGGTAGGGAGAATTGTAGATACCCTGGCACGACAAGGATTTATCGCTCCATTTGGTGACAGTCCATCGGTTGGTATCGGTGGAATTACACTTGGTGGAGGAATTGGTCCGCTCCAAAGGACGACTGGCCTCATCAGCGATAATCTGCTCGAATTAGAGATGGTTGACGCTAAGGGAAGAGTAATCCGGGCCAACAAAAAACGCAACTCCGATCTCCTGTGGGCTTCCCGCGGTGGTGGTGGCGGTAACTTTGGCGTATACACCAAATATAAATTCAAAGTACTGCGTGCACCGGTTAAAGCTACCGTATTCAGCATTATCTGGCCATGGGAGCAGTTCGAAAAAGTCGTAAAGAAATGGCAAGAATGGGCTCCTAACGCCAGCACCAAGCTGGGCAGTGAATTAAGTGTCGGTCCCAAAAAAGGCGGGAATGTCAGCATGTTGGGGCTGTATCTCGGGTCTAAAACGGAAGCCTTGCGCCAATTACAACCTATTCTTAGTGTGGGGACACCTACTCAAAAAACCATTCGGTATCTACCATACTTGGAAGCCACTAAGTTTTTATTAGCCCCCGATCCCATTCTTACCCAACAGTTCAGCAACCAGTTCTCCAGCGGCTTCGGCAGACGACCATTCCCGAATAAAGCTTACAAAGTCATGCGCAGGTTTCTAGAAAAAGCAGAGGGAGGGACGCCAGCCGGATTCTTCTTCCTTAACTGGGGTGGTGCCATAAGCCGTATCGCACCTAAAGCCACTGCATTCTACTGGCGTAAAGCTCAATATTATGTGGAGTGGAACAGCTCATGGGTTAAGCCATCTCATGCAGCTAAGAATATCGCCTTAGCTCGGAACACCAGGAAGAAGCTGCAGCCTTATATCGTAGGCTCCTATATCAACGTTCCTGACCAAGGGATTAAATGTTCTGGGCCTGTTTATTATGGTAAGAACTATCCTAGGCTGCGTAGAGTGAAAGCCAAGTATGATCCAAAAAATGTGTTTAATAATCCTCAGAGTATTCCACCAGCTAGATGAATAAGGAAACCGCTTGAGTCAAGACTAGGGGACGTGTAAATCAGTCTCGAAAGGGTATCAGAGATGATAAGGAAGAAATAGCAGTAACAGCAGTAACAGCAGAACTTCATTACCGAACAAGGAAAAACCAGCAGTAGTGGGTCGCTTTTGTGTTACTGGGGACTGAATCGAGTGAAACGGGAAGAAATAAATCATTAGCTACAGAAAAAAGGTGCCTAAGTGCACCATCCACTAGTAAAAACCGGCAGCCGGATAGAAAACCGGCAGCCGTTTTTTAAAAGAGATTGAAGTCTCCCCTTTTTCCTTATAAATATTCGCACTTAAAATCCGAGAACTCGGCCATAGAGCCTTGACCATAAGCATATAAACCGATAATAACGCCTGTAAACCCACCGGCAACCTCGGAGGAAAGGTATTTTGTTTGTGCCGTGCCTAAGTGTATGTCCTTGCCATCAGCATGAAGGAGGAAGGTATAACGATCATGATTTGCTTGTATAACCAGCGTGGCTTGATTGTTACTTCCAAGATCCACTTCAAGTTCAATGGATTTGATATCCCCGATATTAAGGCGCTCGAGTACCTTGTATCCATTCGTATCCTTGCGTATAGCCAAATCATAATGATGATGTTCATCCATATAGAGGGTGATGCCGGCCTCCCCTTGTATAACGATTAGTTCGCATGAAATGACCGCGTTAAAGTCCCTTTGACGGATTCCGATGAAGGTAGGGGAATCCGGTTGATCAAGTGTGATTTCAGTTCCTGTAAGTATAAGCTTGTCTTGTTGTAATAAGTAATTATGCGAATGCGGCAGACGAAGGTAGCACCAATCCTTGTCCCATTCTGTATTTTCAAAAGTAAAGCTGTTTTTCTCCTTCTGAACAACGTCATCAGGGAGTCGGTCATAACCGGTGTAAGGAATACTTCTCCCCGCGGGCATAAGTGACCATATGACCAAATTCTGTTCCACCTTCAGCGGATACAAGATAATACTTACCGTTGATTTTGTACATATGCGGAGCCTCAAGAAAACGTCCTCCCGTTCCTTGCCAAATCGAAAGGCTTGGCGTCAGCCTGCTGCCCGATTCAATGTCGATTTCACACTGTATGATGCCGCCAAGGCCGTTATCGTCCGTTCCATTGCTCATGAAGAAGGCTCTTCCATTTTCAAAATACAAATCCGGATCGATCCCACCCTGGTCGACATAAACCGGTTCAGACCATTCACTGTAAATATCGTCGGTCCAAACATAGAAATTTTGACGGGTTGTGTCATTAGTTGTGGTCATATAAAATCGCCCGTTATTATACCGTATGGAGGAGCGAATACGCCCCCGGAACTGTTCACCTTGTCAAGCTGGATCTGGCTCTCTCTCGTTAAACAATGGCCGATTTGATTCCAGTTAATCAGATCTTTGCTCTCAAAAAGCGGAACACCGGGGAAATACTGCATGGAGCTGCATACCAGATAATAGGTATCGCCTGCTTTGCAAACACTGGGGTCTGGATAGAAGCCTTTAATGACCGGGTTATTGTACTTCATTCATTCACCTCATTAGTAAATTCACATATATAAGAATCTAATCAGACTGGCAGCTAGATAAGGAAATTAAAATGGCATTATACGAAGCGCTGGCAAGTGAAGTCAGATGGAGGATTATGGAGTTTCTGCCGATAACGAAATGAGTGTGAAGGAAATAGCGGCGAAGTTAGAGCTCAGCCCCTCCATCGTCACTATGCACATACGAAAACTCGAACAAGCCGAGCTCATCGGGAGCCACAGAGTACGAAGAAACGGAGGGACACACAAGATGTGTTTCCTCAAACAAAAAAACGTGGAGATCGAGCTGCCATCTGCGAGCAGAAAAGGTATATGCTCGGATTCAGCCAAGGTATAATTCTGTCCATGACACTTTCTCTAACGATGGGGAACAGTTAAAGGGGATCGTTGCGTTGAACGGATATATTCCTGAGTTTGTGAAAACGGAGTATTCGCTTCGCAGTCTGAAGGATATGTCGGTATTTGTATCGCATGGTGAATATGATTCAATATTCCCTGTTCGGATCGGGCAGGAGACAGCTGCATATTTGAAGGAGCAAACAGACCATTTGACATTCAAATTATATCCGACCGAACACGGCGTTTCCGAAGAAAACCAGCTAGATTTTATAAATTGGCTTAAGAATGATGCTGAATCATATATAATGAGGAGTGAGAACACATGATGCCTTCCTATTTTTTCGCGCATGGCGCCCCGTCGATCGTGCTCGAGGATAACGAATATACAGAGCTGCTTAAGAAGTTTAAGGAGCATACACCTAAACCGAAAGCATTGTACTCTTCTCCGCTCATTGGGAGGAGACGGTACAGACAGTTAGCGCTGCTGGAACGTACGAAACTATTTATGATTTTGGCGGGTTCCAAGACGAGCTTTACCAGATGACTTATCCAGCCCACAGTGATCGTTCACTGGTTGAGCAAATTCAATTGTTATTCACCAAGCATGGTATTGAGAACATTCAGAATGATAAAAGAGGCTTGGATCACGGGGCTTGGGCCGTCCTCAAGCTGTTATATCCAGACGCAGATATTCCGGTTGTCGCCCTCTCGTAAATCCTTATCTGCCTAATGAGCAGCAGTATCAGATCGGCAAGGCGCTCGGGGAGCTTCGCGAGCAGGATGTTCTAATCATCGGCAGCGGGGGAACCGTTCATAACTTAAGACGATTGAAATGGCAATCCGAAGAGATTGACGAGTGGGCGCAGCAATTCGACAACTGGATACAGAATAAGCTTGAGTCTTGGGATACGGAAGCTTTGTTCCAATATCGTGACCTTGCTCCCCATGCCCAAGATACCGTACCGACGAGCGAACACTTCATTCCGCTGCTCCTCTCGATGGGAACGGGTGATGCGAGCAGACAGGCGACGCTTCTTCACCGAAGCTACCAATACAGTAATCTAAGCTTAAGCTGCTGGCAATTCAATTAAGACGAGATGAAAGAAGGCCGATCATCGGATGACATCCGCAGTTAAAACTGCAGTGGAGAGGATTACCATATTCTCCATTGCCGCCGTTTATATTGTTCTGCAGCTGGTGCAGGTTGAGGCGCTGATCTTTCTTCTAGGAGGATTGGTATTTGCTGCAATCGCCTTATTGCTGCCGAAGCTGAAGGGTATGACGTTGTCGCTCACGATTTTTTTCATAGTTGCAGGGGTTGTCCTTCTGTTGCTTCAGAAAGCGAGCGCAATGATCTGGTTCGAGTCGGCCGGGGTCAATGTGACTATCGTTACGCTGTTCCTATTTGCTCCTTTGTTCGGGATTCCGGTTCGCATTCCCGAATACATCGGGGCCTTGAAACGGTTTTATGAATCGAACCTGCGCAGCAAGACCGCGTTATTCTTGGGAACACAGCTGCTTACTCAAATCATGGGCGTATTTATCAATGTAGGCTCGATACCTGTTGTTCATCAAATGGTTTATGTAAAACCATACCCAGGTATGAATCGCTTACTGGCTAATGCGCTGAACCGAGGCTTTGCGGGGGCGATTCTATGGTCGCCTTATTTTGCTGCCATGACGCTTGTGACCTCAGCGTTAGGACTAGCCTGGTCGTCCCTTCTGCCTTATATGATTGGGTTGGCCATTGTTAGCCTCGTTGTAAGCTGGGCAGTCGATTTCCGGGAATTGCATCATGCTGAGCTAGACGAAACTGAACAATCGGAGGACAATAAGGAAAGCTCGGGTTTTCCAGTTGGACTCGGCATGTATTTAATAGCTGCCATTATAGTCATCTTGGCCTTGGAACATATGATCGAGCTGCCAATGGTTTTATTAATTTGTATGACCGCGGTTTTCTTTCCACTAATCTGGTGCCTTGCCAAGGGGGGCATAACCGTGTACAGAGAGGGTCTTAGGAATCATGTAACGGTTACATTGCCTGCTTTACAAAAAGAGATTACACTATTTCTGGCAGCCGGCTTCTTCAGCGGTTCAATAGGATTAACGAAGTTCGGATCCATTGTTCCGAGCGTGCTTGATCTTTTTCCGCTGCCATTATTTATCACATTCTCATTATTTACCGTGCTTCTGATTGCAGGTACCTCTGTAATTGGCCTCCATCCAATCGTGCCAGTAACTATGCTTGCAGGAGGCATTGATCCCCTCAGTGTGCAAATAAGCCCGATTTATTTTGCGGTGCTGTTATTGGGAAGCTGGGCCTTGTCCAATCCCGTATCGCCGGCTTCGGCTGTGAATAATTTGTTGTCGGGTCTACTTAAGAAATCAGTATTCGAGATTGCCGCGCCGAACTATAAATTCGCAGGCTGCATGGCTTTTGGATTGATCATATATTTAATGATTGTGGTTAGGTAACGGACAACTAGAGACAAAGTTATCGGAGAGGAATGGTTGTAATGGGAGAGGAACATCATACGAAGAATGGCATGGAGATTGGTCTCTACACACTTGCGGATATTGTCCCTGATCCGCTAACTGGTAAGACAATCAGTGCTCAGCAAAGGATAAAAGAAATTATTGCAGCAGCCAAGCTTGCCGATGAAGCAGGACTAGACATATTTGGAGTTGGGGAGCATCACAGGTTGGACTATGCGGCATCAGCCCCACCTGTTGTTCTGGCTGCCATCGCCCAGATTACCCGAAGAATCAAATTAACAAGTACAACAACCGTTTTAAGCACCGTGGATCCTGTTCGGCTTTTCGAGGATTTCTCGACTTTGGATTTAATTTCGGATGGACGCGCGGAAATCATCGCCGGTCGAGGGGCGTTTGTGGAATCATTTCCTCTATTCGGTTATGACACAATGGATTACGACGCTCTGTTTGCCGAAAATCTAGAGTTGTTGTTAAAGCTTAACGAGTCGGAAAGAGTAACGTGGGAGGGGCAGTTTCGTTCCGCGCTAAAGAATGCAGAAATTGCTCCCAGACCTGTCCAAGAGCAGCTGCCAATCTGGGTTGGTGTAGGGGGAACAGTGGAAAGCGCAGCCCGTGCTGGAAGACTAGGGGTGGGGATGGCCATTGCAATGCTTGGCGGAGATCCTCTGAGATTTCTGCCGCTGGTTGAGGCTTATCGCGAGGCCGGCAAACAGGCTGGCCATGGAGTAGAGCAGCTTAAAGTAGGGATAACAGGACATGGGTACATCGCCAGAACTACTCAGCAAGCTAAGGACGAATATTACCCTTATTATCTAAATTATCGGTCATTTATCAACCGTCAGCGGGGAATGGCATTTTCAATGACCCCAGCTGATTTTGAACAAATGGCAAGCCCAGAGACTGCATTGTTCGTGGGCAGTCCACAACAAATCGTGGAGAAGATTCTACGTCAATATGAGCTGTTTGGTCACAAGCGGTTCCTTGCCCAAGTTGATATTGGCAGTGTGCCTTTTCATAAAGTTGCTGAAAGCATCGAGCTACTAGCTACAGAGATTGCACCAATCGTTCGGAGAGAGACGAGTAAGTGAGGCTTCACGGATAATAAAATTTTTGAGAGGTTACCGTAAGCCAGTTGTTGAATTCGTGACATAGGTTATTGCAATAACGATTTCTTATAGTTATTCATTTCTGAGGCCTGCTCTGTAGAGTAGGATCAGATTGTTGAGAAACCCAACGTCTTGTCTCAAGACGTTTGGGTTTCTCTTTGTTTTGGGGATCTGAATGAAGCTAAAGGAGGGGGATCTTCCTATTGCACCCTCCTTTCAAGATAGAGGGCGATTTTCTTCATGTTCTGCACGGCTGCGGTTATCAGCGCTTGCTCCGTTACATAGCGCAATCCCCGCAACCGGCAATAGTGAAACCCATGGAGCTGTTTAGCATCCGCGAAGCTTCACTCAATCGTATCTTTTCGTTTCGGTAACATATAACTGGGGTCTGATGCAACTGCTTCTACATGAAAGCCAAAACGTGTACGCTGACGATCTAATCGAAAGAGATACGGGACGGAATTATGGACATTGCCTGCCGTTACGAAAACATCGGTAATGAGGTTGTACTTCACATCAAACTTTGCGATGATCCAGATAAAGAAGCCTTCTGGGTTGCCCTCACGAACCATATATCCGCTGTCCGGATCCGTTGTGCTCACCTTCACTTCCTTGTCCTCGTTCACCTCCTCCAATGGTATTAGCGCTTTCCTTGGGTTTGACGACGGTTGCAACGGCAGTATTTAGCTCATCGAGGTAATCTTTTGTGTTATGCTGCACTTGTTCGGCTTGAGTACCATTTGGAGCTAATTGCTGGGCATTAACGGTCCGGCAGGGTCTTATTCTGCTTGCAGAGCACCAATGCGCAGAGAATAAGGCCCTCGGAGGGTCTTATTCATTAGCTAACCACCGGCTTGAGCACCATTTGGAGCTAATTGCTGGGCGTTAACGGTCCGGCAGGGTCTTATTCTTCTTACAGAGCACCATTTCACAGAGAATAAGGCCCTCGGAGGGTCTTATTCATTAGCTAACCACCGGCTTGAGCACCATTTGGAGCTAATTGCTGGGCGTTAACGGTCCGGCAGGGTCTTATTCTTCTTGCAGAGCACCAATGCGCAGAGAATAAGGCCCTCGGAGGGTCTTATTCATTAGCTAACCACCGGCTTGAGTACCATTTGGAGCTAATTGCTAGGCATTAACGGTCCGGCAGGGTCTTATTCTTCTTGCAGAGCACCAATGCGCAGAGAATAAGGCCCGCTTGAGCACCATTTGGAGCTAATTGCTGGGCATTAACGGTCCGGCAGGGTCTTATTCTTCTTGCAGAGCACCAATGCGCAGAGAATAAGGCCCTAGGAGGGCCATCAGGCAGTCGATACTTTCTCGACAGCCTGAGCTTACTCTGTGAAGTAGACTTTTTTACAGTGCAATTAGGGGAGAATCTGTTGTAAAGATAATTCTAACTTAATTAATTCGTGGATGTTAAAGTGATTTCGGTAAGGCGGACGTTAGGCCGGGAAGAGGTAGAGGCAGGAGGTAGACCATGACAAAAAAATAATATAATGTCTCTATTATATGAATAACTTATACGGGGTGTTCAATGACTAATCAAGAGAAGGATGCTAACGCAGAATTTTATGAGGATGCTAGTTACATTGTGGGCCTTTTAAAGCAATGCATCGAACAATTTGGGTTTTCTGAAGATGTAAGGCAGGCGTTTGATGACTTTATTGAAACAGAAAGAAAGAAGATATCAAGCAGGGATTAAGTAGTGTGTATATGGCATTTCTCGGAAAAACAAATTTCAAAATTCAAAGTAAATCCCAAAATATGGAGCTTCACAAAAAGCTTATAGTAGAGTTGGATGACATTGAATCGCGATTATAGAAATAATGAGTTTCAACCCACATGCGAGTATAACAACACCATGTGTTTTTTTTGTGAAATACATATTCAGTTGCTTGAAAAATAATAAAAATCAATTGTTTTGCGGTATTAATATATTGCAAAACGATAAAAATTGTGTTAGATTCAATTTGGTGTATCATACATATTCTATTTCACTAATCCAATTCCATATTACTTATATTGTGCATAATAGCAAGGACTCACATCGAGAGGAGATGAACAGAATTGAAGCCTTTAATACAACTGCTGCACTTTGGCTATCATCAGGCGATGAGCTGCATATTTCCTGTTGCTATCTTTGTTACTCTAGCCCTCACCAGTGTAATCGAGGTGCCTTTCCTCCATCGCTATGATGCCATTCTACTTCTATTGCTTGGAGTGCAATACCTTATGTACCGCAGCGGATTAGAGACACTTGATGAAATTAAAGTCATTTGCATGTTTCACATTATTGGCTTGGTACTGGAGGTATATAAGGTATGGATGGGATCGTGGTCATATCCTGATCCAGGGTATACGAAGCTGCTTGGTGTTCCGCTCTATAGTGGATTTATGTATGCAAGCGTAGCAAGCTTTATGTGTCAGATATGGCGGAGACTGCGGATGGATATGACCGGCTGGCCTGGGCTTATGCCTTCGGTACTGTTAGGCGGAGCAATCTATTTAAACTTTTTCACCCATCATTATATTCCCGATTTTCGTTGGTGGCTGACGGCGCTTGTATTTATTGTCTTCTGGAAAACATGGATCATCTATCGGGTGCGGACTACAACTTATCGGATGCCCCTAACACTCGCTTTTATTATAGTAGGCTTTTTCATCTGGTTAGCCGAGAATATATCAACATTTTTCAATGCCTGGAAATACCCGGACCAGCACGAAACCTGGCAGCTGGTTAGCTTCAGTAAGATCAGCTCGTGGTTCCTTCTGGCCATCATCAGCGTCATTATCGTTGCCCAGCTTAAACATGTTAAAGCTAGTCGAACCACGAATGATTCATAGTCCACAATCGGACATGTGGTGGAAACCGCAAATGCATAATAGAATGGGGATGTCTCAAAAGGTCAGTTATGACCGTTTAAGACATTCCCATTCCTTCAATTCAATTATCTATCAATCACAACATCGTCCATTAAACTATGATGGATTTTCTTGCTTCAATCCTATCTCCCTAACCTGACCTCACAATGGAATACCCATTATAATACTAGTGAATGTTGTACTTAGGTAACTTGCTTCTTTAGCTAATGGCTTTATTTCTTTCCATTTCACTCGATCTAGTCCCCAGCAACACAAACCCCACCCAGTACTGCTATTTCGTATTATTAGGTCAGCCAGAATGTTCTGGTTGGCCTTTCTTTATGGCCGTTATACGATGGCGGTAGCCGGGAGAACGTCTGCTTTTTTGGGGTCATACCCCGTCGAAAAAACTGTTCTCCCACTGCCCCCAATGACCATGTTTGAGCTGGTAGAGGCAACGACCTCGCATCACAAGCGAAGCTATGGGTTTGGAACTATCGTGGGAATGCCGGCAAT
>NZ_JCAALS010000032.1:0-72336 GCF_059686975.1 Paenibacillus xinjiangensis | reverse complement strand
AACAAAGTCGTTCAACTCGCTTTTCCTTTTTTTTTATTATACAACAAACCCAATGCCTACGCGGCATTGGGCTGTATTTTACAGAAACTGTATTCGTTTTGCAGGGCTCTCGGATAGGGAACTTTTTCCTGCGTTCCGCTGTCATCTTATTAGGGGGTGATGAAGCTGGAGACGCATTATTTGCAGCATCTGGCACTCGGCTATGACCGCAATGCTATTCTCGAAGACTTAATGAAGGACTATGGCAATGATATATGGAACTTTGCCTATTATCTAACCAAGCATGCGCAAGCTGCAGATGATATCGCACAGGATGTGTTCCTGGCTGTCTATGAACGTATGTATTCATTTCGTGGAGAGTGCGGGATGAAGAGCTGGCTGCTTACTATTACTCGGAATAAGAGCTTGTCTTATATAAAAACATCCTTCATTAGAAAAGTAACGCTTATGGATATTGTACCCTCTACAGCTATTTCCCCTTCCGCAGAATCGATTATCCTTAATCGGCTGGCAACAAGGGAGGTATGGCAGGCGGTCCTAGCTCTGCCTCGTAAATTCCGTGAGGTTATTGTGCTCGATTATCACTATCAGCTCCCGATTCGTGAAATAGCAGAGCTCCTGCAAATATCAGAGGGAACTGTGAAATCACGAAGCCATCGCGCCAGACGCAAGCTTGCAGCAATCATTGGAGCCGCAGAGGGGGGATGTGGAGTATGAGGATATCTGATCACAAGGATCACAAGGACTCGTCATGGGCGGAACAGCTGAAGGAATCCCCCTTCGAGCGCTCGCACTTCACGGAGGAGCTCAAGGATCGTATACGGGATCATGTTGGGAAGAAGAGAAGAGGCCGATTATGGGATAAAAGAATGCTGGCAGCTCTTATGCTTGGAGCTGCCATGGCAATCCTACTGCTTATTGTCATTCGACCTATAGGACATTCGCCTGCAGCCTTGGATTCACACAAGGTGAGGACTTCGTATTGGAGCAGTGGGAAGCTGCTATTCGAGGTTTTTCCTGATGGGGATTTCGCAGCTGGTAAGCCTGCTGGATTGATGGTGTCCTTCAAGGAGCCATTTGATGTTTATCGTGATAAGACGCTTTCTATTCAAGCGGTGCATCTGACAAGTGGATATGAAGTAACCTTAGTATCTGGTGATAGGATCACGGAGCCGAGCAGCGGCTATTCGTCGCTTGAGAGATATACGATTCCTTCCGCCGGCCTGCCGTTAAGCGGTAATTGGCGCATTGCTGTGAAGTGGGAGGGGGAATTGTACGGGGATGCTGTTCTGGAAGTTAGAGAGCCAGTATGGGAGGTAAGCCCAACATTCCCTTCTGTGGAGTACACGCTTAGAGGGGTAGAAGGGAGACTAGGCTTACTAGCCCCTGGATTTGTAGCCGGAGATACAAACAAGTATATGTGGTCTCTATGGGGGACAGAGGAGGAGCTAAGCGGAACATTCAGAGCCATTGCCGTGAAGCAGGGCAGCGAGCAATGGATAGAGCTGTTCACACACCGGCTGACTGAATCGGGTTCCCATTATGCAGATCGCTATTTTCCTTCGTCTCTTTCTCTCCCAGAGCCCGGTCTCTGGCGCATTATCGCCTATGTAGATGATCGGCTGTTCGGCAGCATTGTCGTAGATGCTGAAGAGAAGGAAAAGGTGTCATCGGACTAGCGTGAACTGCTGGCGGTAATAGGTCAATCATCTTGACACAGCGCTGCTCCTTCTTTATAATCGAAGCTAATCATGTTTATGAATAATTTGGGCGTTGATAAGGAGCAGTAATGTCGTGGGGCAAGGCTTAGAGAGCCGGCGGTTGGTGCAAGCCGGACCTGCAACGATGTGAACCTCGCCTTGGAGCCGTGCGTGTAAACCGCACCGATTGGCCTGCGTTAAAGGCGACGAGTGAGCGGAAGGCAAAGCATGTCAGCCGCTAACTAGGGTGGTACCACGGGAGCTATCTCTCGTCCCTAGCGATAATACGCTGGGGGCGGGAGTTTTTTTGTTTTTGGTAAGTGTACGCCTGCATGATGAAGAAGCATAACCTTGAGGGGGATACAGGAACATGAGTCAGGAAGAACAGCAATATCATGGATATAGTCCGCTTACAGTAGAACCGAAGTGGCAGAAATTTTGGGATGAGAACAAAACCTTCGTAACGACAGAGGATCCTGACAAGAAGAAGTTTTATGCACTTGATATGTTCCCATATCCGTCTGGTGCAGGGCTGCATGTTGGTCATCCAGAAGGCTATACAGCTACCGATATCGTATCACGTTACAAACGTATGCGCGGCTATAATGTTCTTCATCCAATGGGCTGGGATGCATTCGGTCTGCCGGCAGAGCAATATGCTCTTCAGACAGGACGTCATCCGCGTGAAATTACGGTGGAGAATATTAACAACTTCCGCCGTCAGATCAAATCACTTGGATTCTCCTATGATTGGGATCGTGAGTTCAGCACGACGGACCCTGATTATTACAAATGGACACAATGGATATTTATCCAGCTCTATAATAAAGGGCTTGCATACGTAGCAGAAGTGCCAGTTAACTGGTGTCCTGCGCTTGGAACGGTGCTTGCGAATGAGGAAGTTATTAACGGCCTGAGCGAACGCGGCAACCATCCGGTTATTCGTAAGCCAATGCGTCAGTGGATGCTCAAGATTACAGAGTATGCGGATCGTTTGCTTGACGATCTGGAGGAGCTGGATTGGTCCGAGAGCATCAAGGATATGCAGCGCAACTGGATCGGCAAATCGACAGGGGCTGAGGTTACCTTCGACATCGAAGGCCATGATGCTGCACTAGTCGTATTTACGACTCGTCCAGATACGCTGTTCGGCGCTACTTACTGTGTGCTTGCACCCGAACACGAGCTGGTTGGCCAAATTACGACTGCAGAGCAGCAGGCAGCTGTAGCTGCTTATCAAGAAACAGCAGCTCGCAAAAGCGACCTAGAGCGTACTGATCTAGCAAAAGACAAATCCGGCGTGTTCACGGGAGCTTACGCCATTAATCCGGTTAACGGCGTTAAGACGCCAATCTGGATTGCTGATTATGTCCTTGCCGGCTATGGAACAGGTGCTATTATGGCGGTACCAGGTCATGATGAACGTGATTGGGAATTCGCGAAGCAATTCGATCTGCCCATTATTGAGGTCGTTCAAGGTGGAGACATTGCTGTGCAAGCCTATGCCGGTGATGGACCGCATGTGAACTCGGATTTCATTAATGGCCTGAACAATCAAGATGCAATTGCGGCAATGATTGAGCACCTGCAAGGGTCTGGCAAAGGGAAAGGCAAGGTTACTTACCGTCTTCGCGACTGGCTGTTCAGCCGTCAACGCTATTGGGGAGAGCCTATTCCAATTCTTCATCTTGAAGATGGCACAATGAAGCCTGTGCCTGTAGATCAATTGCCACTGGTACTGCCAGATGTGGATGCGATCAAGCCGTCGGGAACAGGTGAATCACCGCTTGCCAACGTTACGGACTGGGTGAATACGATAGATCCTGAGACTGGCATGAAGGCACGCCGCGAGACGAATACGATGCCGCAATGGGCGGGAAGCTGCTGGTATTACCTGCGCTTCATCGATCCGAAGAACGAGAACGCAATCTGCTCCCCTGAGAAGCAGAAGGAATGGCTGCCAGTCGATCTGTACATCGGCGGAGCTGAGCATGCCGTGCTTCACTTGCTGTATGCCCGTTTCTGGCATAAGGTGCTGTATGATATCGGCGTAGTTGATACCAAAGAGCCTTTCCACAAGCTGGTTAACCAAGGCATGATTCTTGGCATGAACAATGAGAAGATGTCCAAATCACGCGGGAATGTCATTAATCCTGATGATATCGTTGGGGAGTTCGGTGCGGATACGCTGCGGATGTACGAGATGTTCATGGGGCCTCTTGAGGCGACTAAGCCTTGGAACACGAACGGCGTAGAGGGAACTTACCGCTTCCTCAGCAGAGTGTGGCGCCTATTCATTAACGATGATGGCAGCTTGAGCTCCAAAATTACGGATGGGGATACGAGCGCGGCATTCAAACAAACGTGGCATCGCAGCATCAAGAAAATTACCGATGATTTCGAAAACCTGCGGTTTAACACGGCAATCAGTCAGTTGATGATATTTGTCAACGAGGCCTACAAGACTGACGTGCTACCGCGCGAGGCTATGGCTAACTTCTTGCAAATGCTGTCTCCGCTTGCGCCTCATATCGCAGAAGAATTATGGGAGAAGCTTGGCGGCACGACTTCAATCACTTATGAGCCATGGCCTTCCTATGAGGAAGCTTGGACCGTAGACCAAGAGGTTGAGATTGTCGTTCAAGTGAACGGTAAAATTATCGAGCGCCTCTCCATTGCCGCTGATACAGATGTAGCAGAAATGGAACGGCTCGCCAAAGAAATCGACAAAGTGAAAGAACTGATAGAAGGTAAAACAATCCGCAAAGTAGTAGCGGTGAAGGGCAAGCTCGTTAATATCGTAGCAAATTAATACTTCATAAGAAGAGGTGAGCGGTCCTAGCGCAGTAACATGCTATTGACCGTTCACCTCTTCGCCGTAAAAGGAGATCGAAACCTTGGCCACATCCTCATCGAACTTGGCATGCGTCGTACGAATAAGGCGGTTGAATACGCCATTGGTCTCACAACGCAGCATATGAAGCGCCTTTGCAGTAATGCCCCCAGGAACGGCAACCCGATCCTGCACTTGGGCAGGCGTCATCCCGCCTTCGGTGAGCAGCAATCCTGTGCCGAGCAGCATAGCGCTTGCCAGTCTTAGCGCTTCATCACGTTCTATTCCCGTCTCTTCTACAGCAGCATCGACGAATTGCTCCAGCAGAAAGGAAAAGAATGCAGGGCCGCAGCTAGAAATGTCGGAGACCACACGCGTATAAGGCTCTTCAATCGTAAGAGGCTCACTGATATAGGCAAGCAATGATTCGAGCTTGCCGCTGTCAGCGCTGTCGACCCGAGAGCCATAAATGCAGAGAGTAGCACCGCTCCATACAAAGTTGGTTACGCTGGGAATTACTTTTGCAATTTTGCAAGGGAGAACTTCTTCTAGATGGGAGATTAGCACCGGGCTGGTAATCGACACGATCAGCTGACCGGGCTTAATGACTGGCAGCAGGTCATCGACTACTTTTTTGAATTCAATAGGCTTGACACACAGAAAAATAATGTCGCTACCTACAGCGGCATTCGCGTTGAGCGGCTCGGCTCTGATCCCAGGATAGCGGTTAGCCAAGGCTTTTGCCTTCGCAAAGGTTCGGTTGCTGATGACGATCTGGCTCGGTTCTAGTGCACCTGATGTGACAAAAGCTTCTATAAGCAGGCTTCCCATCGTGCCCGTCCCAATGAATCCGACATTCATGCATAGCCCTCCTTACTTCTTCATAGTTCATCTACTCCTCTAACCTATTCATCATGACTTGGCACATATGTCAGCTGATTCCATTTTTTTCTTTCTATATCTTATTAAGATTGGAGTGAACGATATGTTCAAGGGACAGATTCAGGAGCTATTAGCCACAAAAAAGCTGATCCTAGCCGTACTGCTTATGATCGCAGTTGGATTATTATGCGCTGCTGCAATGGCAGAGCCTAAACGACCAGCCCCAGATGGCTGGGTACCGCTTAATCGGGAGGTTGCTATAGCATTGGAGCAGCCGGCTGCAACAGCGGCCATGAATCAGGAGGGTGCGGAGGAGGCGAATGAAAAGACCGCGGGGACAGCTGGCGCGCCGGACATCGTGGGATCAATAGCGACGGAGAATCAAGAAACAGCAGAAACGACGGCCACTATGGAGACATTAGCGAGCAGGGATGAAGAGGGCAAGCTTGATATTAACCGGGCGACTGCTGCGGAGCTGGATGAGCTGAAAGGAATTGGCCCTGCCAAGGCACAAGCGATTGTTGCATATCGAGAGGCTAATGGATCCTTCCAATCGGTAGAGGAGCTGCAGGATGTTACAGGAATAGGCCCGAAAATATTACAGAGCATGAAAGATAGCATTGTCGCTCGTCCGTAATTATGAGAGAATAAGAGCAGGCAATAGGGAAGCATTCCCAGCCACTATGCAAGCAGCTGCCAAGGCAACTTTGTTCAGACATCACAGGCTTTCGAAATGGCGTTTTGCATGGCAAAAACGATTTGTTGAGGAGTTGTCCAAATGTCTGAACAAGAACAACGCAAGCTTTCTCTAGACACGCTATCCGTACACGGAGGCCAAGAAATTGATCCAACGACGTTCGCTAGGGCGGTACCAATCTACCAAACGACTTCGTATGGGTTTCGTGATACCGATCATGCTGCGAGCTTATTCTCGCTGCAAGAGTTCGGCAATATTTATACTCGCTTAATGAACCCGACATCGGATGTTTTTGAGAAGCGCGTGGCTTTGCTTGAGGGAGCTCCTGCCGCACTTGCTGTGGCATCCGGTCAATCAGCCATCACTTATTCCATCCTAAATATCGCTGGCGCGGGGGACGAGATCGTCTCTGCTACCAGTCTGTATGGCGGCACTTATAATCTGTTCTCTACGACGCTTGCTAAGCTTGGTATTAAGGTTGTATTCGTTGATCCTTCCGATCCCGAGAACTTCCGCAAGGCGATTACAGACAAGACCAAGGCTCTGTATGCGGAGACGATTGGTAACCCGAAGGGCGACATTCTTGATATTGAGGCCGTATCGGCGATTGCCCATGAGAACGGAATCCCACTTATTGTAGACAGCACATTCACTAGCCCTTACTTGCTTCGTCCGATTGAGCATGGCGCGGACATTGTCGTTCATTCTGCAACCAAGTTTATTGGCGGTCACGGCACTTCTATCGGCGGTGTTATTGTTGACGGCGGCAAGTTCGACTGGAAGGCGAGCGGCAAGTTCCCTGGACTGACTGAGCCAGATCCTAGCTACCACGGCGTCGTGTACACGGATGCAGTTGGACCAATTGCGTATATTATTAAAGCTCGTGTTCAGCTATTGCGCGACATGGGAGCGGCGATCTCGCCGTTCAACTCCTTCTTGCTACTGCAAGGCTTGGAGACACTGCATTTGCGGATGGAGCGCCATAGCTCGAATGCCCTTCGTGTAGCCCAATATTTGGAGTCGCATGAAGCGGTAGAATGGGTGAACTATCCTGGTCTGGAGAGCCATGCTTCGTACAAGCTTGCCCAGAAATATTTGCCGAACGGCCAAGGTGCTATTCTGACCTTCGGCATTAAAGGCGGTATTGACGCTGGCAAGAAGGTTATTAACGCAGTAGAGCTGTTCTCGCATCTTGCCAATGTAGGCGATTCGAAGTCGCTTATTATCCATCCAGCGAGCACGACGCATCAGCAGCTGTCTGCTGAGGAACAGGATGCAGCGGGTGTGACAGCTGGTCTGATCCGCTTGTCGATCGGAACAGAAGGTATCGACGATATTCTAGCTGATCTGGAGCAAGCGCTACGCGTTAGCCAACAGGGCTAGAGAAGAGTAGAATATCACAGTAGTCAGCAAGACCGAAGTAACATTTGTCTATAATAAATACAACTAGAGAATAGAAGTCTGACGATTTCTAGAGCAGCATAGGAAAGGAAGTTGGAACGATGATCAACCATACGCATGATGCGACGCGTAAAGACTGGGACACTTATTTCATGGATATTGCTTATATGGTGTCTACACGCTCGCGCTGTCCACGCCGCCATGTAGGAGCTGTTCTGGTGCAGGGCAAGAAGCTTCTCGGGACGGCCTACAACGGAGCTCCGATGGGTGTTCAAGATTGCTCAGAGGCAGGATGCATGATTGCGGAAGAGTGGGAGGTTAAGCTTGAGGAAGGCAAGGAGCAGATGGTGAAGAAGCAGCGCTGCATCCGCACGATTCATGCCGAGCAGAACCTGCTGCTGTTCACCGACCGTGCCGATCGTGAAGGCTCAACTGTGTATGTAACGGATCAGCCGTGCTGGACCTGCGCGAATATGCTCGCTAATAGCGGTGTCGAAGAAATTGTGTTCCACCGGAGTTATCTGAAGGATAGCGATAAAGTAAGTGTCCTTATGACGCAGAAGGGTATCGTGTTCCGTTCTTTGCAGGAATACGAGCCACCTGCTCAAGCGGGGATGACCGTTATTTCTTAAGCAGAACGTAACAAGAGCTATATTGCAAGATGAGGAAGAACCTCTGAATACGCCACTTGGCGTGTTTGGAGGTTCTTTTTGCTATACATTGGAGGCTCAATGACAAGGAGGTGTACGATATGAATAGAAGGCCTTTGCTGTGGTTCGCTGTTAGCTTTGTGTTCGGGAGCACGGCGGCCACTGGGCTTAGTCCCAGCGGAGCGATGCTTGCTGTTGGAGCGCTGACGGCTGTCTCGCTCATACTTGTGCTGTGCAGGCAGGCGACGTGGCAGCTCGCTGCCTTGTGCGCTTTGGGCTGTGCCCTTGCCGCCGGAGAGCGGATGTGGGCGGATGCCCGCAACGTGACGGCGCTGCCGGGTCTGCTCGCCGCCGCAGAGGCGGATGGTGTGCGCGCTTCCTATGAAGCGGAGGTGCAAGGCACTATTGTGTCCGCGGTCGAGGTCGACGGCGACCGCGCGATGTTCCGCGTGACGGCGGATGCCGTCCGCGTTCAAGGCGAGGAAGCGCCGCGCAAGCTTCGCGAGCGCTTCCTCGTGCATATCCGACTGGTTGAACAGTCGGAGCAGGACATCGCCGCGGCTTGGCAGCGCGGCGACCAAGTGCGCCTGACCGGCGAGCTGACGCTGCCGGCCACAGCATCGAATAGCGGCGGCTTCGACTACAGCCGCTATCTCCACAGCCAGCGAATCCACTGGCTGTTCAAGGGCACGGGCACTGGCGCCGTCATAGCCGCGCCAGGCCCAGAGTGGACAGCGGCCGCGCTGCTCGGCCGCTTCGATGCCGCGCGCAGCTGGCTCGGCGCGCATATGGACACCTTGTATCCGTCCAATCAGTCCGGCTACATGAAGGGGCTCGTCCTCGGCATACGTGAGGACCTCGACCCTGAGCAGTTCCAGCAATTCTCGCGGCTCGGCTTAACGCATATATTGGCAATTTCAGGCTTGCACGTAGGCGTGTTTCTATACGTGCTGGGAACGGCTCTGCGCTTTCTTCGACTAACGCGCGAGCGGGTGCTCGTGATACTGATGATAGCAGTTCCCTTCTACGTCATCTTGTCAGGAGGCTCGCCCTCCGTTGTTCGTGCGGGCATGATGGCTGTTCTTGGACTTGCAGCAGCCAGGATGGATAAGCTTAAGGACGGTCTGCACCTGTTGGCGGCGGCAGCTGTTCTGATGCTGGCATGGAATCCTCTGTTCATTGAGGATGTCAGCTTTCAGCTGTCCTTTATTTGCACGGCTGGTCTAATCTTAGGTGTGCCGCCACTGCGAAGAGCCATGCCTGCATGGCGTAGAGGGAAGGCAGGGCTTGATTTGCTGGCAGTAACGCTCGTAGCGCAGGCTGCTTCATTTCCAGTCAGTATTTATTATTTCAATCAGTTCCATCTCTTATCTGTGCTGGCTAACTTCATTCTGGTGCCGTTCATCAGCTTCATCATCATGCCGATCGGTGCAGTTGCGCTTATCATCAGCTCTATATGGCCGCTTGGCGGGAAGCTGCTCGCTGCTGCTAGCATATATGCCAACGAATGGACCTTCGTTCTTGTAGACAAGCTCTCGCAGGTTGATGCCCTGCGCTCGATATGGGCAACGCCTCCGCTATGGTGGATTGCTGCTTGGTATGCACTATGTGCTGCAATCTGCCGCATGCTGCCAGCCAAGACCAGCTTGCCACCGCCTGAATCGCCATCTGCTGATGAGACACTCCCGCTAGGAGCAGACGATCCGCATACAGCTGATCTGCTGAGCACCATGTATCCAGGTCATTCTAACCGGCGTGGCTCCAATTGGAAGGGACTAATAATCGTCATAGTTGCTGGAGCAATGCTCCTTCTGTATGCGTATTATCCAGACTTCGCTGACCGATCTGGCCGTGTACATATTATTGACGTTGGACAGGGGGATGCCATATATGTGCGAACACCAGGCGGTCTGCATCTATTGATTGACGGCGGCGGTACGCTGTCCTTCCGCAAGCCGGGTGAGGAATGGAAGAACCGGAGCGACCCCTTCGAAGTAGGGCGCAAAGTATTAGCCCCTCTATTAATGAAGAGAGGTGTGCATGCGCTTGACCTGCTCGTTGTTTCCCACTTGGATAGCGATCATATTCGGGGCCTTCAAGCGATAATGGAGACAATTCCGGTCAGAGCTATCCTGTGGAACGGCAGCTTGAAGGAAGAGGAGGATGCCTTGACGATCATGAGACACGCAGTAGCAGCGGATATTCCATTGTACGGTGCAGAGGCGGGACAGCAATGGTCATTGGATCGTGAGAGTGAGCTAACCATCCTATGGCCGCCTGCAGATCGAGACCCAGCGATTCCTATTCCTGAGATAAAAGAACAGAATCCTATCAGTGTTGTCCTTCACCTGAAGATGTACGAGCATGCCTTTTTATTCGCAGGAGATATCGATGCGCAAACCGAGAAAGCGATAAATCAGCTCTGGTTCGATACATCATCACCATCACCATCGCAAACAGGAGAAGCCTCATCATGCTGCCAGTATGCAGACGTACTCAAAATCGCTCATCACGGCAGCCGCTTCTCCACTTCAGAGCAATGGCTGGCACGATGGCAGCCATTCAGTGCGGTAATATCCGTTGGTGGATCGAACAGCTACGGTCACCCTCATCCTGATGTGCTGCAGCGGCTTGCAGACCATTCGGTAGAACCACTCAGGACCGATAAGAATGGCGAGGTCAGCTATTTGGTGAATCCAGAAGGGTTGTATGTACGTACAGTTAAGGGTAACATGCAAATGGGACAATAGTCGTAACTCGCTATATACGGAGTTCTATTTTTTTGTTATTCTTTAGTGTGGAGTTTTCTATTCTAATATAAGAAATATAACCAATTACGAGTTTCGCTGCATGCTTCATCATCGATGCAAGTGCATGATTACCCTTGGCAATATATTCCACTTAAAAAAATAAAGTTAAATTACATTAAGCAGTGCAACCTTTGAAGCTTCATATGCGTCAATGAGGTTGCAAGAGAGGGGGATCCTTCGTGGTGGAGCCGGAGCTCATTAGAGCCGCTCAGTCAGGAGATCGCGAGGCTTTGATTACTCTATTGCGAGAGATTGAAACCCATGTATATCGGACAGCCTATTATATATTGAATAATGAGCAGGATGCGATGGATGCGGCTCAGGAAGCGCTCATTCGCATTTATACCAAGATCAGCTCATATGAAGAGAAGGCTCAGTTCAAAACATGGATACAACGAATAGTAACGAATATCTGCATAGATAAATTCAGAAGAAGCAAGCCAACCGTTTCAATTGACGAGCATGATATGGTTTTTCGCGAGAAACAGAACGTAGAAGACGAAGTAATGTCCGCGTATGCAGTGCAGGATATTCGCAGTGCAATCGATAAGCTGCCAGAGCATCACCGAGCTGTCGTTGTCCTTCGTTATTTGCAGGATTTTTCGTATAACGAAATTGCTGATTCGCTCGACTTGCCTTTGAACACGGTCAAATCCTACTTATTCCGAGCCAGGCAGCAGCTTCAAACGTTACTTCATGATTATCAGAAAGGTGGTGTCCGGGGATGATGTGTCAAGAGGTGGTAGAATACATGCATAGACAGCTAGATGGCGATCTCAATGAACATGAGCAGGAAATCTTGATGAAGCACACCAAGCATTGTCCGGACTGCGCAGCATTGTTTGATCGACTCCAAAAGCTGTCCGCCGAGCTCGAGAATTTGCCGAGAGTTATGCCTAAATACAGCCTAGTAGATGCTATTATGCCTCAGCTTGAGAAGCTTGAACCTATTGTAAAGAAAGCAGCTGCAGATGAATTGATGTCGCAGGAGCCAGCTCGCCGGGTTAAGCCAGCTCGTAAATGGCCGGCTCTTCGAGCACTTAGCGGTGTTGTTGCCGCAGCTGCGGTAGCAGGAATATTCATCGTTTCTTACAATACGGGGCTATTCCAGTCCGGCTCAAGCAATGACAGTGCTCAAGAATCTGCAATGCAGGATACCGCGGCTCCATTCTCTGCACAGAGGATGATGAAGGAGGATGAACATCTCAAGCAATATGCAGCTGACAACAAGAGCGCAGGAGATGTTAATGTGGAGTCTATTGCTCCTGACCTGCCTGCAGCAGAGACAGAAGAAATGCCATTAGGCGTTACTTCGAATGAGCAGACAGAGTCAGGCCAGGATGGTGCTGCACCAACCTCGAACGGCAGCAGTACGGAAGAAAGCACTTCAGTAGAACCTTCTATTAATGGTGGCGGCGAGGATGATAGGGGCATTGTTCCTCCAATCATTCAAGCGGAGTCGTCTGACGGGGCTTATACAGCACAAGTATACGGATATGTTATTCGTCTATTTAAGTCTGGCGAGAGCGAAGTGTTATTCGAGTCGACGAGGAAGAACGGGAAAATTGCGAACCTATCGTGGTCTGAGGATAATAAGGAGCTTTTCTACGAGATTCAACTCGAGTCTGGCGGTATGGAGCGGTACGTAGTGGATGTATCCACTCTGCAAGAAACGAAAGCACCGCACTAACCTAAATTTTTTATTGTGATTCGCACACTTCCCGGGCCATTAGCGTATGTTAAAGGAACAGGAAAGTCTGCGACGAAACCTTGATCGTCGTATGACCATTCGCAGGGCGGTACCATGGACCTGCCTGCCGATGTTTATATAGATGTTCAGGGACAAAGGGATGAAGCCTTCCAAGGCTCATCCCTTTGTTGCCGTTCAAGAGAGGAGAGCTGTGCATGGATGCGAAGGAAGCATTAAAAGAAATTAAGGGACGCCGGTTCCGTCCAGTATATGTGCTGTATGGGAAGGATCGGTATCGTATACAGCAGTTCCAGGATACATTAGCTGAAGCGATGTTCAGCGCCGATGAGCGGGAGCTTGGAATCGTGAAGTTCGATACGTCTGAGACACTCATCGAAGAAGCGGCGCTGGAGGCAGAGACGCTGCCTTTCTTCGTAGATCGCAAGCTGGTCGTCGTCAGGGATGCAGCTGTGTTCGCTGCGGGCGGCAAAGAAGGCGGGAAGCTGGAGCATCGTACGGAGCGCCTTCAGCAGTATATCGATAATCCTTCGGAGACGACTGTTATGCTATTCATTGTTCATGCTGAGAAGCTCGATGAGCGTAGGAAGCTGGTGAAGCTGCTGAAGGACAGGAATGCGCTTATTGCGTTCCAAGAGCTGGATGCTGGAGAGCTGAAGCAGTGGGTTGTGCGCCGCGCAGCAGAGCAGAAGCGGACGATGACGGCAGAGGCGGCTGACTTGCTGCTTCTAAGGGCCGGAGCGCATATGCAGCAGCTTGCTCTAGAAGTGGACAAGCTATGTCTGCATGCAGGAGAGGGCGGTACAATCGGTCTAGCCGAGGCTGAGCTGTTAACCGCAGCTACAGTAGAAGAGGATGTATTCGCACTAGTAGATGCCATTGCAGAGCTTCAGGTGGATCGGGCTCTTCGCTTATACCGTGCGCTGTTGATCAGACGGGAGGAACCGATTAAGATCGCGGCCTTGATTGCAAGACAAATACGGATTATGCTGCAGATCAAAGAGCTCGAGCAGCATCGTTATTCACCGCAGCAGATGGCAGGGCAGCTGGGGCTGCATCCCTATGCGGTTAAGCTGGCAGCTGAGAAATGCCGCAAATTCACGGTACAGCGTCTTGGGTGGCTGTTGTCCTCGATTGCAGAGCTTGACTACAAGATGAAGACCGGAGCAATTGACAAGACGTTGGGGCTGGAATTGTATTTGCTCTCGCTAGGCTTGGAGAAAGGGCAGCGATCTGCTTTATAATGAAATAAAAAAAGCTTCACTGGCCGGATAACCGGTTAGTGAAGCTTTTTTAGTGGCTGCTGCTTAAGCTTGTGCCGAAAGGGCGTTCAGCTTTTTAGCAAGACGAGATTTTTTGCGGGAAGCCGCATTTTTATGAATCAGGCCTTTTGTAGCCGCTTTGTCCAATTTTTTCGTTGCAGCGATCAGAGCTGCTTTAGCAACTTCTACATCAGTGCCAGCGATTGCTTGGTCAGCAGATTTAACAGCCGTACGAAGTGCGGATTTTTGGGAAGCGTTCAAAGCGCGGCGCTTTTCGCTCGTTTTAACGCGTTTGATAGCGGATTTAATGTTTGGCATCGAAATTTCACCTCCTACAAAGTTTGCGTAAGCAAACATAAGCTAACGCTGCGAAGCTAGGTAACACAACTTAAAATATATTACCATGCGTAAGTATGAAAAGCAATAGCGATCAAGCTTTCATCCTCATTCAACCTTTATAAAGGCAAAGTATGAAATTGCTGTCCTTGCAAACAATAAGGGCAGAAGGATTGTACTTCCTCGAAGGGAGAATGACAACAAGTGAATGAACTTGATCTACAGCAGTATAACACACGAACGGATTTGGCGCTCGAAGCAAAAGAAATGGCTGAACGAAATAGCGGCGGCGGGCCAATTCCCGGCATACATTCGGAGATTACAGAGGATAACGGTATTACCATTACACAGCTTCATGTCCAGAATGAACAAGGCTCACAGGCTATCGGCAAAGTGCCGGGACATTATGTAACGCTGGAGGTACCAGCGCTCCGAGGTCAGGACACGGAGCTTCAGGACCGGGTAGCGACTCATTTTGCCAAGCATTTTGAATCCTTCCTAGCACGTATCGGTGTTGGGACTACAGCGAGCGTGCTTATTGTTGGATTAGGGAACTGGAATGTAACACCTGATGCCCTCGGTCCTCTTGTAGTTGAAAATGTTATGGTAACCCGGCATTTCTTCGAGCTGATGCCGGATCAGGTTGCGCCAGGCTATCGTGCGGTAAGCGCCGTTGCTCCCGGCGTACTCGGGATTACTGGCATCGAGTCCAGTGAAATTGTGCAAGGGATTGCAGAAAGAACGAAGCCGGATGTCATTATTGCCATTGACGCCCTAGCCTCCAAATCGCTGGAGCGAATCAATACGACGATCCAGATTGCAGATATCGGAATTCACCCGGGCTCAGGTATCGGCAACAAGCGCAAAGGGCTGACCAAAGAAATTCTCGGTATCCCGGTTATCGCAATTGGAGTGCCTACGGTCGTATATGCCTCAACCATCGTGAACAACACCATTGAGATGATGCGCAGTCATATGGATGCGAACAAGGCAGATAATGATAAAGTGTTCGGGTTAATGAACCAGATGCAAGAGGGAGAGCGGCTTCAGCTTGTGAAGGAAGTGCTTAATCCAGTTGGCCATGATCTGCTCGTAACGCCGAAAGAGGTAGATCAGTTTATTGAAGATATTGCGAACATCATCGCAAGCGGATTGAATGCCTCGCTTCATGAAGCCGTGGACACGAACAATGTAGCGGCCTATACGCACTAATCACGCACCTGTACCGCCGTATTCTATCGATACGGCGGTTTTTTTGCTGCCTATTGGAGGACACTCTCTCTTACTCTATTAATGCTAAGCTGCTCATTTTGCTATAAGCCAGTTCTATTAGGCCTGTTTGTCTCATAGATTAATAGCAGTCTTGGAAGCAGAGAAGCGGGAGGGCTAAGCCAACCATGAAAAGAACCATAATGATGTTAGATGTAGCCAAGCAGAGCAGACGAATTCGTCATTTTCTCGTAACGGGCAGAACGTTCACTATTTTGTCCTTTTGCTCGATGATTTTTTTTGTCGCGATTGGTATTGCGGGTATTGCACATCAACAGACGACTACGGCGCCCGTGTCCTCGATGAAAGGATTCGCCGCATCGGTTTCAAGTGGCTTTTTCGGGGATATGCTAGAGATGGAGATGCCTGCCTTCAAAAGCAGCAGTGAGACAGAGTCGTTATCTGGACAACAAATCAGTGGTTTCTTAATGCGCCTAATGACAGATATTAATCCGAGCGATCCGAAGAGCCTGCTTGCTGGTGAAATTCCAGGAATGAATGTGAATAAATCATTTTTGATACGCAAGGGAGTTGGAACAGATACAGAGGTTGGACCTGAGGACAATGAGCCTATTCCATCTGACCCTACCGACGATCATGGTGAGATTGATCCGAATGATCCTATAGAGAGCGCAGCACCAACACCTGAATCAACACCATTGCCAGAAGCAAGCCCTGGGGAGCACGGGACAACAGGAGAGGCAAAAATCGCATTCATCTATCATTCTCATAACCGCGAGTCTTGGTACCCTGAACTGAAGGAGACGGTTAAGGACCCCAATTCAAGCACAACTAATATTACGCTTGTCGGCAAGAGACTTGCATCTAAGCTTGAAGAGCTGGGAGTAGGGGCGCTTCATTCTGACACTGATTATCCGACAGCTATTAAGGATTATAAATGGGCATTGTCCTACAAATATTCGAAGAAAACAGTGATGGAAGCGCTGGCCAGCAGTAAAGATATCAAGTTTGTATTCGATATTCATCGCGATTCTCAGAAACGGAAATACACGACGACTGAGATTAATGGCAAGAGCTATGCTCAGGTCTATTTTATCATCGGTCACAAAAACCCGAACTGGAAGAAGAATGAAGCTTTTGCTACCAAAATTCATGAAATGCTGGAGAAGGAATACCCGGGCCTCTCAAGAGGCATCTGGGGGAAAACCGCGGCGACAGGCAACGGAGAGTATAATCAGTCGCTTGCTGAAGACAGTGTGCTTATGGAGGTAGGCGGGGTGGACAATACGCTTGAGGAATCCTACCGGACAGCAGACATTATCGCCAAGGTTGTAGCCGACATTTATTGGGATGCCGAGAAGGTGTCCGCACCTGGCAAGGAAAGCTAAGGAAAGCATGATTACAAAGAGTAACGGAAGGGGATCTGATCAGGATGAAAAGAAGCGCGCTGAAGTGGGCTGTGCTGGGAGGAGTGCTCGTATTCATCGTTCTATATGGCATGGAGATGTCTTCGACTGGCATAGAGCGTGTATATGGGCCGATTGAAGGGAGTGAAGCGGCTTCCGTGCAGACTGGGGATGAATCGGCTGCGGGAAGCCTGCCAGCCATATCCGATGCTTCAGATGCGCCTGTCGGCTTGTCCAGTGAGGCAGAGAAGCAATTAGAGCAGCTGCAAGAGGAGCTTGCGGAGGTGCGGGAAATCGCGGAGCGATCAGCGCATTATGAGCGGCTGTTAGGTATTCCGAAGGAATCTACGGAGCCCTCGGTTAATAAATTGGCGGATGGAGCCTCAGGTTTTTTACAGTCCTTTTCGAGCGGCGGCATTCGGTTTGTTGTTAATTTATTTGACTCGGTTACGAATTAAAAGCTTGCCCATCGACAATGCACATTGCTGGCGCCCCCTTAAGCTGATATAATAGATGGAATGATTAGCAATATTGGATTGTGTGGGGGTTAGGCATGACAGACGTTCGTGACCGACAGAAGAAAATTAGAAATTTTTCAATTATCGCTCATATTGACCACGGTAAATCAACACTTGCAGACCGTATATTGGAGTTTACTGGCGCGCTTTCCTCTCGTGAGATGCAGGAGCAGGTACTCGACCAAATGGATCTGGAGCGTGAGCGGGGCATTACCATAAAGCTTCAAGCTGTTCGCCTGACTTACAAAGCAGACGACGGTGAAGAATATTTGCTTAACTTAATCGATACGCCAGGGCATGTCGATTTCACGTATGAGGTATCGCGCAGTATGGCCGCTTGTGAAGGCGCTCTGCTCGTTGTTGACGCTGCTCAAGGTATTGAAGCACAGACACTTGCTAACGTATATCTTGCGCTGGAGAGCAATCTGGAGATTATTCCGGTGCTTAACAAAATCGATCTGCCAAGCGCGGACCCAGAGCGTGTCAAGCAGGAGATCGAGGATGTGATCGGGCTCGATACGAGTGAAACGGTTCATGCTTCAGCTAAAGCTGGTATCGGCATTAAGGAAATACTTGAGCAGGTTGTGTCCAAGGTGCCGGCACCTACTGGTGATCCTGACCAGCCGCTAAAAGCGCTTATTTTTGACTCGCATTATGATCCTTACAAAGGGGTTATCGTATATGTTCGGGTAATCGACGGAAGTATTAAGGCTGGCAAAAAGATCCGCTTCATGGCAACGGGAGCAGAATTCGAGGTTATCGAGGTAGGCGCATTCAAGCCGCGTATGTCTGTGGTAGACGAGCTTGCAGTTGGTGATGTTGGATTTGTTGTAGCAGGGATTAAGAATGTGAAGGATACACGAGTTGGGGATACAGTTACCGAAGCGAAGCGGCCAGCTCCTGAGGCGCTGCCTGGCTACCGCCGGATCAACCCTATGGTATTCTGCGGACTATATCCGATCGAGACACAGGATTACAATGATCTGCGCGAAGCGCTTGAGAAGCTTGAGCTGAATGATGCATCGCTTCGTTATGAGCCAGAGACCTCAACGGCACTAGGCTTCGGCTTCCGCTGTGGTTTCCTTGGCCTTCTCCACATGGAGATTATTCAGGAGAGAATTGAACGTGAGTTCAATATCCCGCTTATTACGACAGCGCCAAGTGTTATATACAGAGTTACATTAACCAACGGAACCACACACGAGATTGACAACCCTTCCAACTATCCGGAGGCAGGCAAGCTGGAGTTCGTAGAAGAGCCCTTTGTAAAAGCGGCCATTATCGTTCCGAATGATTATGTAGGTGCGATTATGGAGCTTTGTCAGAACAAACGCGGCGAATTCGTTGATATGCAGTATCTCGATACGAACCGTGTAACGATCACATACCAGCTTCCTCTTTCAGAAATCGTATATGATTTCTTCGACCAATTGAAATCGAGCACGAAAGGGTATGCCTCCTTCGATTATGAATTGTCGGGCTACCGAAGATCCAATCTGGTCAAGATGGATATTATGCTTAACAATGAGCAAGTCGATGCTCTGTCGGTTATTGTTCATAGAGATCGTGCTTACCACCGCGGCCGGATCATCTGTCAGAAGATGAAGGAGCTCATCCCGCGTCAAATGTTCGAGGTGCCTGTACAGGCTTCTATCGGAACAAAGGTTATTGCGCGTGAGACGGTCAAAGCGATGCGTAAAAACGTTCTTGCCAAGTGTTACGGAGGAGACATCAGCCGTAAGCGTAAGCTTCTGGATAAGCAGAAGGAAGGTAAGAAACGGATGAAGCAGGTCGGCAGCGTAGAGGTGCCGCAAGAGGCTTTCATGGCCGTACTGAAAATCGACGAGGATTAACAGAACTTCATCGACAGGACGAAGAAGAGTATACACTCTTCACCGTTCTGTCGATTTTCTTCTACTAGGGAAAGAGAGTTATGGATATGGAAGGGAGGAAGCACCTCATGATTCACTCAAATACAAATATAATAGCGCCTAGAGCGCTTTACATTCATATTCCTTTTTGTACGAATAAGTGCCATTATTGCGATTTCACTTCTTATGTGCTGAAAGGCCAGCCGGTGGATGACTACCTGGATGCCTTGGAGCGGGAAATGGTACAGACTATTGCTGAGCTTCCTACTGACCGAATTGATACCGTATTCGTCGGGGGAGGCACACCAACTGTACTCACCCCACCGCAGATGGAGCGTTTCCTTGCTTCCGTCAAGAAGCATTTCCCCATTGCAGATGATGCGGAATTTACGATGGAGGCTAACCCTGGCACGACTGACCCTGATAAGCTGGCAGCAATGTTCGCCGGCGGTGTGAATCGGATTAGCTTCGGGGTGCAATCGTTCAACAATGAGCTTCTGGAGCGCATTGGTCGTATTCATAACGTGGACGATGTGTATCGCAGCTTGGAGAATGCTCGTGCAGCTGGTTTCTCGAATCTATCGATTGATCTGATGTTCGGGCTGCCGGGGCAAACGCTTGAGGCCTTGGAGGATAGTGTGAATAAAGCGCTGGCACTTGATCTGCCGCATTATTCCTTATACAGCTTGAAGGTTGAGGAGAACACGCTGTTCCATAAGCTCTATCAGCGCGATGAGCTGCCGCTTCCTCCAGAAGATGAAGAGTATAATATGTTTATGCTGCTCATGGATCGCTTGAAGGCTGCTGGCTATGGGCATTACGAGATTAGTAACTTTGCTCGTCCCGGCTTCGAGAGCCGACATAACTCCACGTACTGGCGCAATGAGCCGTATTACGGCCTAGGTGCTGGTGCGCATGGTTATGCAGGCAGGCAGCGACACGTGAATGTGAAGGGTGTTCAGCCTTATATCGATTATACGACTACGAAGCTGCCAAGGCTTGAGACGAATGAAGTGCCGGAGCAAGAAGCGATGGAAGACTTCATGATGGTCGGCCTGCGGCTTCTCAAAGGCGTCAGAAGCTCGGATTTCGCTAAGCAATTCGGAGGCATGCAGCTGGAAGAGAAGTTCGGTACAGTGATTGAGAAGCTGCTTAGTGACGGACTGCTGGAGCATGTGAATGAGGCCGGTGAGAAGGGCTATAGATTAACGGATAAAGGCGTTCTGTTCGGCAATGATGTGTTCGGCTCCTTCATCGGACTTGAGGAACCTGCATTGTAAAATTTCAGCTAAATTCCCTCTTGAGAAAACATGCGCCATGTTGTATATTTATTCAGTAGAATGATTATGCGACCGGGTGGAGGAGAAGCAGCATGAAGGCAACGAGCAGTTTGCAGGCAGTGTGCAGAGTAGCGACACTGGATGATGTTGATACGTTATTTCATTTAATTAAAGGCTATGCGGAACAGGGGATCATGCTGCCCCGCACCCGGGAGATGGTCCGTCATCTGATCGACACGTTTATCGTTGCCGAGGTTGGCGACGAAGTGGTTGGCTGCGGCTCGTTATGCCAGCTTGGAGCTGATCTGGTAGAGATTCGTTCTCTTGGCATGTCCGATGGCTATAAGGGCCTTGGAATTGGATCTAAGCTGGTCGAGTTTTTAATGGAGCAGGCCAAAGAGCAGCAGATGAAAAAAGTAATGGCGTTGACCTATGCGGTGCCTTTTTTCCTGCGCAACGGCTTTTCGATTGTGGAGAAAGAGATTTTCCCAGAGAAGGTATGGAAAGATTGCGTTAACTGTCCGAAACAGCTTGCTTGTGATGAAATAGCTGTTCTTAGAATGGTAGATTAATGATACCCAGGAGCTCATTCGAACTCCTATTATGAATAGAATAAGCCACTATTTCATTAGGATAGGATTGGTACTAATGGAATAGTGGTTTTTTTGTTGGATAACTGCTGTATTAGATTTGAATAATACGGCGGATTAAGCCATAATGAGATACAGTTATCCTGCATGACTAATGGACAAAGAGGAGAAATATAAGATGACTACCAAAAAAGATATTATTGAAGTATCGGACAAGCTGGAGCATGTAACGACGGTTCTATTGAAAAAATGGGCGGGATTTAGCGGATTCTATGGCTTCAAGTCAATGGGATACAGCGAGTTGGTCGCTTTGCTCAATACAAACGACTACAAATTGGTTATTGATGATTCATCAAGTTCCATGAGAGTGATCGAGCTCTATAAGGAAGAACAACGTGTGAGAAGAGAGAAATTCGCTATTGATGAAGCGGGTAAAATACACAAAGTATAAATCCGTTCATACCTTGCTGTCATAGCTGCACATGATTCGCAAAACGTTCTTAAACAGAGCGTTCTCCATAAATAGGCGCAGTAAAAATGCTGAACTGACTTGACAACGCTCAAGTGGGTTTGGTATTTTTGTATTAATGATTAGCACTCGGCGCTAATGAGTGCTAACGATTATCGAGAATTAAGGAAATGCACAGCCAACATGTTGGCTAATGATAGGCAAAAATTTGGGAGGGATATGAATGTTGACTGAACGACAACGAATGATACTGACTGCCATTGTAGATGATTACATCCGCTCGGCTGAACCTGTCGGCTCACGAAGCATTTCGAAGCGCGGCGATGTCGGCTTCAGCCCTGCCACTATCCGTAATGAAATGTCTGATCTAGAGGAGCTTGGCTATCTCGAGCAGCCTCACACGTCAGCAGGCCGAATCCCTTCAACGAAAGGCTACCGGTATTATGTCGATAATCTTCTTAAGCCTAATGAATGGGATGAGAACGATCTGACGAAAGCCCGTTCCTTTTTCTCGGAGAAGGTGAATCAGATGGAGCAGGTTATCCAGCATGCGGCTATGGTGCTGTCTAATCTGACGAACTATACGTCGATCCTGCTTGGTCCTGAAATGTTCAGCAATTCTCTGAAGCATTTCAACCTGGTGCCGCTTGATCAGAATTCGGCAGTAGCGATTATCGTAACGAATACTGGGCATGTGGAGAATCGGACGATCACGATACCGCCAGGAGTCAGTATGGAGGATATGGAGAAGATTGTCCGGATACTCAATACGAAGCTGGTTGGCATTCCGCTTGTTCGTCTGAAATCTAAGCTGTATGCAGAGGTCGGTCAAGAAATGGAACGTTATGTGGATCATTGCGAAGAAGTGCTTGGTGTTCTAGACAAAGCGCTGCAGAGTGATGACGAGCATCGTATCTTTCTTAGCGGAACGACGAATATGCTGACACAGCCTGAATTTAAAGACGTGGACAAGGTTAAGACCATATTGGATATGCTGGATGAAGCTCCAGCCATCATGAGAATGTTTTCAGCGATGCCTTCAGGTATACAAGTTCGGATCGGAACAGAGAATGACAATGAGGCAATTTCGAATTGCAGTCTGATCACGGCTAACTATTCTGTTGATGGTCAATCACTCGGTACAATTGGCATACTCGGTCCGACAAGAATGGAATACGGCAAAGTCATCAGCTTGATTGATATTATTTCCAAAGATATGGCTCTAATGCTCGGTAGATGGTATAAATAATGCGCTGTAATCCTTAAGCTTATGCTCTCGAAGAAAGGATTGCGCTGCAATCCTTAAGTTTATGCTTACGAAGATAGGATTGCGTTGCAATCCTTAAGTTTATGCTTACGAAGATAGGATTGCGTTGCAATCCTTATAAGGAGGTGAATATGGTGAGTAATAAAGAACATAACGAATCAATCGTTGAAGAGGTTATTGCTGAAGAGCAGACTGAAGCAGCTCAGGAAGAGCAAGTCCAAGCTGATATCAACGTTGAGGAGCTCGTTAAGCAGGCAGATGAGAATCAACAACGATACTTACGCGCACAAGCGGATTTCGATAACTTCCGTCGTCGTACGATGAAAGAAAAAGAAGAATTAGCGCAATATGCTTCAATGAAGCTGATTGGACAGCTGCTGCCAGTTGTGGATAACTTTGAACGTGCGGTTGCTTCTGCTAGCGGGACACAGGACTTCGAAGCGCTTGCCAAAGGCGTGAACATGATCTTCCGTCAGCTCGAGCAGACGCTGGAGCAGGAAGGTCTGAAGCCTATGGAGGTTGTCGGTGAGCCGTTCAACCCAGAATTCCATCAAGCGATTATGACGGTTGAGTCCGAAGAGCATGAAGAGGGCATTATCGTGGAGGAAGTGCAAAAGGGCTACATCCTGAAGGATAAGGTTCTGCGTCCTGCAATGGTAAAAGTAAGCGGCTAATCCTTTCATTCACATATAAGCTTGACCAATAGCAACAGATTTTAAGGAGGAAACTGACGATGAGTAAAGTAATTGGTATTGACCTTGGAACAACAAACTCTTGCGTTGCGGTAATGGAGGGCGGCGAAGCCGTCGTAATACCTAACCCGGAAGGCAACCGCACTACACCATCTGTAGTCGGCTTTAAGAAGGATGGAGAGCGTATTGTAGGTGAATCTGCAAAACGTCAAGCCATCACTAACCCTGATCGCACAGTTAGCTCGATCAAACGTCATATCGGTACGAGCTACAAAGAAACAATTGACGGCAAAGACTACACTACACAAGAAATTTCTGCAATTATTCTGCAAAAGCTGAAATCCGATGCAGAAGCTTACCTCGGCCAAACAGTAACGCAAGCGGTTATTACCGTTCCTGCATACTTTAATGATAGCCAGCGTCAAGCAACGAAGGATGCAGGTAAAATTGCTGGTCTAGAAGTTCTTCGTATCGTCAATGAGCCGACTGCAGCTGCACTGGCTTATGGCCTTGAGAAAACAGAAGATCAAACCATCCTCGTCTATGACCTTGGCGGCGGTACATTCGACGTCTCGATTCTTGAACTGGGCGATGGCTTCTTCGAAGTTAAAGCAACTAGCGGCGACAACAAGCTCGGTGGTGACGATTTCGACCAAGTCATCATTGACTACCTCGTAGCTGAATTCAAGAAAGAGCAAAGTATTGACCTTTCCAAAGATAAAGCAGCTGTACAACGTTTGAAAGATGCAGCTGAAAAGGCGAAAAAAGAGCTTTCCGGCGTATTGACTTCAACGATCTCACTTCCATTTATTACAATGGTAGACGGCGTTCCTCAGCATTTGGAAACAAGCCTGACTCGTGCGAAATTCGAAGAGCTGTCCTCAGCACTCGTAGAGCGTACGCTTGGACCTGTTCGCCAAGCTTTGAGCGATTCCGGTCTGTCTGCTAACCAAATCGACAAAGTCGTTCTTGTTGGTGGTTCTACTCGTATTCCTGCCGTACAAGAAGCAGTTAAAAAGCTGATCGGTAAAGATCCGCACAAAGGCGTTAACCCAGATGAGGTTGTTGCTCTTGGCGCTGCTGTTCAAGCGGGCGTACTGACTGGTGAAGTAAAAGACGTTGTATTGCTTGATGTAACGCCATTGTCCCTTGGTATTGAAACGGCAGGCGGCGTATTCACGAAGATGATCGATCGCAATACGACGATCCCTACAAGCAAATCCCAAGTATACTCCACTTATGCTGACAATCAGCCTGGTGTTGAGATTCACGTTCTGCAAGGTGAGCGTTCGATGGCAGCTGGCAACAAAACGCTTGGCCGCTTTACTCTAAGCGATATTCCACTCGCTCCGCGCGGTGTTCCGCAAATCGAAGTTACTTTTGATATTGACGCTAACGGTATCGTAAACGTATCCGCTCTGGACAAAGGAACGGGCAAGAGCCAAAAAATTACAATCACTTCTTCAACTGGCCTAAGCGAGCAAGAAATCGAGCAAATGATGAAGGATGCTGAGCTTAACGCTGAAGAAGACCGCAAGCGTAAAGAGCTTGTTGAAGCGAAGAACAACGCTGACCAACTGATCTATTCCGTTGACAAAACAATTAAAGATCTAGGCGATAAAGTAGATGCTTCTGAGATCGACAAAGCTAATGCTGCCAAAGAAAAAGTAACTGCAGCACTTGCTACTGACGATCTTGAGCAGATCAACAAAGCAGCTGAAGAGCTGACTGAAATCGTACAGCAGCTGTCGGTTAAGCTGTATGAGCAAGCTGCTCAAGCACAGCAAGCTGAAGGCGCTGAAGCTGGCGAAGGCACAGCAAAAGGCAAAGACAATGTGGTTGATGCCGATTACGAAGTGGTAGACGAGAAGAAGGAATAAAGGTTTAATGGTATAAGGCGAGAGGTCAAGGACAGGGCTTCCTGTCTTTGACCTTCTTCGCGTAATGGGTTAGGATGATTGGCGGAGGTGAGATCAGTTGGCAGATAAACGCGATTATTACGAGGTTCTAGGCGTCGGTAAAAATGCCTCTTCAGATGATATTAAGAAGGCTTACCGTCAGCAAGCGCGTAAATTCCATCCGGATGTCAATAAGGAAGCGGATGCTGAAACGAAATTTAAAGAGGTTAAAGAAGCCTACGATGTGCTGAGCGATGACGGCAAACGTTCAACCTATGACCAATACGGTCATGTCGATCCGAATCAGGGCATGGGTGGCGGAAGCGGCGACTTCGGAGGCGGCTTTGGCGATATTTTCGACATGTTCTTCGGCGGTGGCGGCGGTGGACGGCGTGATCCGAATGCACCGCAGCGCGGCAACGATCTGCAGTACACGATGACAGTTGAGTTCAAGGAAGCGGTATTCGGCAAGGAAACGGAAATTACGATTCCGCGCACAGAGAGCTGTGACACTTGTACAGGTACAGGAGCGAAGCCAGGCACGAAGCCGGAGACTTGTTCGACATGTCGAGGCAGCGGTCAGCAAGAGGTGGTTCAGAATACACCGTTCGGCCGTATGGTTAATCGCCGTGCTTGTTCGAACTGTAGTGGAACGGGCTCCATTATCAAAGAAAAATGCGGAACTTGCCATGGCGCTGGAAAAGTTAAAAAACAGCGTAAAATTACCGTGCGCATCCCAGCTGGTGTGGATGATGGCGCTCAAATTCGTCTTTCTGGCGAAGGAGAAGGCGGACTGCGCGGTGGTCCAGCAGGCGATCTGTATATCGTTATCCGCGTGAAATCGCATGAGTTCTTCGAGCGTGAGAATGATGATATTTATTGTGAGGTTCCTCTTACCTTCGTTCAGGCGGCGCTTGGGGATGATATTGAAATTCCGACGCTTACAGAGAAGGTTAAGCTGAAGATTCCTGCTGGAACGCAGACAGGCACTTATTTCCGACTTAAAGGCAAAGGCGTTCCTAAGCTTCGCGGTTATGGTCAAGGTGACCAGCACGTGAAGGTAACGATCGTAACACCAACTAAGCTATCTGATGAACAGAAGGATTTGCTCCGTCAATTCGGCGGTGTGAATGGTGAGGTTTCAACAGAGAGCAGCAATAACGATCATCATGAGTCTATATTTGATCGGATGAAGAAAGCGTTCCGCGGCGAATAACGCGGAACGTTTTTTTTGTTTTCCACCTATTCAGGCTGCAGCCGGGTATTGTTCTCATTGCATAATTCATAGAAGCATAACAAAACCTATATGTGCAATTGGAATGGACAATACATCCGAAGAGGAGTGCTGAAATGGCTATGAATGAGAATAAGGATTCCGATATGGAGAAGGTAAACTTCGGAGATCTGCCTATTGGCAAGAATGAGGATGTAGAATTCTCTGAGGAATTAGCTGACGAAGCTGACAAGAAGGCTGCTCAGCGCGCCGCTGAGGCGGATTCCCGTGCAGAGTCGCATTAGAGGGCAGCTATGAATCAAGTGGAGATCCGCGCGAACTTTGAAGGCCCGGAGGAGGCGCAGGAAGCGTTCCTCAAGCTTCAAGCTTTGAGAGCCTTTGAAGTAAATGGACTACTGGAAAATGGGCTGCTAACAGCTACCGTAGATGTGAACACTGTAGACAGGGCGATGCATCTGATTAAGCAAATAGGCGGTAATCCTGAAACAAAAGGATAATGGAACGAGTAACACTTGGGTCGCTGGCGTATGAAAAAGCTGGCGGCCCTTTTGAGGTTTTGTGCATATATGCCGTTTAGTGTACAATAGATGGTAGTTTTCACACTGGAGGGTATTAAATATGAAATGGCATGAACTGACGATCTCGACGACAGAGCAAGCGATCGAGATGATCTCTAACTTTTTGCATGAATTGGATGCGGATGGTGTATCCATTGAAGAGTCAGGAACTTTGAATAAGCAGCGGGACACCTCACTAGGACAATGGTATGAGCACGCGATTAATGATATACCCGAAGGTCAAGCGGTAATCAAGGGATATTTTCCTGAGACAATGGACCCCGATTCTATGATCGAAGGGCTAATTCCTTCTATTGAGCAGCTGAGAGAATTCGGAATCGACCCGGGACAATTCGAAATTTCCTCCAAGCTGGTGGATGAAGAGGACTGGGCTAACGCTTGGAAGCAGTATTTCAAACCGATCAAGGTATCCGACAAGCTGACGATCAAGCCAACCTGGGAAGATTATGAAGCGGCCCCTGGGGAGAATATTATCGAGCTTGATCCAGGTATGGCGTTCGGTACGGGTACACACCCTACAACCTCGCTCTGCTTGCAGACGCTTGAATCCGTTATTAAGGGCGGAGAAGAAGTTATTGATGTTGGTACAGGCTCGGGTATATTGGCTATTGGAGCATGTAAGCTAGGCGCCAAACGCGTGCTCGCACTTGATCTTGATCCAGTCGCTGTATCCAGCGCTAAGGAGAACGTTCATTTGAATGGTCTTGATGATATCGTTGAGGTTATGGAGAGCGACTTGCTCGGTGTGTTGGGCGGCAAAAAGGTATTCGGTGCCAATGGTGAAGCGCAGCAGACTACAGTCACGCTTCCTGTTGATCTGGTTGTAGCTAATATATTGGCGGATATTATCTTGTTATTTGTTGATGATGTGTACGAGGCTTTGAGGCCTAATGGCATCTACATTGCATCGGGTATATTTAAGAATAAGGAAGAGCTCGTAGAAGAAGGTCTTATTCGCTCAGGCTTCGAGATTGTCGAGAAATGCCGCGACGAGGATTGGATCGCATTCGTAGCAAGAAAGCCGCAGGTGACCTAATTGAATTGGGACAGCCTATTCGTATATCCAATAGATGAGTTGCCCTTTGTTGCGCTGGTGCTCCTGATTTCTTTTACGGTTCATGAGTTCGCACATGCCTATAGTGCTTATAAGTTCGGTGACAACACTGCCTACGATGCTGGACGGGTGACGTTGAACCCGCGTGTACATATCGATTGGCTCGGCGCAATCCTCATTCTAATTGCAGGCTTTGGCTGGGCGAAGCCGGTACCAGTTAATCAGAGCAAGTTCAAGTATCCGCGAGCTATGGGCGTCGTCGTCTCTGCTGTCGGACCTCTTAGCAACCTGCTCTTAGGCATCATTGGGATTTTTCTATATTTCTTGTTAATGTCAACAGGGATTCTCGATTCCGCTTCTTCAGGTGTTTATGATGCTGTATTCCTATTTCTTGATAAATTAATATCACTTAATTTCTTATTGTTTGTATTCAACTTAATTCCGCTGCCACCACTTGACGGATATCGTATTATTCAAGATTTGGCACCACTTAAGATCAGATACAAGATGGAACAAAACGTCCAATGGGGCACATTCATATTTTTATTGATGGTCTTTATTCCACCGCTAAGAAGAGTAACGCTTGATCCGATTCTAGCTTGGATTTATCCATTAGTAGGATTTTTTGCTTCCATAATCCGAGGTATCTTCTGAGCCGCGAACAATAGATTTTTACCGATAAAACATGCTATTATGAAGGATGGTTAGACAGATACGATGCAGCGATATTTTGTAGCAGTGGAGCAATTCGAAGGCTCCAGCGTGCGATTAATTGGTGAGGATGCTTTTCATGCGGTGCGTGTTATGCGGATGAAGCCGGATGAGCAGTTTATCGTAAGCGATGGGCAATCTCGTGTTGCGCTCGCTTCTGTGCGTGAGGCCAGCTCATCGGAGGTTCTAGCAGACATCACCCAGGAGCTTCCAATGAACAGCGAGCCGGAGTGGTCTGTAACGATTGCTCAGAGCTTGCCTAAGGGCGATAAGATGGAGCTCGTTATTCAAAAAGGGACAGAGATTGGCGCCTATTCGTTCGCGCCGTTCCAATCCGAGAGAATAATTGTCCAGTATGACGGCAAAAAAGAAGCGAAGCGTCTGGAGCGCTGGGGGAAAATTGCTAAGGAGGCAGCGGAGCAATCGCATCGCTGTCGTATTCCTGCGATTGAATCCGTACGCAGCTGGCGTGAGCTTATTGAATCGATATCGCAATTTGACTTCGTATTGTTTTGTTATGAGCGGGAAGGCGATGCAGCAGCAGGCAAGGGAATTAGAACTGCTGTGCACGAGTGGAAGCAGAAGGCGAGCGGGATTGCTGCAGAGGCGCCCAAGGTTCTGCTCATCGTCGGCCCAGAAGGCGGCTTCACAGAACGTGAGGCAACCGAAGCTGAGTCTGCAGGAGCAGTCATTGTGGGGCTTGGCAAACGGATATTGCGGGCGGAAACCGCAGGCTTCGTCGGATTGACATGCTTGCTGTATGAAGCCGGAGAAATGGGAGGAGCGTAAGAAATTATGCCATCGGTAGCCTTTTACACCTTAGGTTGCAAAGTTAACTTTTATGACACAGAAGCCATTTGGCAGCTATTCAAAAACGAGGGCTATGAGCAGGTTGATTTTGAATCGACAGCTGATGTCTATTTAATTAATACATGTACCGTTACGAATACAGGAGACAAGAAGAGCCGTCAGATTATTCGCCGTGCAGTGCGAAGGAATCCGGATGCGGTTATCGCGGTTACTGGCTGTTATGCTCAGACGTCTCCTGCAGAGATTATGGCAATTCCAGGAGTTGATCTGGTTATAGGTACTCAGGACCGTGAGAAAATTATGTCCTTTGTAGGCCAGATTCAAGGTGACCGTCAACCGGTTAATGCGGTGCGCAACATTATGAAGACACGTGATTTCGAGGAGCTTGACGTGCCTGATTTCTCAGAGCGTACGCGGGCGTTCCTGAAGATTCAGGAGGGCTGCAACAACTTCTGCACCTTCTGCATTATTCCTTGGTCACGTGGATTGTCTCGCAGCCGGGACTCGCATAGTGTAATCGAACAGGCTAAGCAGCTAGTAGCCTCGGGTTACAAGGAGATTGTGCTTACTGGTATTCATACCGGCGGATATGGCGATGATATGGAAAATTACAGATTGACGGATCTATTATGGGATCTGGACAAAATCGATGGCTTAGAGCGTATCCGAATCAGCTCGATTGAAGCAAGCCAGATTGACGATGCCATGATTGATGTGCTTAACCGTTCGGATAAAATGTGCCGTCATCTCCATATTCCACTACAGGCGGGCGATGATTCCGTTCTGAAGCGGATGCGCCGCAAATATACGACTGAGGAATTCGGAGCGAAGATCAAGCGGATTCGCGAGGTCATGCCTGGCGTTGCAATCACGACAGACGTCATTGTCGGCTTCCCTGGCGAGACGGAGGAAATGTTCGAACGCGGCTTCCGCTTCATGGAGGAAATAGGCTTCTCCGAAATGCATGTGTTCCCTTATTCCAAGCGGACGGGTACACCTGCTGCAAGGATGGATGAGCAGGTGGATGAGGAAGTGAAGAATGAACGCGTTCATAAGCTCATTGATCTATCGGAGAAGATGCAGCTGAAATATGCGGATAAGCATGTTGGAGCGGTGTTGGATATTATTCCGGAGCGGGACTACAAGGGCGCTCCAGGTACAGGACTTATCATGGGTTATTCCGATAACTACATTCAAGTCGTGTTCGAGGGGTCACTCGATCTTGTCGGCAAGCTATGTCGCGTGAAAATCACACAATCTGGTGTTAATGAGTGCCGCGGCCAGCTCGTTCGAGTGATTGATGAGGAAGAGGTCCATTCCTTCGTGCTTGAGAAGCATCAGCAAGTGGACCATAACGTGCGTCCACAAGCCGTACAGGCGTAAAACGCAGGTAGGCACAGAGCACCGTTCGCGAGGGTTCCTAGCCGATTCCTAAGAGGAGGGATCGGACGAGGAAGCCTCGTTGTTGCATACAAATGTCAAGCAAGCAAGGGGGACGCGGGAATGAAGGAAATTTCAGCTGGGGGCGTCGTATATCGGCGTTCAGATGAAGGTGTGCTGCAAATCCAGCTTATTCAAGATCGTTACGGCAAAGTCTCACTTCCGAAGGGGAAGATGGAAGCTGGCGAGACAGTGGAACAGACGGCACTTCGTGAAATTGCTGAAGAAACTGGACTTACGGGCGTTATTGTAGCCCCTATCGACCAGATTAAATATAAATACCAGGACGATCGTAAAGGCGTAGTCGACAAAGAGGTTCACTATTATCTAGTTGAAGCAGTCAGCGGTGCCTTGCAGGCTCAGGTAGAAGAAATTCGCGGAGTAGATTGGTTCGAGCCCCGTGACGCCTGGAGACTTCAGAAGCAGTCCGGGTACGACAACAATAATCGTATCGTTGCCGGAGCCCTTCAATTGCTTGGCATACAGATTGATTAGGCTTGCAGCTTACGGAATACCGGCAAGTAACAAAGCGGCAGGGCAATTAATGAGCTTAATACATTGAAGATGGTCTGGGCATGCGCGATTTGGCTTGCCGAGGATTGAGACCAAGAGCCGGATATAGCGGCTAGTTCGCTTATAAAAGGCATGAACAATAGAGCTCCGCCGACATTGAGAACGACATGGGATAGCGCAACAAGCTGTCCGGATTTGGAGCTGCCAATCGAGGCGAGCAGTGCGGTTGCACAGGTTCCTACATTGGCACCAAGAACGATAGCTACACAGAGCTCCACAGGCATAGCGCCGATAGCAGCAAAGCCCATTATAATTCCGATGACGGCGGCACTGCTGTGGATTGCAGCGGTCAGTATTGCTCCGGCTAGAAGCCCCCACCATAGGCTGTCGCTAGCTTTATCCAGGAACCAGCTGAAGAAGGGGCTCTTCTGTACTTCAGTACCGATGCTCTGCATCATGGCCATGCCAGTAAGGAGCATGCTGAACCCAGTCAATGCGACGGATGAATAACGCATGGTCTGTACCCAGCCTGGCAGCCCTAGTGAGGGGAATAGCTGTATTTCGCTCAGCAGAACGGTTATAACGAATCCGGCTATGGAAGCAATAAAGAGCGGCTTCGCAAGACTGTCCAAGCTGAGCCCGATAATCTCTGTAGTTAGGCAGGTTCCGATATTCGTGCCGAGTATGATGCCTAGCGTTCTAGGAAACGTTAGCAATCTCGCATTCACTAGTCCAATCGCAATGACGGTGACCGCCGTGCTGCTCTGCAGGAAGGCTGTAGTTATTGTACCTACCGCAAGACCGTGGATAGGTGTGGCTGTGGAGCGGTACAGGATGCTGTTCAGATGCGGGCCGGCAAGGTGATGCAGGGCCAGCTCCATAAGCTTCATACCGCTTAGAAATAGGGTAAAGCCGATCATCATTGGAACAATAATCGATAAGAGCATGAAGAAAGATCTCCTTTTACATGCGATACGCATAGAATGCTTCGTACATATACATATGCGAATAGAAAGACAAGCATGACAAGCATAAGGGTCACAGGTTCGTAAGCAGCGGTGCAATAGCCGTTGCCAGATAGAGAGGAAGATATATAAGTGAGCAAAGCACAAATATGGCTGCAGCGTGGTCGAAAAAAACGTCTGGAAGCGGGTCATCCATGGATCTATGCGAATGAAATTGAACGTCTGGAGGGTGCAGCAGAGCCTGGTGATGTGGTTGATGTTGTGTCCCACAAAGGCCGTTACTTGGCAACCGGCTATTACAATGCCAAATCCATGATTACAGTCCGGGTCATGTCTTATAAGCCGATTGAGAGCTTGGACAAGTCCTTCTTCGTCGAAAAGTTCCAGCAATGCAAGGAGTATCGAGGCCGATTCGTAGCTGATGCTGATTGTCGTCTGGTCTACGGTGAAGGAGATTTTCTGCCTGGGCTAACCGTTGACCGGTTCAATAATGTTCTGGTCATTCAATTCCTGACGCTTGGAATGGATATTCGCCGTGAGGCGATTCTTGCTGCATTAATTGAAGTGTTTGAACCACAAGGCATTTATGAGCGCAGCGATGTCGGTGTGAGGCAGCTGGAAGGCTTAGAGCAGAAGACTGGTGTACTCTATGGGGAATGCCCTCCGATCATTGAGATCGAGGAGAATGGTCTGAAGCTGGAGGTTGATATTGTAGAAGGCCAGAAAACCGGCTATTTCTACGATCAACGTGAGAATAGAGCATCAATAGCACCACTAATGAAAGGCTGGGGATCGCGCAGCGGCATTCGTCTCGAGCGGAGAGCAGATGTGGATGCTCAGACAACAGACAGCACAGCAGACGAGCTTGTGCCAGTTAACGCGAATGGCAAGGTCGTTACCTTCCCTTATTGGGATGGGGCAACGGTGCTGGAATGCTTCGCACATACGGGAAGCTTCACGCTTCACGCGTGCAAATACGGAGCTAAGAAAGTAACCTGCCTTGATATTTCGGAGCATGCAATCGATACGGCTCGTCGGAATATGGAGCGCAACGGCTTTACCGATCGGGTAGAGTTTGTCGTGGCTGATGCGTTCGATTACTTGCGCAATCAGGTGAAAGGAATCGAGGAGCGGGCTGAGCGGAGCCAAGGCGGCACGGATACCTCTAAGCCGATTAGCGGCAACGGCCGGACATGGGATGTGGTCATTCTCGATCCGCCTGCGTTCGCCAAGACGAAATCCGCAGTTGCAGGGGCAGTACGCGGCTATAAGGATATTAATCTCCACGGGATGAAGCTGGTTAATGAAGGCGGATATCTCGTTACAGCAAGCTGCTCCTACCATATGCGGCCAGAGCTGTTCTTAGAGACGGTTCAAGATGCGGCGGCCGATGCAGGCAAGCTGCTGCGTCTAGTGGAATGGCGTACAGCAGGCAAGGATCATCCCCAGCTGTTAGGGGTCAATGAGGGGCATTATTTGAAATTTGCAGTGTTCGAGGTTAGAAGTAAATAGATGGGAATGTGGTAGAGGTTGCCGTGCAGTATCTGAGTATGATGCTGCTTGGCAGCCTTTTTTTGACGTAAACCAACCAAATTGATAAACCCGTGAGGGATTATATGAATTACTAAAAATATTTAATAATATCACAGGTCTGAAAAAGAAAGCAAGACTTTTCCGAAAATAATGATTGATTTTATTTGGTATATGGGTTATTCTTCTAAAAGAAAGATATGGAAACAAAAATACCCAATTCGAAAGGATGAGTGAGTAAGATGGAAATGATGAGCATGAAGATGATGATGACAATGTGTATGGAAGAAATGATGTGCAAGATGAGCAGCATGAAGATGATGATGGATCAAATGATGGAAATGCAGAAGATGGATATGATGAACATGGATATGGATATGATGATGTCCAAAATGCAAGAATGCGATGAAATGATGACGATGATGATGAGCATGATGCGTGAAATGAAACAAACCGCAATGTAAGATCGTCCTCTCAAGAGGTCAATCGAACAACTGCGGCTATCTAATGAGCTCTTATTTATTTATTGATGTACATATCAATCTGCAAATTGATACGTACCTGTGAAGCTCTAATGCGGAGCAGACCTCTGCACGCAGCTGTTAAGTAGGATCGAACAGAGCAGACTTCTGCATGTCTCAATGAAATGAATGGATTACCCGATATCCGGCAAAGCGGCAAACCGCATGCGGGATTTTTTTGTGTTGTATATCTATTTAATTACATCGTTGATTTAAATTGTTTGCATAGCTCAATCCGCTGCAGCTTAAGCTCCCACACTTCCTCTTTCAACGTATTAATCTCACTAACGTTGTCCGATTTCCTCAGTAGGCTATAAATCTCCAGCATTTTTGCATTAATGGAATCAAAATGACGCCAAAGCTCTTCGGTCTTGACCGTGAGCACTAATTCAGCTGTATGCGCCTTAGCATCGTTAAGCTTCTCCATCAGCTCATTCTGCCACTCTAGATCACCAATTTGCTTTGCATAGTTTAGTAAATCGAGGTGGTCATTCATCCACCGTTCTACAATCGCTTCAGTTGAAGTCATAACCCGCATCCCCAATCTCATGTATATACCAAGTATTATACTCGGAATATCAGGTATTGCAATAGGGAATCTTTAATATTTTAGAAAAAATTCCAGAACATACGTTTGTTTCTTGGGTGATAATTATAGCTTCTTATGGTACTATAGTAGATTAAGAGATTGTATCGGAAGGGAAGTATCGATAATGGGACTGCGATTCGTACTGGGTCGTTCGGGAACGGGAAAAACGTCATATTGCTTAGAGAGCATACGCTCGCAATTACATGATAAGCCAGACGGGCCGCCGCTTATTATGCTCGTGCCTGAGCAGGCTACCTTTCAGACGGAGTATGCGCTTCTAAAAGAAATGAATGGCGCGATTCGTGCCCAAGCGCTTAGCTTTCGCAGGCTGGCATTCCGTGTTATGCAGGAGACTGGCGGAACGGCGCTAGTTCCAATTAGTGATGACGGCAAGCATATGCTGCTATACAAAATTGTTCATCTGCTAGGCAACGAGCTGGAGTTGTTCCAGAGTGGAGCAGAGCAGCCAGGATTTATAGAGCGTCTCGGCGAGCTTTTGACGGAATGGAAAAGATATGGCATTGATGCTGCTTCATTAGCTAGCTCGACAGATTCCATGAATGGTTCATCTTTATTGAATCGGAAGCTTCATGATTTGCGACTAGTGTATGAACGCTTGGAAATAGAGCTCGGCGGCTTGTATATAGATTCCGAAGATTACTTAACTCGGCTGACTGCGGGCTTCGCAGATGCTGCTGCCATGCGCGGTGCGCAAATATGGATCGACGGATTTCATGGATTTACTCCGAAGGAGTATGAAGCATTACATGTACTGATCGCTTCGGCAGCGGATGTGACGATTGCACTGACACTTGATCGGACGTATGCGCCTGGTGAGAAGCCTCATGAACTGGAGCTGTTTCATCCAACGGCAGAGACGTATGGCAAGCTAATCGAGCTTGCCGCTGCTTGTGGTGTCGAGTTGGATGAGCCTATTCTGTTAGGCCATAGCATGGAATCACGGTTCAGCCAAAGTCCAATGCTCGCTCATCTGGAGCGTCATTATGGCGGTCGTACGCCAATGCTGCTGCCTAACACAAAAGATGCTGCGAACACCAATCACTTACAGGGCATCTCTCTGCATGCTGCGGCTAACCGCCGGGCTGAGGTGGAGGCTGTTGCGAGAGATATGGTGCGAAGAGCACGGGAGGATGGCTTGCGTTGGCGCGATATGGCAGTAATGGTTCGCAACTCGGCCGATTATAACGATTATATTCAGGCTGTATTCGATGATTACGAAATTCCCTATTTTCTAGATCAGAAGCATAATACGGTCTATCATCCATTAGTAGAATTCATTCGTTCTGCACTTGAGACTGTGCTGCATGGCTGGCATTATGAGGCTGTATTCCGTTGTGTGAAGACGGAGCTGCTATTCCCGATGGAGGGGAATTTGCCGAGAGAGCAATTCGATCTGCTCGAAAACTACGTATTGGCAGCAGGTGTGGATGGCTGGAAGTGGCTCGACAGCACGAGATGGAAGCCATTCGTTGTGCGGTCACTAGACGATGAAATAGATGAAACAGCAGAAATATCTGCTTATGCTAAACGGGAATTCGATGCTGTAATGGCAGCTCGTGATGCGATAGTACCGCCTCTAAGAAGATTCGGGCTTGCCCTGAAGAAGGCGCCGGATGTGAGGACGATGTGTGAGGCGCTGTATCGTCTGCTTGATCATGCGGATGCGGCGGACAGGCTGGAGAGGTGGAGCCGACAAGATGCTGCAGAGGGCAGGACACAGCGCTCACGGGCGCATAGACAGCTGTGGGATGGTGTCATGCAGCTTCTCGATCAGCTGGTAGAGCTGGTAGGGGATGAGGCTATGCCGCCAGAGATGTTCGCTGGGATGATTGAGACCGGTCTTGAGAGCCTGAAGCTGGCCGCGGTGCCACCAGCATTGGATCAAGCGTTAATCGGAAGTATGGATCGAACTCGCTCAGGCCAAGTCCACATTTGTTATGTGCTTGGGGCGAATGACGGGATTATGCCGATGCGCATTCAGGAGGATGGTGTCCTTACTGAACAGGAGCGGGAGCGCTTGGCGGAAGAGGGGCTCGTAATGGCTCCGAGCGTCAGGCGCAGATTACTTGACGAACGCTTTATTATCTATAATGCGCTTACTACGCCAAGCACTCATCTATGGATGAGCTGGGCACTTGCAGATGAAGAGGGCAAAAGCCTGCTTCCTTCAGAAGTCATACGCCAGATTAAGCAGCTCTTTCCTGGTATTGGTGTGCGTACAGCAGCAGCTGAGCCGACCCCTGGGATGGCGGAGTACGAGCAGCGCTCCTTCATTGAGCATCCACAGCGTACGATATCCTACCTGATTTCCGAGCTTAGAGCTTGGCAGCAGGGGGCAGAGATTGCTCCTTTTTGGTGGGATATCTATAACTGGTACGCGATTCGCCCACAGTGGCAGGACAAGCTGCAATTGCTTACGACTTCCTTGAGCTATGTGAATCAAGAGCAGGCACTTTCAGCCGATACAGCTCAGCAGCTATATGGGACAAGACTCAGAGCAAGTGTGTCACGAATGGAAAGGTTTGTATCGTGCCCATTCCAGCATTTTGCAATTCATGGATTGCGGCTGAGAGAACGGAAGCTGTACAGGCTGGATGCACCTGATGTGGGTCAGCTGTTCCATGCGGCGCTCAGCAAGCTGGCAGGGGGTCTTGGGCATCGCTGGGGCTCTATGTCGGAGTCGGAGATTCGCGCTGCTGCAGCTCAGACGGTAGACGAGCTTGCTCCGCGGCTTCAATCACAAATCCTGCTTAGCAGCGGGAGATTTCAATATATTGCTAGAAAGCTGAAAGAAATTATCGCCAAAGCGGCGGTTATGCTAAGCGAGCATGCAAGAAGAGCTGAGTTCAAGCCAGTAGGGCTTGAGGTGGATTTTGGCCCAGACGGCACATTGCCATCGCTCATCATTCCGCTTGCTAATGGCGGGACTATGGAGATTATAGGAAGAATTGACAGGGTTGACGCCGCTCAGACTGAGCAGGGACTTTTGCTGCGAGTGCTTGATTACAAATCCAGCTCAACCCAAATTAGATTGGAGGAGGTCGCCTTCGGGCTGTCCTTGCAGATGCTGACGTATTTGGATGTGCTCGTAACCCATGCGGAAGGCTGGCTCGGACAGTCTGCATCGCCTGCTGGCGTATTGTACTTCCATGTGCATAACCCGCTGCTTGCAGTATCCAATGGATTATCGAGCGCTGAGGTCAATAGCAGGATGCTTAAGAAGTTCAAAATGAAGGGCCTTATTACTGCAGAAGCAGATACCGTGCGACTAATGGATGACCAGTTGGAGAGCGGCTATTCCGAGCTGCTTCCAGTAGCGTTGAAGCGTGACGGGGCGTTCTACAGCAGCTCTTCAGTTGTTACTAATGATCAATGGGATGTTCTTCGAGGCTCTGTGCGCCGGACCATCGGCCAGATTGGTTCAGATATCAGCGGCGGTAAAGTGTCAATCGAGCCTTATCGTCTTGGAACGAAGTCGCCCTGCCAATATTGCGATTATAAGGCTGTCTGCCAATTCGATCCGCTGTTTGACGGCAATGAATATGTGAAGCTGCATAAGCCCTCTGAGGAGGAAATTTGGAGGCAGCTGGAAGGGAAGGAGAGCGGTAATGGAGACGATTAATCATACAGCTAAGCCAGCAGGCAGCAATTGGACGGATGATCAATGGCATGCCATCGTTACCGAGGGCTCTAACGTGCTCGTTGCTGCCGCCGCAGGCTCTGGCAAGACTGCAGTTCTAGTGGAGAGAATTATTAGGAAAATATCCTCCTCTGCTGATGTAGACCGTCTGCTCGTAGCGACGTTCACGAAGGCAGCAGCAGCAGAGATGAAGGATCGTATTCGCATTGCGCTTGAGAAGGAGCTGGAGCGACAGCCAGAATCTGAGCATTTACGCCGTCAGCTAGCGTTAATGAATAGAGCATCGATTACGACACTTCATTCCTTTTGTCTCGATGTTATTCGTCGCTATTATCCATTGATTGGTCTCGATCCCGGCTTCCGTATCGCGAATGAAACGGAGAGCGAGCTGATGCGTATAGATGTGCTGGATCAGCTTTTTGAGGAAAAGTATGAGAGTGCAGGCGATGATGGGGCTTTTCTGCGGTTAGCCGATCGTTATGGCGGTGAGCGTGGAGATGAACCGCTATACAGGCTTGTGCAGCAGCTGTTCGATTTCGCACAGAGCAATCCTTGGCCGGAGCATTGGCTGGAAGCGACGGCGGGCAGCTTCGCAGTGGCGAATGTGCAGCAGCTCGAAGGCAGTCCTTGGGTAGCCAGCATCAGAGAGGATGTCGAGCTTGCGCTATCCGGTGCGATTGCTCTGCTGCAGCAGGCGCTAGATCTCACGCGTGAGCCTGCTGGTCCTGCTCCTTACGCAGAAGCATTCGAGGATGATCTAGCTCTAGTAATAGGCCTGAAGGGCATGGTTGACCATCAGCCTTGGGAGGAATGGTTCGAGCCCTTCCAAGCCATATCGTTCGGCAAGCTGAAGGCGATGCGCGGCGACGAGTATGATAAATCACTTCAAGAGCAAGCGAAGGAGCTTCGCGATAATGCCAAAAAAATGATCAGTTCATTGTCTGATGAACTGTTCGGCCGTTCAGCAGAGGCATTCGTAGAGGAGCTTCAGGAGCTCACTCCGCTCATGGGGGCGCTCTCTGGACTTGTAGTAGAGTTTGGACAGCGTTATGAGGCTGCTAAACGGGCAAAGGGATTGCTGGACTTCGGAGATTTGGAGCATTATTGTCTGCGCATACTGCGTGCTCCAGAATCAACACCAGAGCTTACGCTTCCTTCTGCCGCAGCATTGGAGTACCAGCGGCAATTCGATGAAATTCTGCTGGATGAATATCAGGATACGAATATGGTGCAGGAAGCGATTGTGACTCTAATCGCCAACCCTGATCAGGGCAATCGGTTCATGGTTGGAGACGTCAAGCAGAGCATTTATCGGTTCAGACTGGCGGAGCCTAACCTATTCATGAACAAATACAAGAGCTATGGGGACAAAGGCGGCACCGGGCTTCGAATCGATCTAGCACGTAATTTCCGCAGTCGGAGCGAAGTCGTAGACGGTGTGAATGATGTGTTCCGCGCCATTATGCGAGAATCAGTAGCAGAGATGGATTATGATTCACGAGCTGAGCTCGTCTGCGGAGCTGTATATCCTGAAGCCGAACAGCCTGGTACATTTGCTGTTGAGCTTGCGGTGATTAACAAGGCTGGCGGGACTGAGCAAGAAGAGCTGTCAGGCTCTGATTCTGATGAAGACGGCGAACAAGCTGGTGGCAGCGCTGCGGAGTCTGTGGCTGACTTGCAGACCGCGCAGCTGGAGGCTCGCTGGATTGCGCTCCAAATTCAGCAGCTGATCGATCGTGGATTCCGCGTCTATGATGGCAAGAAGCAGGAGAATCGTCCACTCGAGTGGCGGGATATCGTGATTCTGCTAAGGGCAACGCAGCAATGGTCTCCCATTATGATTGAGGAGCTGCAAGCCAGCGGTATTCCTGCTTATGCGGAGCTAAGCAGTGGTTATTTCGATGCGACGGAAGTAGAGACAGTGCTTTCACTGCTGCGCGTCATCGACAATCCGTATCAGGATATCCCTCTAGCAGGAACTCTTCGCTCGCCGATATTCAGCTTGAATGCGGAGGAGCTGGCATCAATCCGAATACAGGCGATGAAGTCCAGCTATTATGATGCTGTATTGCAAGCAGCAGGCGATCTGCTTCAGCCGGAAGAGACGAGGCGCAAGCTATCCTTATTCCTAGAGCGGCTTGACCGCTGGCGGGATGAGGCGCGTCAAGGCTCGCTAGCTGACCTGATTTGGAGCATCTATCGGGAGACTGGCTATTATGATTTCACAGGAGGGCTTCCGGGTGGAATCCAGCGGCAAGCTAATCTGCGAGCACTGCATGACCGGGCGCGTCAATACGAATCGACTTCATTCCGAGGCTTATTTAGGTTTCTGCGGTTTGTGGAGCGGATGCGGGATAGCGGCGGTGATCTGGGTACTGCAAGAGCGCTTGGGGAGCAAGAGAATGTTGTGAGAATCATGTCTATCCACAAGAGCAAGGGACTTGAATTCCCGGTAGTATTCGCAGCTGGTCTAGGTAAAAATTTCAATCAGCAGGATCTACGCAGCGCTTTCTTGAAGCATAAGCAGCTCGGCTTCGGCCCGCGGTTCATTAATCCGGAGCAGCGAATTAGTTACCCTACCCTTCCGTATTTGGCAATTAGACGACGGATGCGGATGGAGATGCTCGCTGAGGAAATGCGTATCTTGTATGTCGCCCTTACCCGCCCGAAGGAGAAAATGTTCCTTGTCGGCACCGTTTCGGACGCCGATGCGAAGCTTCGCCGCTGGCAAGCCGCAGTGGGAGCGAACAGCCATATCCCAGACTTCAGACTCGCATCTGCTTCTACTTTCCTGGACTGGCTTGGCCCTCTAGCAATGACCACCTTCAATCGGCTTGAAGAGGTAGAGGATGGCCTTAGTGCCTTCCAATGGCAAGCGGGCATTGTTGATGCATCTATATTCGGCACAGAGGCTGCAGCAGGCTCTGAGGAGCTTCTGGATCATAATAGCGAACGTGAGGATCGCCTGCAGGGAGTAATGTCTCTAGTACAGCTTGAGCCTGTACAGCAGGATGAGGAGCTGCGTCAGCGGCTGGATTGGCAGTATGGTTACCTGGAGTCGACAACAATTGCGGCCAAAACCTCTGTAACGGAGATGAAGAGGCTCCATGCCGATGCTCTAGAGGAGTATGATTTCGGTGAGCCTCTTCATCCTGCCTCCGCTAAGGAGCAAGAGACAAGCCCAGGCGGCAGCTATACGTTCAGGCTAAGGCGTCCTAAGTTCATGGAAGAAGAAAAAATGACGGCCGCAGAAAAGGGTACGGTCAGTCATTTGCTCATGCAGCATATCCCTCTGACCAGTGAGGTTGATAAGGCAATGCTTGAACAGACACTAGCGGGCATGGTTGAGCACCAGCTGCTGACTCCGAAGCAAGCAGACACCATCGATTTGGCTTCCGTAGCCTCATTCTTCCAAAGTCCAATAGGGGAGAGGCTGCTGAGAGCTAACTGGGTGAAGCGGGAGGTTCCATTCAGCTGTATGTTCCCGGCTAGCCGGATTTATCCGGATTCATCAGAGGCATTGTCTAAGGAGCCGATTCTCATTCAAGGAGTTATCGATTGTCTGTTCGAGGATAGCGAGGGTGTCGTACTGCTTGATTACAAAACGGACCGGATCTACATGAAAGAATGGGCACGCACTGCAGAAAAGCATCGGTTTCAGCTTGAGCTGTATGCAGAGGCTATTGAATCGGTGCTGGGACAAGCAATCGCGGAATGCCATGTCTTTTTCTTCGATGGCGGTCAATCCGTGCAGCTATAATTATAGGAAAAGTATACGGAGGTAGATTGGTAACATGGATCACCAGGCATCCCCGAAAAAATCGCTAGTTCTGCCAATAACGCTAGTACTTCTTACATTCAGCTTAATTGGCAATGTGTTTTTCTACTCCCAATATTTGCAGAACGGTCAAGAGGACAAGTATCAGAAGGGCCAGCTAATCGTGGCATCAGCTGTATCAGCGGAATCGTTCTATAAGGCGCTTCAGCTTGAAATAGAGCTGCTGCACAGCGGAGACCTGAGTGAAAGAATGGATGCGAAGTTCCGTGCAGTCTCAGCCTTCCGCAGCTCTCAGGGGGTATTGGAGCTTATTAGGCAGGCTCATGAATTCAGTGGAACGGAGTTCCCTAGGGATGAATTGAGCAATTATGTGAGTGTGATCGAATATTCGATTCAGCAGTTAGGTAATCATGGGGGTCCGCTTACCGAGGTGGAGACCGCTTATCTCACTTCGTTACAAGAAGCGATCACGAAGCAGCATGCTATTATAAGCAAGTTCAACTTCGATGCTGCCAAGAGCAGAAGTGCTTCCATTCAGCTTGGCAACGGGCTAGGATGGATGGACATCGCGGATCAGCTTGAGCAGTCCATTAACGAGCATACCGATTATAAGCTAATCCTATAATAGCAATCCCTGTCTGTCGCAATTTGGCGATGACAGGGATTTTTCTTGTCTGCAGTAGCCGAATGCCCATTGCTGCATACGATAATTGCATAATAGCAGTTGGGAGGCTGAATGCGATGCAGAGAGGCAAAGGCAAAGGAACGATTAAGCAGGAGGCAGTGAAGCTGGATACGATTAAACCGCAAGCGGCTGGGGAAAATACAATGAAGGATTTGTGCGCCAGCCATATGCACCGGTACGTGCTTGCCAGAACGCATGATGGCTGGTGTGTTGATGGATTCGTGGAGCATGTTGACGATGAGAATGTGTACATGGCTATTCCTTACAGCAGCATGCAGGGCTGGGATGGCCGAGCGTTTTTTCCATATCCGCCCTTCGGTCCGAGATTGTATCCTTATCCGTATTTCCCGCGGCGCAGGTTCTACCGTCAGGTGTTCCCGCTCACAGCTTTGCTTGGTTTATCCCTTCTCTCCTTTTTCTGATTTTTATTCATGCATACTAAATAATGCCGGCCTGTGGACGGACATTCCTGGCCGGTATATACATGCATAAGAGATTGGACGAGCTATGGTATAATCGGTTATAATCGATATTAAAGTTGATGGGAAGGAGGGATAAAGTAATGGACTGCATTTTTTGCAAAATTATTGAAGGCTCTATCCCGTCAAACAAGGTTTATGAGACAGACACCGTGCTTGCATTCAAGGATATCCAGCCTGCGGCGCCTGTACATATTCTGATTATCCCCAAAAAGCATATTGCTACGATGAATGATGTAACAGCAGCAGACGATGAAGTGATCGCCGAGCTGTTTGCAGCAGCGCGTACAATAGCACAAGAACAAGGAATTGCCGAGTCTGGATACCGTCTAATCAACAACGTGAATAGCGACGGAGGCCAGGTAGTCTATCATCTTCACTTGCATTTATTAGGTGGAGAAAACCTTGGTCCGCTAGTTGTAAATAACGCTAGTTGACACTGCATTTTGTTTTATCATATAATGTAAGTTGATAAACCGTGTTTAATGCTCTGGACGGTCTGTTTCGGAGGGAGGGAAAACTGGTGTCTGAAACTAAAGTTCGCAAAAACGAAACTATTGATGCTGCGCTTCGCCGCTTTAAACGTTCCATCGCTAAAGATGGTGTTCTAGCTGAGGTGAAAAAACGCAAGCATTATGAAAAGCCAAGTGTGAAGCGCAAGAAGAAGTCCGAGGCTGCACGCAAGAGAAAGTTTTAGGAGGATCCTTCCATAATGAACCTGAGCGAACGATTGAACGATGATATGAAGCAAGCCATGAGAAATCAGGACAAGTTCAAGCTGACGACGATTCGTATGATTCGCGCGTCCATCAAGAACTTGGAGATTGATTTGAAACGTCCTTTGGACGATAACGAAGTGGTGGATATCTTGAGTCGTGAAATCAAACAACGTAAAGATTCCCTCCAAGAATTTAGTAAAGCCGGCCGTGATGATCTGGTTACAGATCTTGCTGCAGAAATTGAAATTATTAGTCAATACCTTCCCGTACAGCTGACCGAAGAAGAGATAAAAGCGATAGTAACGCAGACCATCCAGGAACTCGGTGCTTCTTCCAAAGCCGAGATGGGAAAAGTCATGGGCGCACTTTTGCCAAAAACGAAAGGGCGCGCTGATGGTAAACTAGTAAATCAGTTCGTACAACAATTTCTGCAATAACTATAAGTTCGGACGAAGACACCCTGTAACAGGGGTGTCTTTTGCATTTTTGAAACATTATGGTTATAGGCACGTATAAGGGGATAATAAACAAAAAGGAGGAGGAGCCTGACTTTGCTAACGAAACGATGGGACAGATTAGTTGCATTCGTTCCGGTGCTGATGCTCTCGATGCTGTTATTGGTTACGATCAGTGGATTCGCTGCTGCACCTACACCTGCTCACGCAGAGACAGATATTGGGCCAGCGGTAGTTGTCGTTCCAGTAAAGCAAACCGTAGAATCAGGATTGAAAGCGTTCTTGGAGCGTGCGTATAAGGAAGCATCCGAGGCGGGAGCACAGCGTGTTGTCCTAGTCATCAATACATTCGGTGGAGAAGTGACAAGTGCAGAAGAAATCGGTGAGCTTATCCGCAAGAGCAATATTCCAACTACTGCTTATGTAGAAAGCAAGGCGGTGTCTGCCGGAACGTACATTGCGCTGAATGCGCAGAACATTATCATGGAGCCAGGCAGCGCGATTGGAGCTGCATCTGTCGTTAATGGATCAGGGGATCTCATTGACAACCCCAAAGTGATATCTTATTGGGTGAAAGCGATGTCAGCAGCGGCATCCTTGAATGATCGGGATCCAGATGTGGCAGCGGCTATGGTGGACCCTTCGATCGTGCTTAATCTGCCAGAGATTGGTCAGCAGAAGGAGAAGGGACAGATTTTGTCTTTATCTGCGGATGAAGCGCTAAAGGTTGGATATTCTGAGCACACTGCGGCATCAGTTGATGAAGCGATCAAGTGGCTAGGGCTGGATCAGCGGCAAGTAATTGAGATTCAGCCTTCCCTTGCGGAGAATGTAGCTAGATGGCTCGTTAATCCAATTGTGATGACAGCCTTGCTTATCATGGGTATTGCTGGAGTGGCTATGGAATTATTTGTTCCAGGCTTTGGTGTTCCAGGTGTGCTTGGCATTATTGCGTTTGGATTGTTTTTCTTCGGGCATTACATTGCAGGGTTCGCCGGGGTTGAATCAGTCGTGCTGTTCGTAGTGGGGATAGGCATGCTGATCATTGAGGTATTCGTACCAAGCTTTGGCATACTTGGAGTGCTTGGCGGCATATCTCTTATTGCAGGTGTTGTAACGGCAGCAGCAGATCCGATGACAGCGTTTATTTCTCTGGTTGTTGCGTTTGTCGTGTCTATAATTGTCCTGTATGGTATGGTTAGAAAGTACAAGGACAGAGGAATCTGGAATAAATTCATTCTGCGTGAGAAGCTGACAACAGAGCAAGGTTACTTGTCTGCTGATGTTAAGGTACAATGGTTAGGGCAAGAGGGGATTACCGTTACACCTCTTAGACCAGCAGGTACTGTACAGATCGGTGATACTCGTATTGATGTTGTAACCGCAGGAGAGTTCATTGCTTCTGGTGCAGCCGTCAAAGTTGTAAAGGCTGAAGGAACTTGGGTAGTTGTAAAAGAAATTGTATAGAAGCATTAGAGAATATAGATATATGGAGGGTTAAAACAAATGGATCCAATAATCTCTTTATTAATTATTGTAGTTGTAGTTATTATCGTGTTGTCCGTGTTCCTAAGCTTCTTCCCGATCATGCTATGGATTTCCGCATTGGCATCGGGAGTGCGCGTAGGAATCATTACACTGGTAGCTATGCGTCTGAGACGCGTAGTACCAAGCCGTATTGTCAATCCATTGATCAAAGCTACAAAAGCAGGTCTAGGCTTAAATATTAATCAGCTTGAGAGCCATTTTCTAGCGGGTGGTAATGTTGACCGTGTTGTTAATGCGCTGATTGCAGCTCAACGCGCGAACATTCCTCTCGTATTCGAGCGTGCAGCAGCGATTGATCTGGCAGGACGTGACGTACTGCAGGCTGTACAAATGAGTGTTAATCCAAGAGTAATTGAGACGCCAACCGTTGCGGCAGTAGCGAAGGACGGTATTGAAGTGAAGGTTAAAGCTCGTGTTACTGTACGTGCGAACATTGAACGATTGGTCGGCGGCGCCGGCGAAGAAACGATTATTGCCCGTGTCGGCGAAGGTATCGTTACGACGGTTGGTTCCGCTAATTCTCATAAAGACGTACTCGAGAATCCGGATATGATCTCCCGTACCGTTCTTGGCAAAGGCTTGGATGCTGGTACGGCGTTCGAAATTCTATCCATCGATATCGCGGATGTGGATGTAGGTAAAAACATCGGTGCTCACCTGCAAACAGAGCAAGCTGAAGCTGACAAACGGATTGCTCAGGCAAAAGCCGAGGAGCGCCGGGCAATGGCGGTAGCACAGGAGCAGGAGATGAAAGCGAAGGTTGTTGAGATGCGAGCGAAGGTAGTCGAATCCGAATCGCAAGTGCCGCTTGCAATGGCTGATGCGCTTAAGAGTGGTAAAATCGGGGTCATGGATTACATGAATCTGAAAAATATCGAGGCGGATACTGAAATGCGCAGCTCTATTGGCAAGACAGATTCCTCACCGACAGACAAGGATCAAAACTAAAGAAGCTGACTATTAAGCCAGCTTCGCGGCCGGTCTTGTGGAGGTGAAGATGTGGAAAAGCTTATTTCATTGATTTTCGACAATATCTATTGGGTCGTTATTATTGGCGGAGTCCTGTTCTCCTTGTTCGGGCGTCAGAAGGGTGCGAGTAAATCGAATCCGAAGATGCCAGAATTCGGTGGGGGGGGTCCAAGAAATATATTCGGCCAACCGAATGCTAATGAGGAGCATGAGCCGCAGAATCATACGGATCTTACCTCAGATAGGCTGGAGCAGGCTGAGAAGCCTATAAAGGCTGTAAGAGCTGTTCAGAAGGATGAAGTGATAGGGAATGACGGAGCGACGTCAGGAGCCCTTGCAAGGGCTTTGAAGGCAGCTGCGGCACTTCCTGAGGCACAACGCAGCCAATCATCTGCTGCCGGCTCCAAGTCCCATTCTGGCGGCAGTCATTCGAAGCTCGTCCCTAATGATAAGGATGAGCTGCGCAGAGCAGTAATCTGGGCAGAAATATTAGGACCGCCTCGGGCGAAACGTCCGTTCGGCAAATAGCTGTCTCTAGACAGGAGCTGGCAAGCTCATTAATCAAATAATCGAAGCGGTGCAGGAGCGTAATCCTGCACCGCTTTTTGTTTTATCTCATAAATCAGAAGGACCTCGCATACTTTGGTACAGTACAATAATGTGCCCTGCGTTAATGGCAGGGCTGAGCTTCGGTGAAGCCGGTGGGGGGGACATGGAATCAGCTATGGGCCGTATAAATCGTAAATTACGCAAATGGACTGCAGATATATTGGATTTGCCCCAGGATGTCGTGTATGACCTTCCCAGATTGACGATGATTGGTGATCGCCAGTTATATATTGAGAATCATCGCGGAGTCATTCATTTCACCAGTGAGAAGCTGAAGCTGGCATTAAGCAAAGGCGAGCTGGAGGTGACGGGCACTTCACTCGTTATCCGCACGATATGGACAGAAGAGGTTTTTATAGAGGGTCAGATTACAAGTATAGAATTGCACGAGTAGGAGGGGTGCGAGATGGCTGTACAGTGGCTGCAATGGGTGCGAGGGGTCGTGACGGTACAGATAAGGGGTGGACAACCAGAGAAGCTGGTTAATCGTGCGCTGGAGGGTGGGCTGGAGCTTAGGTCCATCCAATGGACAAGCAAGGACAAGCTGCAGTTCGAGTTGACGGTGAGCGACTTTTTTCTGCTTCGTCCGTATTTAAAGGAGACAGGCTGTCGTGCACATGTAACTAGAAGACTTGGAATGCCTTTTTGGCTTGTCAAAATGGAAAAAAGAAAGATTTTCGCAGCAGGGATCGTCTTATTCTTCTTTAGTATTTATTTGTTGTCATCTATTATTTGGTCCGTTGATGTGAAAGGCAATGTGAAGCTCACGGAGGAACAGATTCGGACTGCTGCGAAGCAGGAAGGCTTGCACCCGCTGCAATGGTCATTTAAGCTGCAGGATGCGGATGTCCTGTCGAAGCGGCTTGTTAACAGGCTGCCTGGTGCAGCATGGATTGGCGTGGAGAAAAAAGGGACAAGGATCGTTATTCAAGTTGTAGAGACGACGGTTCCCGATCAAGCAGAGCTTCAAAATCCAAGGCATCTGATTGCATCCACAGACGCGGTTGTAACGGAGATATTGACTGAAAAGGGACGGGCAGTCGTTAAAAAAAACATGAAGGTGAAAAAAGGTCAAACGCTTATCTCCGGAACGATCGGCGGTGGAGAATATACGCAGACGGTTGTAGCGAAGGGGACGGTTCGCGGTATGGTATGGTACGAATATAACATAGCTGCCCCTTTGACTCAGCAGGTCAAGGTATATACCGGAGAGAAGAAGACGAAGTGGTATCTGATCATAGGCAGCAGAGCACTGCAGGTAAGCGGGTATGGCTCGAACCCATTCTCTACGTCAGAGACCGTTATTCATGAGGAGCAGGTGTCCTGGCGCGACTGGAAGCTGCCTTTCGGCCGATTGAAGAAAACGCAGATGGAGGTTCGCACGGATGAGCGGACACTGTCAGATGAGGAAGCGAAGATTAGCGGAATACAGCAATCGAAGGCAGATTTAATGCTGAAAGCTGGCGCTGATGCAGTGATCAGGGACGAAATTGTTTTGCATGAAAAGACGGACAATGGTAAAGTTTATATGAAAGTTCTTTTTGAAGTAGAGCAATCGATTGTGCAAGAGATGCCCTTAGTCCAGATGCAAGGAGAATGAGGTTGTTTGCAGACTGAAGCGAAAATAATCAAAATCCCGCTCCTTAATGCGGCGGAGGGATTAGCGGTACTGGGTCCCCAAGACAAGTTTCTAAGATTCGTACAGCAGCAGATGGTAGCTGACATTACTTCCCGTGATGCTGAGATCGTTATCTCTGGCCCCGCACAGGAGGTCGATTCTCTCGAGCAGCTGTTCAGTGTGTTGCTTCAGCTCGTACGAGGCGGCTATGCGCCAACCGAACGGGACATCGCTTATGCGCTTGATCTAGCCCGTAAGATGCAAGCTGAAGAATTGCTTGATTTGCTTAAAGAGGAAATTACGACGACGTTCCGGGGCAAGCCGATTCGGGTGAAGACGATTGGCCAGCGCCATTATGTGAAGACGATTCGTAAGCAGGATGTTGTATTCGGGATTGGACCAGCAGGTACAGGTAAAACGTATTTGGCCGTAGTGCTCGCTGTTGCTGCCTTGAAGCAAGGTGCCGTGAAGAAAATTCTATTAACGCGCCCAGCTGTCGAAGCAGGCGAGAATCTAGGTTTCCTGCCGGGAGATCTGCAAGAGAAGGTAGATCCGTACTTGCGCCCGCTGTACGATGCACTGCATGATGTTCTAGGTCCAGACCAAACAGCCAAAGCATTCGAGAGAGGTACGATTGAGATCGCTCCGCTTGCCTACATGCGGGGAAGAACGCTCGATGATTCATTTATTATTTTGGATGAAGCACAGAACACGACGCCTGAGCAGATGAAAATGTTTTTGACAAGGCTCGGATTTGGCTCCAAGATGGTTATTACTGGCGACGTCACGCAAATTGACCTTCCACGGGGCAAAAATTCCGGATTAATCGAGGCGCAGCGTATATTGCGAGACATAGAAGAGATTGGATTTATCTTTTTTACAGAGCAAGATGTTGTTCGTCATTCCTTAGTGCAAAAGATTATTGTGGCATACAACTGGGACGCTGAAAACAAAGCATAGAGAGGAATGTCCGCTCCATGAACCAGAACCAGAATCAGGCCGGTAAACAGGGGGACTTGCAGATATCCAAAACTGCAGGGTGGAAACAGAGCAAGACGGTTAGAATGCTGCTCTTGTTTTTGTTTGTGCTGCTGTTTTATTTCAGCTTGGCTCCGCAATTGGTTCCTGAAACTTACGATATCCAGGTGAATGTTGCCAGTGAGAAGGATATTGTTGCACCCCATCAAATACCTGACAACAAGGCTACCCTGCAAGCGCAGGAAGAGGCAGCGAACCGTGTGGACCCGATTTATTCCAACGTCGCGCTAAGAAATGAACAGCTGATCGATCGGATTTTTGAACGTATTGAGCAGTTGAACGTAGATGATCAAGTTACGGAGCAGAACAAGATTGACATCTATCGCAATGAAATTCCAGGCAGATATTCGGAGTTTGTCGATAGCTTCGTGAAGACGAATCAATCCTTGGGTACATACAATCCAACGCTTCTTGAAGAGATGGCCGCGGTTATTAAAGAACAGGAATATACCATTCCAGAAGAGACGTTCTATAAAATACCGCGACTCACTACAGAAGAGCTTACGGAGATGCGGAAGGTCAGCATAGAGATTGTCCGCAAGCTGATGGGTGAGCAGCTTCGTGAGGCAGAGACCGCCCGCACTCGGGTGGCGGAGCTTGTGAATGCCAGCTCGTTGTCCAATCGGACAAGCCGAGAGATCGTACAGGAGTTGGCACGCTTCACGATAATGCCGAACCGATTCCTCGATAATGAGGCGACGGATGAGGCCAAAATTCAAGCGAAGAAGAATACGGCACCTGTCGTAATCAACGAAGGCGATCTGATCGTCAAGCGCAATGAAGTCATTACGCCTGAAGTATACGAGCTTCTGAAGGATTCTTCACTGCTGCAGGATAAAAGAAACTATTGGCCTCAGCTTGGTCTGCTCTTATTGTCGATTGTGTTCATTCTCGGCATCTATGCCTATATGCATCAATATGGCGGTGTAGGCGGGCTTAAGCCCAAATATAGCAATTCCCAGCTATTGATGCTGTGGCTCATTTATTTGCTTAACATTCTTACCATGGAGGTTATCTCGCTGACGCAGACTGACGCTTCGCCTTATGTCGGTTATCTCGCTCCTGCAGCGCTGGGTACGATGCTGATCACCCTCTTGCTCGATATGCATCTGGCTGTCATCAGCTCGATTCTGTTCGCAATTATTGGCAGCGTAGTGCTCAATACTCAGCAGAGCCAAATCTTTGATTTTCAATATGGATTCGTCATTATTGTGGTATCGATGGCCGCTATATTCTCGATCCATCGGGCGAGTCAACGCTCTACGATATTGAAGGCAGGCATTATGGTGAGCTTGTTCGGTACACTGTCCGTGCTTGTGCTAATGCTGCTGAATGAGCAGCTCGACAGAGGTCCGCTTATTTATTCCTTGGCCTTTGCCTTCGCAAGCGGGCTGTTGACCGCTATTCTCGTTATCGGATTAATGCCGTTCTTCGAGATTACGTTCGGTATATTGTCTGCCCTTAAGCTCGTCGAGCTGTCGAATCCGAATCATCCGCTGCTGCGCAAGCTGCTTACGGAGACGCCAGGTACTTATCATCACAGCGTAATGGTGGGGAATTTGTCTGAGGCAGCAGCAGAGTCAATCGGTGCTGATGGGCTGTTATGCCGTGTAGGCTCTTATTACCATGACATTGGTAAGACGAAGCGCCCGAATTATTTTATAGAGAATCAGACCAATATCGAGAACCCGCATGATACGATTGATCCGAAGCTTAGCAAATCCATTATTGTCGCTCATGCGCGTGATGGCGTTGATATGCTGAAGTCACATAATATTCCGAAGCCGATTAGAGATATTGCGGAACAGCATCATGGCACAACCTCTCTGAAGTTCTTTTATTATAAGGCTCTGAAGCAGGCTGAAGAACAAGGAGCTCCGGTTAACTTCACGGAAGAGGATTATCGTTATCCAGGTCCTAAATCGCAGTCGAAGGAAGCCGCTATTGTCGGTCTAGCCGATTGTGTGGAGGCAGCTGTCAGAAGTCTGCGGAGCCCAACGGTAGAACAGGTTGAAGCGATGATTCAGAAGATTATAAAAAGCCGGGTGGATGACAATCAATATAATGAATGTGATTTGACGATGAAAGAGCTTGATATCATTGCACATTCGTTGAAGGAAAGTGTCATTGGCATATTCCATTCACGCATTGAATATCCGGAAGATGTGAAACCAAAGGAGAGTTAAGCATGAGCTTGCAGCTAGACTGGAGCAATGAACAGGACAAAATCGAAATTCCCGAGCAATGGATTACCCGGCTCGTTGAGCTGCTCAGATTGGCTGGAGAAGCAGAGGGGATGACGAGCGGCGAAGTGACGCTCACCTTCACCGATGATGAGCAGATTCATCAGCTAAACCGCGAATACCGTAATATTGATCGCCCGACGGATGTGCTGTCGTTCGCGATGCTCGATGACGGAACAGAAGAGCTCGACATTATATTTGAAGTGGAGAGCAAGGATGAGGTGGACCCAATCTCGGGAATGCTGGGCGACATTATCATCTCAGTGGAGACGGCTGTTGCACAAAGCGAGGAATACGGCCATTCGCTGGAGCGTGAGATAGGCTTCCTGTTCGTACATGGCTTCCTTCATCTGATCGGGTATGATCATGCGGATGACGCTGGCGAAGCAGAAATGACAGGCAAGCAAGAAGCAGTGCTGCAGCAAGCTGGCTTGTTCCGCTAATGGCTAAATTTATTCGCAGTGTAGGATACGCGCTCTCGGGGATCTGGTATGCTCTCCAGACTCAGCGGCATATGCGAATTCATGTAACCTTTGCAGTACTCGTGTGCGGAGTTGGCGCCATACTGCCAATCTCCCGCATCGAGTGGGCTGTATTACTGCTGACGATTGCTGTTGTTATATCAGCGGAAATGGTTAATACAGCAGTCGAGCAAGCCGTTGATATGGTAAGTCCTAATCTGCATCCACTTGCCAAAGCAGCCAAAGACGTTGCTGCGGGCGCTGTATTGATTGCTGCATTCATGGCTGTTATTATTGGGCTGCTCATTCTTGGGCCGCCCTTATGGCATTTGTTAGGCATATGAGTGGAATAATCAATAAAGAGGAGAATGCCTAATGACTTATGAAGGATTATCTGAAGCTTACAAAGAGCTGCTAGCAGCCGCAGGTGAAGCGATGTCTCGCGCGTATGTGCCTTATTCGAACTTTCAGGTAGGGGCAGCTCTGCTTGATGACAATAATCATATCCATTATGGCTGCAACGTTGAGAATGCCGCTTATGGTCCATGCAACTGTGCGGAACGGACTGCGCTCTTCCGTGCTGTAGCGGATGGGAAGCGTCCTGGACAGTTCCAGGCTATAGCGGTTATTGGTCGGACAGAAGGCCCGATCTCACCATGCGGTGTCTGTCGTCAAGTTATGGTAGAATTATGTTCACCGGATATGCCTGTCATTATGGGCAATCTGAATGGTGATTGGACGATCTCCACAGTATCAGAGTTACTGCCGGGCGCATTCACGCCGGCTTCATTAGAGAAAGGGGCAAGTTAAACCTATTATGAGTCAAACTACTTCGAACGGACGCGCTGGCGCCAAGTTCCGATCTGGCTTCGTTGCCATTGTCGGGAGACCGAATGTAGGCAAGTCTACCCTGATGAACCATCTCATCGGGCAAAAAATTGCCATCATGTCAGATAAACCGCAAACAACACGTAACAAAATTCACGGTGTGTATACGACTGACGATACACAAATCGTATTTCTAGATACGCCAGGTATTCACAAACCGCAATCCAAGCTTGGCGATTACATGATGAAGACAGCGGAGAGCGCGCTCAAAGAGGTTGAGGCAGCGCTGTTTCTCGTTGACGTAGTAGACGGCATTGGCGGTGGCGATCGATTTATCATTGAACAGCTTAAGAAGGTGAAGACACCTGTATTTCTTATCCTGAACAAAATTGACAAAATCGAGCCGGAGCAATTGCTGCCGATTATTTCCCAATACAAGGATCTGTATGATTTCGCTGAAGTCATTCCAATCTCGGCACTCAGAGGCAACAATATCGATACGCTGCTTGAGCAGATTACTAAGTATTTGCCTGAAGGGCCACAATATTACCCTGCGGATCAAGTGACGGATCATCCAGAGCAGTTCGTCTGTGCAGAGCTGATCAGGGAAAAAATTCTGCATAAAACGCGGGAGGAAATTCCGCATTCCATCGCTGTAGGCATTGAAGATATGCGTGTACAGGAGAATGGCGTCGTCTACATCGGTGCCATCATCTATGTGGAAAGAGATTCACAAAAAGGGATTATTATTGGTAAAAAAGGAGCTCTGCTCAAAGAAGTCGGTAAGCTGGCAAGACATGATATCGAGAATTTGCTGGGTTCGCGTACGTTCTTGGAGCTATGGGTTAAGGTGAAGAAGGATTGGCGGAACGAGGATCGCGTGCTGAAGGATCTGGGCTTCCGACATGATTAGCCTTTATTGACGTAATTTGTAAGGATAGCATTCGTACGATTATCGTATCCTATTACCGATTGGAGCTTCATTTCCGAGGTGGAAGGGATGAATACGAATGCGAAATTTTTCGTGGAAGTATTTTACGTTAACCGGTGATGTGGAGTCATTCATGCTCTACAAGGAAATGGATCAGCTTGGTCCAGAGAATCATCCTCAAGTTATACCGGGGGAGAACGAAGAGTTTGTTTCAGAAATAGAGGGGTCAGCCTCCTCTTAGAGCTAGGCAGAGCTTAGGCTCTGCAAGCAGGCTGTTCTTTGTTTCAAGCATGGGGGAGAAGTAATATGCTGTATCGTGTGGAGGGTATCGTTATCCGCAGCATGGATTATGGGGAAGGCAATAAGATCGTAACACTGCTGACGAAAACAAACGGCAAAGTAGGCGTACTGATACGCGGCGCGAAAAAAGTGAAGAGCAGGCATGCTTCACTCGCGCAGCCGTTTACATACGGAGAGTTTGTTTTTTTTCGGACCAGCGGGCTAGGAACGCTTAACAGTGGTGAGATTCTGGATTCGCATCATAAACTGCGTGAACAGCTCGATCTGGCTGCATATGCTTCTTACGTGGTTGAGCTTACAGACAAGGCGCTGCACGAGGATGAATCCGGAGCTTTTTTGTTCGAACAGCTTAAGGCTTGTCTGACAGGCTTGCAAGAAGGAAAAGATATGCAGATCATTTCTCATCTCTATGAGATGCGAATACTTGAGGCTTCAGGCTATGCGCCTGAGCTAGATCAATGTGTGAGCTGCGAGAGCGAGCAAGGGCCTTTCCGGTTAAGCGCACCAGCAGGTGGTGTTCTCTGTCCTCGCTGTGCGAGCAAGGACCCGCAGGCGACTAGTCTTGGAGAAGGAGCTTATAAGCTCCTTCGATTGTTCCGTAGAATGGATCTGAGGAGATTAGGAGCCATTCAGGTGAAGCCGGAGACGAAGCTGGAGCTGAAGAAGGCTATGCGCAGATTGATGGATGTGCACATTAACATTCCGCTCAAATCACGTAGCTTCCTCGATCAAATGGACAAATTTTCACTATAAAAAAACAATGATTCAGCGGAACAGCTTCTCAAGCGGAATGACAGATGTGTTCGGTGATGGAGCAGCTGCGGGAGCTCTGCCTGTGGGCAATGCCCAGCAGCTGCTCGACCCTGCATGAGAGCGAAGTGAGCCAGCTAGTTCGGAAAGCATAAGCAAAGTTTGACATTCACATTAAAAATGGTTAATATATGTGAATATGAATATCGGACTATGATGGAGAAAGTAGCGATTATGACTGGCAGCAAGCGATTCGGGGACAGTGAGAGCTCGAACAGGTCAGATTGTGAAACGGCACTCCGGAGTCGTGTTGAAGAAAGCGGGTTTTCTCCATTCAGCTATTGTTGGAGCTGATAGTTGAGAGAGCCAAGTAGGGTGGAACCGCGGGAGACAGCTCTCGTCCCTATGTCTGGCAGCAGGCGTAGAGACGAGAGCTTTTTTGCGTTCTCTTAGTCGCCGAGCAATTAAATGATGAAGGAGCGGGAACGGATGAATTTTCAAGGTATGATATTGACACTGCAGCAGTTCTGGGCAGAGCAAAACTGTATTCTCGTACAGCCTTATGATGTAGAGAAGGGTGCTGGAACGATGAATCCGATGACGTTTCTTCGTTCAATTGGACCAGAGCCATGGAACGTTGCTTATGTAGAGCCTTCACGTCGTCCAGCGGATGGCCGTTATGGCGAGAACCCGAACCGGCTGTATCAGCATCACCAGTTCCAAGTTATCCTTAAGCCATCGCCTGACAACATTCAAGAGCTGTATCTAGAGAGCTTGAAGCGTCTCGGCATTGATGCGAGGCATCATGATATTCGTTTTGTTGAGGATAACTGGGAATCGCCAACACTTGGAGCTTGGGGACTTGGTTGGGAAGTTTGGCTCGATGGTATGGAAATTACCCAATTCACGTACTTCCAGCAAGTAGGCGGCATTGACGTAAATCCCGTTGCTGTAGAAATTACATACGGCATGGAGCGTCTGGCTTCGTATATTCAAGATAAAGAGAATGTATTCGATCTGGAGTGGGTGGAAGGCATCACTTACGGTGATGTATTCCGTCAGCCGGAATTCGAGCATTCCAAGTATACGTTCGAAACTTCTGATTCAGCAATGTTGTTCTCTTTGTTCAACATGTATGAAGAGGAAGCAAAAAAAACGATGGAGCATAAGCTCGTATTCCCGGCTTATGATTACGTTCTGAAATGCTCTCACACATTCAATCTACTTGATGCTCGCGGGGCAATCAGTGTAACAGAACGTACGGGGTATATTATGCGCGTTCGTAATCTGGCCCGCCAATGCGCGGCAACTTATTTGGAGGAACGGGAACGTCTTGGATTCCCGCTGCTGAAGAAAGAGGTGGAGCATAATGGCTAAAGATCTATTGCTGGAGATCGGACTTGAAGAAGTCCCAGCGCGCTTTGTTCGGGGTGCAATGAATCAATTGAAGGAGAAAGCAGTGAAATGGCTGGCTGACTCCCGTATTAATCATGACACTGTTGAAGTGTACGCAACGCCTCGTCGCCTTGCACTGCTTGTTAGTGGTGTTGAGGAGAAGCAAGCGGATATCAATGAGCAAGTGAAGGGCCCTTCCCGCAAGATCGCTCTCGATGATCAAGGCAATTGGAGCAAGGCTGCTCTAGGGTTCGCACGCAGTCAAGGGGTAGAGCCTGAACAATTCTTCTTCCAAGAGCTGGCAGGCGTTGAGTATGTGTATGCGAATAAGAGCAGTGTAGGCATTGAGACAGCTGCTGTCCTTCCTGAAGGATTGACGAATCTGATTGTATCGATGTCCTTCCCGAAAAACATGCGTTGGGGCAGCTATGAATTGAAATTCGTGCGTCCGATCAAATGGCTCCTTGCACTGTATGGTCAAGAAGTAATTCCGATGGAAATTACAGGTGTTAATAGCAGCAATGTGACGCGTGGGCATCGCTTCCTCGGTGATGAAACCATCGTTGCACAGCCCTCTGAATACAAGGAACGTCTGCGTGAGCAGAATGTTATTGTAGATGTGATTGAGAGAGAGAAATTGATCGTATCTCAGATTGAGCAGCTGGCAGGTGAGCAGGGCTGGGAAATTGCGATTAAAGAGGATCTACTGGAGGAAGTCCTGTTCCTTGTTGAGTTCCCTAACGTGCTATACGGTAAGTTTGATCCAGCATTCCTGAATATTCCGCAAGAGGTGCTCATTACTTCTATGCGTGAACACCAGCGTTATTTTCCAGTGCTTAACAGCGAGGGACAGCTGCAGCCTTATTTCGTAACCGTCCGCAACGGCGATCGCACTTCGATTGAGCTTGTTGCCAAAGGGAATGAGAAGGTACTGCGTGCCCGACTATCCGATGCGAAATTTTTCTATGAAGAGGATCAGAAGCTGGAGATCAATACGGCACTTGCGAAGCTGGAAAATATCGTATATCACGAGGAGCTTGGATCAGTAGCTGATAAAGTTAGACGCATTCGTGCTACGGCTGATTTAATTGCAGCTAAGCTGGGTACAGATACGGAGACGACAGCAGCAGTCAGCCGTGCTGCTGATATTTGCAAATTCGATCTCGTGACACAAATGGTGTATGAATTCCCTGAGCTGCAAGGCATTATGGGAGAAGATTATGCTCGCAAAGCGGGAGAGAGCGAAGCGGTAGCAAAAGCGATTAATGAGCATTACCAGCCACGCTTCGCGGGTGACCGTGCCCCAGCTTCACTGACTGGCGCTATTATAAGCTTAGCTGATAAGATGGATACTATTGCAGGCTGCTTCTCCATCGGAATTATTCCGACAGGCTCGCAAGATCCATATGCTCTTCGTCGTCAAGCGGCAGGCATCGTGCAAATTATTCTCGCCCAAGGCCTAAGCTTGAAGCTGACAGATCTGTTCGATGCAGCACTAGCTATACATGCTGCGCGTGGCCTTAAGCGGACCGAGGAAGAGATTCGCAAGGATCTGAACGATTTCTTCGCACTGCGTGTGAAGAATGTATTGTCCGAACAAGCGAACCGTTATGACATTATTGATGCCGTTATGGCTTCTGGATTTGATGATCTTCGCCTAACTGTTGAGCGTGCGGCGGTAATTAGCTCGCTCGCTACAGGAGAAGAGCGCGGGGAGTTCAAGCTTACGCTTGATGCGTTCAATCGTGTCAGCAATCTTGCGTCCAAAGCTGAATCGAGAGTGGTTGATCCGTCTCTGTTCGAGGAAGCGGCAGAGGGTGTCTTGCACGAAGAATGGCAAAAGGCTCATCCTGCATTGCTGCAAGCTGTCGAGGCTGGTGATCTAGCAGCTGCTATTGCGCAGCTATCATCCCTGAAGCAAGCGATCACAAATTATTTTGACGGAGTCATGGTTATGTCCAAGGATGATGCAGTTCGTAACAACCGATTGTCAGCATTAGCCTTAATTGCAGATGATATTGCGCTTATTGCAGATTTCTCGAAGCTGGTCTGGTAGCTGCCAAGCAGCTTATGGACCCCTGATACATCTTCGTCAGTCTTCGCCATATAGAAGTAAGGGGATGATGGATAATGTCCAAGTCAGCTAATGTAATTATTTATGTTGTGTCCGATGCAGCGGGCGATACGGGTGAACTCGTCGTTCGCGCAGCGGTCGCGCAATTCCATCCGGTTCAGACAGATATTCGCAGGGCGCCATTCATCACGGATGTGCCCACCCTTGAGCGATTCGTACTGCAAGCTAAGCTTACAGGTGCCATTGTCTTATATACGCTTGTCATTCCTCATCTGAGGGATGGCATGCGCAGGCTGGCGGAGGAGCACGAGATTGTAGCGATTGATCTGTTAGGTCCATTGATTGAGAGCCTTGAGCAGCAGACAGGTCGTCAGTCTAGGCAGGAGCCTGGACTCAATCATGTGCTGGATGAAGATTATTTCCGCAAAGTAGATGCTGTCGAATTTGCTGTACGCTATGACGATGCGAAGGACCCTTCTGGCGTGTTGAAGGCTGATATTATCCTTATCGGTGTATCAAGAACGTCCAAAACGCCATTGTCTATGTACTTAGCTCATCAGAAGTTCAAGGTTGCCAATATTCCTTTAGTTCCAGAATTGAAGCCTCCGCAAGAGCTGTTCACTGTGCCTAAGCATAAGATTGTTGGGCTAACCATCGGTGTTCCATATCTGAACATTATTCGTAAAGAGCGGTTGAAGGCACTTGGACTTCCGAATAGTGCTTCCTATGCGGCAGCGGATAGAATCGAGAAAGAGCTGTTGTTCGCTGAATCCATCATGAGTCAGATCGGATGTGTAGTCATCGACGTCTCTCACCGTGCAGTAGAAGAGACGGCGAGCCTCATTATGGAGCATATTCGCAAGACTTAGAGCAGACATGCAGGATTTTTTAATTCTTTGCCGTATATACGTATATAATAAATACGGTAATTGAAATAGAGAAATGAGCGGTGATACGTTCTTGGTCACAACAAGTAGAACGATTGTAGTTGATGGTGACGCTTGTCCTGTCAAATCCGAAATAACGCAAGTGGCTTTAGATTATCACATACCCGTTCTGATGGTATCCTCTTATGCTCATCATCTAGTGGCTGGTGAAGGTGTGCAAGTGGTTCAGGTCGATAGCAGCGATCAGTCCGTCGATTTGTATATTGTGAATCACATTATCCGTGGAGATATCGTCATCACACAGGACTTTGGACTAGCTTGTATTGCAATAGGCAAAGGGGCTATCGTCCTATCTCCTCGCGGTGAGGAATACACGAATGACAATATCGATTACTTGATGGAGCGTCGTCATGAGCTAGCCAAACGTCGTCGTAATGGCGGCAGGACTAGAGGTCCTAAGGCGATGAGCGGAGAAGATCGGGAACGGTTTCAACAAAAGTTGACAAAAGTTTTAGCGAACGTGCAGGAGAAACATGAGATATAGCGAATATTATTTACGTGTTACTTAGGATGAAGGTGATGGACGATGACATACGGTAATAAAATACCGGATGAGGTCATTGAGGCGGTTCGCCGTCATCATGATATCGTAGAGACGGTTGGGAAATACGTTCATCTCACGAAGCACGGCAAATATATGAAGGGACTCTGTCCTTTTCACTCGGAGAAGACGCCGTCCTTTACCGTAACGCCAGAGCTGCAGATCTTTCATTGCTATGGCTGCGGCAAGACGGGCAACGTCATCCGTTTCGTGGAAGAGATTGAAGGCCACTCCTTTCCTGAAGCAGTCAGGGTGCTTGCAGAAGAAGCGGGCATGCCGATTACTTGGGGATCGGCCGAAGGCAGCAAATCAACGGCTGCTGATATGGACCGAGCCAAGATGATTGAAGCGCATGAGCTAACGGCCAAGCTGTACAACTATTTGCTGAACAATACTCAGCATGGCAAGGCAGCGAAGGATTACTTGCGTGAACGCGGCTTGGGAGACAAGCTTATCAATCATTACATGATTGGGTATGCGCCTGAACAATGGGATACGCTTAACCGTTTTTTGGCGGCAAGAAATTTTGATCCCGCAGTAATGGAGAAAGGCGGGCTATTATCCGCCAAGAATGATGGAAGCGGACATGTGGATCGGTTTCGAGGACGCATTATGTTTCCCATTTGGGATAGGGATGGCAAAGTAATAGCATTCGCGGGGCGGGTATTAGGTGACGGTCAGCCGAAGTATTTAAATTCCCCGGAAACGACGTTATTTACGAAAAGCCGGATTTTGTACAATTTGCATTACGCGCGGCCGGCCATCCGCAAGAGTAAGCAGGTCGTCTTATTTGAAGGGTATATGGACGTTATCAAAGCTTGGAGCGCTGGTGTTAAGAACGGGGTTGCAACAATGGGCACCGCATTAACGGAAGAACATTGTTCTATGCTCGCAAGGCAAGCAGAGGAAGTTATTATATGCTATGACGGCGATGATGCCGGACAAGCAGCCGCACTTAAATCTATTCCAATGCTTGAGCATGCAGGGCTCAGAGTGATGGTGTCGATTCTTCCGAAGGGCAAGGATCCAGATGAATATATAGCGGAATACGGGCCTGAAACATTTTTGCGGGAAGCCATTGACCAACCTGTATCAGCGACAAAATTTAAGCTTATATATTCAAGAAAAAACCATATACTGCTAAAAGAAGAAGGCCGAAAAAACTACTTGCTTGAAGCCGCCGGAATAGTGGCAGAGCTTGATTCAGCAATTGAACGCGAAATTTACTTACAGGAATTATCCCGTGAATTCGAGTTCCCTCTCGAGGTTTTGAAGCAGGACTGCCATAACAAGCATCAAGAGCTGCAAAAAAAGAAACCCAAAAGGGATAATAACGACAATCCGTGGAATAATGGTAGGAATGAAAATCGCCGTAAATCGGGCCCTCCTGCGTTGTTACCCGCATATACGTATGTGGAACGACGCTTGCTTCATGTCATGATGCGTGACAGAGAAGTGGCACAGTCGGTGCACGAGAAATTAGGCGAAGCGTTCAACATTGAGGATCATGCAGCGCTTGCTGCTTATTTATACGCTTTTTATGCGCAGGGCTACGATCCGGATGCCGGTCGTTTCATCGCAACGCTCCAAGACGAACGTCTGGAGAGAACGGCTGCTTCCATTCTTTTGATGGACGGAGATTTCCCCTTTGATGAAGAGATCATGGCGGCAGATATACAAGACATTGTTAAAGTGCCGCAATTCAGGGAAATTGAACGTAAGAAAGAAGCAATGGTTCAGTCTGAGCGTGCCGGAGATCACATCCTTGCCGCGCAAATGTTAACTGAGATTATAACCCTAGAGAGACAACTCAAAGAAAGACATGATGATCGGTTCTAGGGAGGAGGGAGTCGGAATATGGCGAATGATCAGCATACTGAACTGGAAGCTGAACAAAAGCTCGATCATGTAAAGGATCAGCTAATTGAACAAGGCAAGAAGAGAGCCTCCTTAACTTATAAAGAGATTATGGAGAAATTATCTCCGTTTGATCAGGATCCGGAACAGATTGATGAATTTTTTGAACAGCTTGACGATTTGGGAATTGAGGTATTGAACGAAAGGGATGAGGATCGCGATCATCCACTTCGTAGTCGTGGAGAAGATTCTGAGCGGGAGCAAGGCGAGGAATTCAACTTCGATGATGATCTAGCTTTGCCGCCGGGTATCAAGATCAATGATCCTGTACGGATGTATTTAAAAGAAATCGGCCGTGTCCCTCTTCTATCGGCGGATGATGAGATTGAACTGGCTCGGCGGATTGAGAACGGTGATGAAGAGGCCAAACGCAGACTTGCCGAAGCCAACCTCCGCCTTGTTGTCAGTATCGCTAAGCGCTATGTCGGACGGGGAATGCTGTTCCTGGATTTGATTCAGGAGGGCAATATGGGTCTGATTAAAGCCGTTGAGAAATTTGACCATCAGAAGGGCTTCAAATTCAGTACGTATGCAACATGGTGGATTCGCCAAGCGATTACTCGCGCGATTGCTGACCAAGCGCGTACGATTCGTATTCCTGTTCATATGGTGGAAACGATCAATAAGCTAATTAGAGTGTCTAGACAGCTCTTGCAAGAGCTGGGGCGCGAACCAACCCCAGAAGAAATAGCTGCAGAGATGGAGCTCAGCACGGATAAAGTTAGAGAAATCATGAAAATTGCTCAGGAGCCGGTGTCGCTGGAAACGCCAATTGGTGAAGAAGACGACTCGCACTTGGGAGATTTCATTGAGGATCAAGAGGCATTGGCACCTGCTGATGCAGCAGCGTATGAACTTCTGAAGGAGCAGCTGGAGGATGTGCTTGACACGTTGACCGAGCGTGAAGAGAATGTACTTCGTCTACGTTTCGGACTGGATGATGGTCGTACAAGAACGCTTGAGGAAGTAGGTAAAGTATTCGGTGTTACCCGCGAGCGGATCAGGCAGATCGAAGCCAAAGCGCTTCGGAAGCTTCGTCACCCAAGCCGTAGTAAACGACTTAAGGATTTCCTGGAATAGAGAAGCTTGTATAGATAATGATGACCTTTCTGCACGTGCAGTAAGGTCTTTTTTTCAACAATAACAAGTAACTCCGAAAGGAAAATATACGGTTATGAATGAAGAGCGTCGACAGACTATCTTGAGAGAAATTGAGCATTGGCGCAGAAGTAAATTGCTGCCGGATCAATATTGTGATTTCCTGCTTAATTTATATGCGGATTATGATCAAGAACAAGAAACGAAACGTGAATCCTCTTATGCAGTAGCCAAAGCCGTATTGGCTGTACAGCGAGCTTCAGGCAAGGTGTGGCTCCTTACATTTGGATTATTTACCTTAATTTCCTTTGTTGTGCTTTATTTTAACGCTTTTCATCCGCTATTGCAAATTGGCGTTTCTGTTGTTGGAGTAGGGTTAATGCTATGGTTAGGGCAGCGGCTGCGGAGGCGCAATGAGACTGCTGGATTGGCGCTTACGGGTACAGGAATGCTCCTTATGCTGGGCGTGGGGCTCTATATGCTGGAGCTGCATGAATTGACCCATTGGGGCTGGAAAACGTCTTTGCTTGGATTATGTGCAATACTATGGATTACATATGGAATTGCAGCCCGAATTCAAGTGCTGCATCTATCCGGCTGGATTGCTGCTATACTCGTCTATGCGTGGCTGTTGTCACGGTTTAATGAGGATTCTGCTTGGTATGAAGTTCAGCTGTATTGGCTGCCTTTGTCGGGGCTATTCGGCTGGAGCAGCTGGTTCGTTCATCGGTGGTCGAAGCAGGTCTCATTCGTCCTACTGGCGATGTGTGCCTTGGTCTGGTTCATGCCAGAAATTTATGCAATGTTATTTATGAATGATGTGGTCTATCTGCAGGTTCAGATTGAGCTGCTGCTCAAGATGGCTATCGGTGGTGGACTATTATTCTTCATGCGAAAAAAATGGATAGCGTGGGTTGCCTAATGTTAAAACTTTCGAAGCGTCTGCAAACCATTGCAGACTATGTTACACCGGGCTCGCGTGCCGCAGATATTGGTTCTGATCACGCGCTGCTCCCGGTTTATTTGATTCAATCTGAACGTGCTGCATCAGCTATTGCTGGAGAGCTGAATCAAGGTCCATATGAAGCTGCGCGCAAGCAGACTGCAGATGCAGGACTGCTAAGCAGAATTGAAGTGCGCAAGGGTGACGGATTAGCTGTCCTTCAACCAGGAGAAGCGGATACAATCACCATTGCTGGTATGGGCGGAAGCTTGATGAGCGATATATTGGAGGAAGGCTATCAGGCAGGTAAGCTGCAAGGCGTTAGAGAGCTTGTTCTTCAGCCTAACGTTGGTGAAGATCTGGTACGGAGCTGGCTTCTTAAGCGTGACTGGTGCCTGCAAGCCGAGACTATTCTAGAAGAAGACGGCAAGATCTATGAGGTTCTACACGCTCTGAGAGCAGAGACTAAGGAAGCAGCAGATGCTTTTAATAAGCAGCTCTATGATCCATCCTTCTTGCCGCTCAGCCTCGATCCTGCATCAGCCTATGCACAAATCATGCAAATGGGGCCATACTTGCTGAGGAAGCCAAGTGCGATTCTAATTCATAAATGGCAGCTTGAGATTGAAAAGCTTGATCGTGTATGCCAGCAGCTGTCCCTATCGGATCAACAGCAGGCTGAAGAGAAGAAGCAGATGTTTATGAAGGAAATGAATGCCATCAAGGAGGTGCTGCAGTGTTTGCAAATGGACAAACCGTCGTCCAACTAATGGAACAGCTTGCCCCTAAGCATTATGCTGTCGAGAACGATAAAATCGGCCTTCAGCTTGGTACTTTGAATAAAGAGATTCGGAAGGTTCTAGTTGCTCTTGACGTCACTGATGAAGTTGTGGATGAAGCGATCGCAGCTGGTGCAGAGCTTATCATCGCCCATCATGCGATTATTTATCGTCCTCTAGCGAAGCTGGATACCTCTACCCCTGCAGGCAAGCTGTATGAGAAGCTAATCAAGAATGATATCGCCGTCTATATTTCCCATACGAATCTGGATGTGGCGGATGGGGGTATTAACGATTGGATGGCTGATCTGGTAGGCATTAAAGCCGAAGGACGCCAATGTCTGGAAGAGGTCCATACGGATAAGCTGTATAAGCTAGTCGTATTCGTCCCAGAGGATCATCATGAGAAGGTTCTGAATGCCGTGTTCCAAGCAGGTGCAGGCGTAATTGGCGACTATAGCCATTGTAGCTTCAATATCGAAGGAATAGGCACATTCCTGCCGGGAGAAGGCACCACACCTTATATAGGTACGCCAGGCAAGCTGGAGAAGGCAGCAGAGATCCGGATTGAAACGGTTGTTCCTCATAGCGTTCACAGGCGGGTCGTGCAAGCGATGCTGAAGGCTCATCCTTACGAGGAGGTGGCCTATGACTTGTATGCAATGGATCTGAAGGGTCGATCCTTCGGATTGGGCAGAACAGGCAAGCTGGAGGCTGCCTTAACGCTGGGCGAGCTTGCAGAGAAGGTTAAGCAAGCATTCGATGTGCCTATGCTTAGAGTGGTTGGTGATCCAGATCGCCTGATCCGCAAAGCAGCTGTTCTGGGCGGCTCTGGCTCAAGATATGTTCGCCATGCCTTATTCGCAGGTGCAGATGTTCTCATTACAGGAGATGTCGATTATCATACCGCTCATGACGCTCTGGCTGCTGGGTTGTCCATTATAGACCCGGGGCATAATGTCGAGAAGATTATGAAGCAGCGTGTTGCAGACTGGCTAGCTCAGGAGCTGCAGGGTCGTAAATATGCAACAGAGACGGTGAACTCGGTATTAAATACGGAGCCATTCCGATTTGTATAGAATTAGAAGATCGTAAGGGTTGAGCTTTTGTTCAATTCCCTGTATACTTAGTCGTGCATCGGAAAGTTTGAAAGACAATCGCTGGCGGCCTTGTTGCCGCGAGAGGAAAGTCCGGGCTCCACAAGGCAGGATGCTGGATAACGTCCAGTCAGCGCGAGCTGAAGGATAGTGCCACAGAAATGGACCGCCGATGGCCGGCTCACGCCGGCACAGGCAAGGGTGGAACCGTGGTGTAAGAGACCACGAGGAGTGCAGGTGACTGCATTCCTGGTAAACCCCATCTGGAGCAAGACCGAGAGGACGCAGCAGCCACTAAGCTGCAGCCTTAGCCTGAGGCGCGTCCGGGTTGGTTGCTGGAGCCGTCCAGTAATGGCCGGCCTAGATAGATGATTGTCGCTTCATTAGTGGGAGGGTCGTTCCCGTTCGAACCACTAGAAGTACAGAACCCGGCTTAAGGATAACTTTCCGCACGACCAAATCAACTAGACCTCTTGGCAGCAGCCAAGGGTTTTTTTGTATTCTGTAACACAAATAAAACGAGCACCCTAAGGCATATATACTCAGCCAGAGGGTGCTTGTTCTTTACTTTGTTTTATATTTTTGAGTAATATGATTGAGCTTGTGCTTCACTTGACTTGGATAATTCTGAAGGGTTGGACTGTAGCCTGTTGCAGCCTTAAGCGCTTTGTCTACATCAATTAAGCCATAGCCGTAGTAATTATCTTTGCCAGCGTCACCGAGGTCAATAGCAGATTTCCGCATAATGTCCATCACTTCCACATTAGTAAGCTCTGGATTGACAGAACGTATCAGTCCTGCAAGCGCCGCTACATGTGGACTAGCCATAGACGTACCAGACAAAGCTGCGTATTGGCCGCCAGGATAAGTGCTCGCGATGCTGTCTCCAGGTGCCGCTACGTCGATATAATCGCCATAGTTAGAGAAGGACGCTTTATTGCTGCTAGCATCTGTAGCAGCAACTGCGAATACCTCTGGATAAGCAGCAGGATAGCCAGGCCGCTCTGTATTGTCATTACCGCTGGCTGCAATCAGCACAACATCACGATCATATGCGTACTTAATGGCATCATGAAGGAAATCGGCTTGAGCATAATTGCCTAAGCTCATATTAATAACCTTCGCTCCATGATCTGTAGCCCAGATTAGGCCTTGTGCTACGGAGTAAGTGGAGCCTGCGCCGCTGCTGTCGAGTACCTTGACGGGCATAATTTTGTTGTACCAAGACAATCCGGCAACGCCTTCCCCATTATTGACGGAAGCACCTATAATACCTGCAACATGGGTGCCGTGACCTACATCGTCATCAGGAGCGGCTTCGGTATCGACAATGTTATAGCCGTCCAGCAGCTTGCCTTGCAGGTCTGGGTGATTGGCTTGGACACCGGTATCGAGTACAGCGACAATGACCTGATCACTCCCTTTGGATACGCCCCAGCCTTTCTCTGTCTCAATGTTAGGCAAGTTCCATTGATACTCTGCGTAGAGTGCATCATTAGGAACAACGATATCCGCATCAGCTGTTTCATTGGTCATATATAGATAATGAGGCTCTACATATTCTGTTTTCCAAGAGTTCTGGAAATAAGAAACCATTTTCTCAGCGTCCATCTCTTTGGAACGGAACACATAAGTATCTCCAATACGTTGAACGGATGTTGCATGAATTGTCTGTTTGATCTGCTCTAATTGATTATCCGACAATTGGTCGGCGAAATGAACGACAACATCATGAACGTGATAATGGCTTGCATTGCCGTTATCCTCACCATTCCTCACAGTAATGTCCTGCGTTGAGTTCGGCTTGACCGATTCGATACGGTAATTGCCTTCGCTTGGATAGGGCACCAGCCTCAAATTACGCTTCTGGTGGCGCTCAACCTGTGTCACAATGTCTTGCTTCACGACACCGACCACACCAATTCCTAAGTGATTCGGATTAGGCACGCCAAGCACTATATAACGGCTTCCATTGGCAGCGACGAAAGCTTTGGATTCATATTTGTTCCCTTTTGTGACTTGCTCTTTGGCTTTAGCAACATATTGCTCAGCTTGATTATCGGAAGCCTTGGGAAGCTGACCGCGATTAACGCTTCTATCCCCGGATAGCCAGCTAATATATGACATATGCTTGTGCATACTCATCATATGGTCGATCTTACCGAACTTGTCCTTGTTATCCTCTGTTGACATCAATTTGTAAAATTCTTTGGAGCATTCAGAGGAGCATAGCAATGCGGTAGCTTCCATGTCGTTGTTCAAAATTTTAATTTTTCGAGCCTTTTCTTGATTAGCTGTCAGGCTTGCAGCATGTGGTGCCGCGGGCTCCCCCCGATCTGGAATCAATAATGGGGCGGCGGGAATAAGTAGAGTGGCTGCTGCTAAAACAGAAAAAACACCAATCCATTTCCTCTTCATAAGCATAAACCTCCAGTAGTGTACCACGTTGATGATCCATCTTCGGATAGGGTCGGGTTGTGGAGGTGAAAATATGCGGCGGATTGTCAGAAACGCCAGTACCATCTGCAAGCAATATGTGGTACTATGTTGGTGGCTGAGTTTTTTGTTTTGAGAAAGAAAGGGGAACTACCGATGCCACAATCTAATATTAAACCACTTAGCGAATCAACGAGAGCGAAATTAAAAGATGCCATTAGTCAGCTGGAGCCGTTTCTTAACAGCTATTCGCTGAGCCAACTGGCAGGCGAGGAAAACGGAGATGAAGCACAGACGTTCTACAAAGGCCTGCTGTCCGATTTGAGACATTTATTGGTCTTTTCTGAAGTCTCAGTTGAAAAACTGGGAGTATTGCTCAGACGGCCCAATTTCGATAACGATTTTGCAGAACGCTCTTTGTACGAAGTATACCACCAATGTGTCAACGCCTTCTTCTATCCCAAGAATGAAATTTACTCAGAAGATGGCCGTTACGCATACACAGGACAGGATGCGATTCGCTTCCGCTTCAAGCCAGTACGTGAAGCTCGTGACATCGTTCTAAGCGTGTCCAAAATTTATGAAGAGCTTCGCGATGAGCTAGCGTATTACGAGAATGACTATATGAGTCAACGTCGCATGCAAGGGCAAAAATAAGGCAGAATGAATCACCTCCGTTCAGGGAAACTTGATAGCGGAGGTGATTTTTTATGCCGAGAGGCGTATCCTGCAGCGTATCCAATTGTGCGTTCTGGAAGGAAGGGAACAATTGCAATGCAGACGAAATTTCCATCGATATTGACCAGCATGCCAGCTTCAATGAGGAATTTGCCGAAGATGAGCTAGGCTTGTTCCATCAAGATCAAGCAACGAAGTCATCTGCCACGTGCTGCCACACTTTTAAGCCAAAGGAGTGAGGGGTCATGGACCGAATCGAGGATGAACACGAGGAAAGAAGAAAACATGATGTGCCAACGTTTGATGTAGCTGCTCCAACTGGTCAGCCTGACATCAATAAGAATTTCAATGAGGAATCAGCAGCAGAATTTGGAGCGGTGGGCTCAGTCTCTTACGTTCCAAGGGAATCAAGCATTGCTAATCGCTCTGACCACTCGGTAGAGGAAGCAGGGGGGACGGCATTAGGTTGGGTTTCACTTGTATTTGCCATCGCTTCCTGGTTCTTATGGCCGGTGCTGATGGGGATCACCTCAGCCGTGCTCGGATTTATTGCGTATCGTCAAGGTGCCAAGGGGCTCGGAGCCTGGGCGATGGGAATTGGATTAATTGCTGTAGCGATTGCCTTAGTTATTGTTCCATTCTATTATGCGATCACTTAATAACAATAACCGGAAGAGCAGCTGCTCTTCCGGTTATTTGTACGCTGAGCTATTCAATTGCCACTGCACGATGCCGCAGCACCTCTTCGTTAAGGGCAAGCATGCGTTTGTCGAGCAAACCAATCATGTCGGCAGATTCTTTGAGCTGCTGTTGAATTTCAGGTGGAATGCCTTCATTATATTTGTAATATATTTTGTGCTCGAGACTGGCCCAGAAGTCCATCGCGCTCGTCCGGATCTGAATCTCAACGAGTACATTTTCTGTTCGGTTCGTTAGAAATACAGGGATTTCAACGATAAGGTGTACGCTTTTATACCCATTCGGTTTAGGATCATTAACGTAGTCCTTCACTTCAACGACCTTAACATCGGTCTGCTTGCCAATCATTTCTAATATTTGATAGATGTCCGTTGAGAAGGAGCAGATGACGCGGACGCCTGCAATATCTCGAATATGCTCCTTGGCGTTCTCTAGTGTAATATCCAGGTTCTTCCTGCGCAGCTTCTGCATGACACTCTCTGGTGTTTTGATTCTCGTCTTCACATGTTCGATTGGGTTGTAATCATGAATGAATTGGAATTCCTCGTTCAAAATATTAAGTTTGGTCTCGACTTCGTCTAATGCGAATTTATAAGTTAGAAAAAAATGCGCCCATTGCTTCAGTTGATTTGGCTTCAATTCTCGTTCACTCCTATGTCCATAATCATCTCCATTGTAACATGTTTAATAGAACAATGCTCTTTCACCGGATGGGGGGAGTTGAGCTTACATTATTTTGAATTGATCCTGACGCCCAACTTACCTATAATTTAAGGGTATGGGAGGGAAATTTAGATGATTATTGATATCAGGGATGCCTACTATGAACAGAATGACAAACACATACTAAAAGCTATTAATTGGCAAGTCAGGCAGGGGGAGCATTGGTGTCTGCTAGGACTTAATGGTTCAGGAAAAACCACTTTACTTAATATGATTAACGGCTATATATGGCCGACAACCGGACAGCTGTCTGTACTTGGCAAAGCCTTCGGAGAGGTGGATCTAAGAGAACTCCGTAAAAGCATAGGCTGGGTCAGTACTTCGCTGCAGCAGAAGCTATATGGTACAGAAACGGCTATGAAGATTGTGCTTAGCGGCAAATTGCAGCTAGAATAAAAAGTGGACACTCGTTAAGTGTATGAGGATAATGACAATAACGAGAAGGGGTGTCCTGTATGGAGAAACAACCACGTAATCAATATACAGAAGAGT